>NZ_CP067396.1:2153593-2461250 GCF_023617245.1 Lysobacter enzymogenes
AGTTGACCACGACGGTCGCCACGCCCTTGAGCTGGCAGCCGCCGCTGAGGAACACGTGCTGGCCGGCGACCGCCGGTTCGGCCGGGAACGACTGGCTGCCGCTGCGCGAGTCCTCGTCGATCTCCCAGTTCGGATGGGTGTCGTCGCGCCACCAGCCGGCGGCGTACACGGTGTAGCTGACCGGCGGCGGCGCGGGCGGGCTGAAACCGTCCGGACGCAGGTTGGCCTGGGCCAGCACGCGCGCGGTGGTGCCGGTGGCGACGAAGCCGAGATTCATTTCCATGACGTAGCCGCAGACCGGAACGGTCTGGTTGGCGTTCGGCGGCGGGCTGGCGAACGCCGCCAGCGGCAGCGCCAGGTACAGGGCGCCGGCGAGCGCCGGCAGCGAGAACGGGAACCGGTGGGACATGAGTATTGCCTCCTTGGCGTGGACGGCGCCGCGGATGCGCGGCGCCGCCGTGTTACTCGCCAAAGGCGGCGCAAACGGCTCATCGGCGCCGCGGGCGCAAGGCCCGGCGGTTCGCAGTCGGCTTTTGTAGGAGCGGCGCAAGCCGCGACCGCGACACTCCGGCTACGTCGCAACTTTCGCCGTAGTCGAAGTGTCGCGGTAGCGGCTTGCGCCGCTCCTACAGGGGCTTCACTCAGGGAGCGGGGTAGGTCTTGCAATCGACCCACTGCACGCCGGCGCCGCGGGTCTGGCGCAGCAGCCACGGCAGGGCGACGCGGGCCTTGTCGTGGATGTCGTGGAACAGGATCGTGCCGTGCCGCCACAACAGCATCAGGCTCAGCAAGCGGCCCTGCACCTCGCCGGCGCCGACCTTGGGGTTCCAGTCCTGCGAATCGATGGTCCACAGCGCCACCCGCAGGCCTTGCGTGCGGAAGAACTCGCCGCTGTCGGCGCGGCGTTGGCCGTACGGCGGGCGGAACAGCGGCCGGTACAGCGCGCCGGCGTGCTCGCGCGCCAGCGCGCTGCTGCGGATCACCGAGTCCTGCCACTGCGGCCAGCGCGAATGCGACTGGTGCTCCCAGCCGTGCGAGGCCACGCACATGCCGGCATAGGTCTTGGCCGCAGCTTCGGATTTGAGCCGCGGCTGCAGCCGCTCGCCGAGCACGAAGAAGGTCGCGTTGAGTTTGTGCTCGCGCAAGGTGCGCAGCAGCGTGTCGGTGTTGCCGCCGGGCGCGGTCGGGCCGTCGTCGAAGGTCAGCAGGAACTGGCGGTCGGGCAGTTCGCTGCCGTCGATCTCCTGCGCCGAGTAGGTGTCGATCTCGCTGCTGGTGCGCGGGAACAGCGCCGCCAGGCGCAGCTGTTCGTCGAGGTAGATGCGGTGGAAGCGCGCGGCGTCGGCGCGCCAGGCGGCGAACTCGGGTTGCGGCGCGGCGCCGAAGTCCGCCGCCAGCGCGCGCAGCGCGGCGGCATCGCCGGCCGGCGCGCAGAACGGCTCGCGCGGCGCGCAGGCGCGCGCGGCGAGGCGGTAGTTGTCGCTCAGGCGCCGCCACCAACGGGCGCGGATCTTGTCGACGCTGGCGCGATCGACCTGCTTGAGCCGCAGGCGCTGCGCCAGCGCGGCGTCGTCGAGCGGCTCCGACAGCGCCAGCTCATGGGCGAAGGCGAGGATCTCGGCGCGCGAGGCGCGGTCGAACGCGGCCGGCGAATCGATCGGCCGCGGCCAGGCGGCGCGGTCGGCGGCGGCGACCTCGGCCGGACCGGCGGCGTGGGCCGGGGCCAGCGCCAGCAGCGCGCACAGCGCGGCGAACGCCGGTGCGCGCAGCGCCGCGGCGCGCAGGCGTCGGGCCGGCGACGCGGAATGGCTGTGGTCTTGAATGGTGTCCATGTTCGTCGGTCCTCGGCCGGTCTGTCGCTGGCCTGCGTGTACATGAGCGATCGCGAGGGGTGTGCGGGGTTCGCGGCCGTCGAGTGGCCGGCTCAGTAGCCGCTGACCCGCTGCAGCGCCTCGTCGTAGCTCTTGTCGGGTTTCTCGCGCTTGGCCGCGAGGTAGTTCGACATCGCCCGCTCGTACTGGCCGTCGAGTTCGTAGAGCTTGCCGATGTTGTAGTACGCGCCGGCGCGGATGGTCGCCGCGCCGGGGCCCTTGGCCAGGGCGATGGCGCGGCGCGAGGTCCAGATCGCCTCGGCGGCGCGGCCCTTGCGCACATAGGCCAGGCCGAGGTTGCTGAAGGCCAGGGCGTAGCCGGGATCGAGTTCGATCGCCTGCTGGTAGGCGGCGATGGCGGCGGCGAGGTCGCCGCCGCGATAGGCGGCTTCGCCGCGCTGGTTGGCGGCGACCGCGTCCTCGCCTTCGACCGCTGCGGCGGCGGCCGCCTGGCCCGGCGCGCGCGCCAGTTCGGCGCCGAGCGCATCGGCGCTGGCGCGGCTGGCGGCGATGCGGTCGATCTCTTCGAACCGACCCTCGCCGTCGATGCGGAATACCGTCCACACGTTGCCGGGTTGCGCCGGCACCGCGTAGGTGCGCACCAGCGATTGGCCGACGTAGACGTAGACCCGCGCGCCGCTGCGCGCCAGCGCGTCGGCTTCGGGTCGCTGCCGATGGCCGAAGTCGTGCACGGCATAGGTGTAGGCCTCGCCGGGACGACGGCGGGCGATGGTGACGGTCTCCGGACGGCGACGGTCGGCCGCGTCCAGGTCCAGGCGCGCCTCCAGGCCGCGCGGGCGCTGGAAGTAGACGTGGTTGCCGGGGAAGCTCAGGTGCGCGTCGAGGTCCACGCCGGGCGCGTCCCAGCCCAGCACCACGCGCAGGCCGTCGAGGCTGGCCAGGGCCGGGCTCAAGGCATAGCGCCGGCCGTCGCAGGGGCATTGCGCCAGCAGTTCGGCATAGCCGGGCTTGCGGATGCTCAGGCGCGCGGCCGGATCGCGCAGCGCGGCCTGATCGAGCGCGGCGCGGCCTTGCGCGTCGCTGGCGGCGGCCAGGGTGGGTTGGCCGTCGCGGCGCAGTTCGACGTTGGCCGCTTCGATGCGGCGGTCGGCGCGGGTGGCGTCGAGCACGCTGATCGCGTTGTCGGGGAGCGCGCGGTCGGAGCCGGTGGCGTGGGGAATCGGGCCATTGGAGTCGGCGCCATTGGAGCCGGCGCCGTTGAAGGTGGCGCCGTTCGAACCGGCGCCGTCGACGCCCGCGGCGCCGGCGCAGGCGGCCCAGGCCAGGCAGACGACTGCGGCCGCGAGCCGCCACGCGCGTCGCAGCGGCGCGGAGCGCGGCAAGCCGTAAGAGGCGGAGAGAGCGGCAGATGCTGGCATCGCCGCGATGATACGTGTTGGTGAGTGCCTGGTGCTGGTGAGCTGCTCGGCGCCGGCGAGACGCAGGGCGCTGGCGATAAGCGCGGCGCTCGCGGCGCACGCGCCGGCAACGGACGCGGTATCAGCGCCCGCCACGCACGCCGGGCGCGGATGCAAGCGTCGCCACGGGCAATGCAGCGTGCGGCGCGCGTGCGCATCGGCGGGTGCCCGTGCCTGCTAGGCTGTGGCCCCAACCCGCGCGGTTGGTCCTGTGAACGTGAACGGCGCGCCGGCGGCGCGGCAAGAGGAGAGTGCGATGGCGGCCGAAGCGGCGGGCGGGAGCGAACTGGTCAAGGTGGTGGTGCTGTTGGCGGCGGGCGTGGTCGCGGTGCCGATCTTCAAGCGCATCGGCCTGGGCTCGGTGCTCGGATACCTGGCCGCGGGCCTGGCGATCGGCCCGTTCGGGCTGGGCTTCTTCGCCGACCCGCAGGCGATCCTGCACGTGGCCGAGCTCGGCGTGGTGATGTTCTTGTTCATCATCGGCCTGGAGATGCGGCCTTCGCACCTGTGGAGCCTGCGTCGCGAGATCTTCGGCCTCGGCACCGCGCAGATCGCGCTGTGCTCGGCGGCGATGACCGGCGTCGGCCTGCTGTTCGGCTTCCCGCCGGTGGTGGCCTTCATCGGCGCGATGGGCTTCGTGCTGACCTCCACCGCCATCGTCATGCAGATCCTCGGCGAGCGCGGCGACCTGGCGCTGCCGCGCGGCCAGCGCATCGTCTCGATCCTGCTGTTCGAGGACCTGCTGATCGTGCCGCTGCTGGCGCTGGTGGCGCTGATGGCGCCGCCGGAACCTGGCGCCGCCGCGGCCGCCGCGCATTCGCGCTGGGCCGATGTCGGCATCGCCATGGCCTCGCTGGCGGCGCTGCTCGCCGCCGGCATCTGGCTGCTCAATCCGATGTTCCGCGTGCTCGCCGCGGCCAAGGCGCGCGAGGTGATGACCGCGGCCGCGCTGTTGGTGGTGCTGGGCGCGGCGCTGCTGATGCAGGTCGGCGGCCTGTCGATGGCGATGGGCGCGTTCCTGGCCGGCGTGCTGCTGTCGGAATCCAGCTTCCGCCACCAACTGGAGGCCGACGTCGAACCGTTCCGCGGCATCCTGCTCGGCCTGTTCTTCCTCAGCGTGGGCATGTCGCTGAACCTGACCGTGGTGGCCGCCAACTGGCCGCTGATCGTCGGCGGCGTGTTCGCGCTGATGCTGGTCAAGGCGCTGTGCATCTACATCGTCGCGCGCCTGCTCAAGTCCTGCCACACCGAGGCGCTGGACCGAGCGGTGTTGATGGCGCAAGGCGGCGAGTTCGCCTTCGTGCTGTTCTCCGCGGCGGTCAACGCGCGCCTGATCCAGGCCGAGATCGGCGCCAACCTCACCGCGATCGTGGTGCTGTCGATGGTGCTCACGCCGGTGGCGATCATCGTGCTGCGCCGGCTCTCGCCCAAGACCGCGCTGTCGCTGGAGGGCGTGGACGAGCCCAACGGCCTCAGCGGCAGCGTGCTGCTGATCGGCTTCGGCCGCTTCGGCCAGGTGGTGTCGCAATCGCTGCTGGCGCGCGGGGTCGAGGTGGCGATCATCGACACCGACGTGGAGATGATCGAGAGCGCGCGCAGCTTCGGCTTCAAGGTCTACTACGGCGACGGCACCCGCCTGGACGTGCTGCACGCCTCCGGTGCGGCGACCGCGCAGCTGATCGCGATCTGCATCGACGACCGCGCCGCGGCGACCAGCACGGCGCAGCTGATCCGCCACGAGTTCCCGCAGGCGCGGGTGCTGGCGCGCAGCTTCGACCGCGAGCACGCGCTGGAGCTGGTGCATGCCGGGGTCGACCTGCAGGTGCGCGAGACCTTCGAATCGGCGATGCGCTTCGGCGAAGCGGCGCTGATCGAACTGGGCGTGTCGGCCGACGACGCGGCCGAGGTGGTGGCCGACATCCGCCGCCGCGACGCCGAGCGCTTCGAGCTGGAGCTGGTCGACGGCGTGCGCGCGGGCGTGTCGCTGCTGTACGGCAACATGCAGCAGACGCCGCTGATCGCGCCCAAGCCGCGCCAGCACGATCCCGCCGAGGCGGAAGAGCACGTGCCCGGCATTTCGGCTTGAGGCGGCGGGCGGCGAGGACGCGGCGATGAGCGTCACCGTGTGGGGGCTGCTGTGTCCGCTGCTGTTCGTCGCCGGCCTGGTCGCGCTGGCGCGGACGATCGGCTCGCTGTTGCGGTTGCTCGACCGCGCGCTGGTCGCGCGCGTGCCGGCGCGCAGCGGCGAGCGCCTGAGCGTGCCGGCCGGCCGTTACGACCTGTGCATCGAGGGGCGCACCCTGAGTCCCGATTTCCTCGGCGTGCACTACGCATTGCACGAGGCCGCCGGCGGCGAGCCGATCGCGGTCCATCGCAAGTACCTCAGCCGCACCAAGGTCAGCGGCTTGAGTTCGACCCGGATCAGCACCGGCTGGTTCGAACTCGCGCGCGACAGCGAACTGAGCCTGAGCGTGGACGGCATGTCGCCGCAAGCGCAGCAGCGCGCGTGGATCGTGGTCCAGCGGCCGGTCGGCGCGGGCATCGCGTTGCGGGTCGTGCTGTTGGTGCTGGCCGGCTTCGCCGCCATCGGCGGATTGGTCGGCAGCGTTCACGCCTGGCTGCTGCCCTGAGGCGCGATCCGGCTCGTTCCGGGCTCAGTCCGCGCCGGCACAATGCGGCGGCCAGCGCGGGTCGGGATCGGGCTTGAGGTCGATCAGGAAGAACTCGCCGGAGCGCTCGCCGTCGGCCTGGGCGAACAGCAGGCGGTCGCCGCGCGGCGACAGCAGCGGGCCGACCTGAAACGCATCGGCGCGTGCGGCGATCCTGCCGCGCGCGCGCCAGCGGCCGTTTTCCAGGCGATAGCGGTACAGGTGCGAACGGTCGCCGCGGTCGGTCACGGCGATGAGTTCGCGTCCGTCGCGCGAGATTTCGGCTTCGTACTCGTTGGCCGCGCTGCTGACCGGCGCACCGATGTTGCGCACGCGCCAGCCGCCGCCGGGCCGCGGCGCGGCGAGGTAGAGATCGCCCTGGCCGAGTCCGCCGGCGCGCGCCGAGCCGAACAGCAGCCGGCCGTCGGCCAGCGCGCGCGGCAGCAGCTCGGACGCCGGCGAGTTCACCGGCGTCGGCAGCCGCACCGGCGCGCTCCAGCAGTCGTCGGTTTTGCAGTCGCCGGTTTCGCGCTCGACGTAGTAGATGTCGAGGTCTTCGCCCTTGGGGTCGTGGCGCGCCGATACGAAGTACACGCGCTTGCCGTCGGCGCTCACGAACGGATCGGCGTCGAGCCCCGGCCGCGCCGCGGCGAAGGCGGGCGGCGCCGGCGGCGACCAGCCGGCGTCGGTGCAGCGCGAATGCAGGATGCGCCATTGGGCGAAGTCGCGGTCGCTGCGCATGAAATAGAGCTCGCGGCCGTCGGGCGAGAAGGTCGGCGAGGATTCGTACTGGTCGCTGGCGATGCCGGCTGGCGCCCAGCGTTGCGGCATCGCTGCCGGCGAACGCGGATAGGCCAGTGCGCAGACGCTGGCGCAGGCCGCGGCGAGGATCGCCATCGGCAGCCAGCGCGCGGGAGAGTCGGACGCAGCGGCGGGGCGCAGGCTGCGGGGCGGGCGGAAACGGCGCATCGGCGCTCCGGCACGGTGGACGGTTGGATCGGACGGGCCGCGCATCGCGGCGCGGGTTCATTCCTTGTGGCGTTGATTGAAGCGCCGCGCCTTGGCCGCGTTGCCGCACGTGGCCATGTCGCACCAGCGCCGGCGCCCGCTCTTGGAGCTGTCCACGAACACCCAACCGCAGTCGCGGCCGTCGCATACGCGCAGTCGTTCCAGGCGCGCGTCCTTGAGCAGTTCGATGGCATGGGCGGTGGCGATGTGGGCGATCAGGTCGAGCCCGGAGCGCTGCGCCGACCATTGCGTCCGCAGGCGCCCGCCGCGCGAGACCAGGCGCGCGGCGCGCGAGGCGGACAAGCGCGCTTGGTCGAGGATTTCGAGCTCGGCGGCGGCAGGTTCGCCGCCGCCGGCCAGCGCATACAGCGCGGCGCACAAGGCCTCGCGCAGTTGCTTGCAGCGGGCCAGCGCGGCCGCCGACTTCGCCGCCGGTGCGGCGGCCAGGCGCTCCAGCGCCTGCAGTTCGGCGGCCGGTACCAGCGCGGCCTTGCGCGCCCAGCGCAGCAGTGCGGGGTAATCGTCGAGCCAGTCGCGCGGCAGAGTGTCGCGTGCGGTGACGGTATTGACCAGGTCCAGGGCGGGATCGCCGCCGACCAGGTCCATGTCGCGGAATTGATGGTGTTCGAGCCGCATCGAAAACCCCTTAAATACGTTTTGCAGGTTATGGCAGTCCGCCATAACCTGCAATCGCGAGATAAAGGGTTTGCGACGAACGGTCCGGACGCCCCTGCAGGCGCGGCACAAGCCGCGGCCGCGCCGTTCCGGGTTCGCGTCGCAGCCGCGGTGCCGCGGTCGCGGCTTGCATCCGCCCCATAAAAAAAATCCGCCCCATAAAAAAACCGGCCGTCGCGCGAGGCGACGGCCGGCGTTGCGTTGCGATGCGACGCTTACGGATTGAAGTACGACGACACGCTCGAATAGATGTCGGCGAAGCGCGAGTAGTAATCCGGATCGCGCGGCGCGCTGCAGTACGAGGTGCCGCCGTACAGGCCGCCGCGCAGCTGGTAGCCGCCGCTGCTGGTGACGGTGAACAGGCCCGAGCCCGAGGAGCCGCCCTCGGTCACGCCGGTGCTCCAGACCACGCGGTACAGCGGCGACTTGCCGTCGATCGAGGTCGACAGGCCGTTCACCGAGCCCAGCGAGTACTTCTTCACGTCGCCGGCCGGATGGTGGATGCCTTCGATGGCGGTGCCGGTGGCGGCGATCGCCGCGCTCGACCAGCCGGCGTAGACGGCGCCCGACGGCGGCGCGGTCTTGAGTTCCAGCAGCGCGGTGTCGCGGGTGGTGTTGGCGTGGCGCAGGTAGGCGCCGCCGCTGAGCGTGGTGTAGGCCGGGTTGACCGTGCTGCCGCCGCAGGTGGTGACGTCGTAGAACCAGTAGGTCTGCAGGGTGTTGGCGACGGTCTGGGTGCTGATGCAGTGCGCCGCGGTCCAGAACAGGCGCTTCTTCGGCGAGTGGTTGTTGTTGAGCAGGGTGCCGGTGCACAGGTAGGTGCCGCC
Source organism: Lysobacter enzymogenes (assembly GCF_023617245.1). Lineage (NCBI taxonomy): Bacteria > Pseudomonadati > Pseudomonadota > Gammaproteobacteria > Lysobacterales > Lysobacteraceae > Lysobacter > Lysobacter enzymogenes. The sequence continues at coordinate 2,162,041 of NZ_CP067396.1, forward strand.
GGAGGTGGTGAAGGTCATGCGCGCCACCGACTTGGCGGTCGAGACGAAGCCCGACGGCGGGCTGACGCGACAGACGATGTCCTTCTCGCAGTAGTCGCTCTCGCCGACCTTGGCGACCTTCTCCTGGATCTGCCGGTCGCTGGCGACCGGGCTGATGTCCAGGTGCGAAAGCTGCGGCAGGTTGAGCTTGAGCGCCTTGGCGTTCACGCCCTTGGGCAGCACCAGTTCGACGGTCAGCGTGTCGCCTGCCACCACCGGCGACCAGCCCAGTTCGTTGCCGGCGAAATCGGCGCCGCTTTGGGCGAACACGCGGCCGTCGTTGCCGGCGAAGTGCAGCGTCGCCGACTTCGCGCCGGCGCCGCGCAGCGACAGGCCCGCGCGCAACGCCACCGCGCCGGCCGAGGACACTTCGAAGCGCGCGGCGCGGCCGCCGTCGGCCAGCGGCTGCCAGGCCAGGGTGTTCAGATCGACCGCGCTGCGCGCGATGTCGCGGGCGAAGCCGATCTCCAGCGGCTGGCCGTGCTTGTCCTGCTCGAAGCGGCGGCTCTTGAGCGCCGACACGTCCAGGCTGGTGGGCTGGCCGAGGCTGACCACGCGCGGTACGCTGGCCTTGGCGCTGGCGGCGAATTCGGCAGCGCCCATGGCGCCGGCCGAGGGCGTACCGGTGACCGGCGCCGAATCCATCTCGGCGACCGGGGACTTGGCCGAAGCCAGGGTGCAGAAACCAGACAGCCCGGCGACGAGCGCCAGGCAAAGCGCGTTCTTGCGGATCATCGTGCGTTTCCTTGTCGGAATGGCGAATAGGGAAGGGCGGCGGACTCGCGCCGCGGCGCTCGCTGAGGACGCGGGCGCGGTCCAACCTTGTCGGCATCCGCATGCGTTTTTTGTGCGCTCAGGCGGGCTTCTCGGAAGCCATGGAAGTGCAAGCGGTTACTGGCGAAACCATCGCGGGCAAGCGTGGTTGCGATCACAAATGCGTGGATCGGCGAGTGCCGGGATTCGGTGTGAGCGTGGTCCGGTATGCACGCCGGATTTGCGCGAGCGACGCGGAGTGTCGAGGGTGAAATGCGAAGTCGCGCCGGGTCGAATCGCGTCGTTGCGATTCGCGTGCGAGCTGATGCAAGGCCGGTCCGCGCGATTGAGCTATCGCCTGTCGGCGCGACGAATGATGGCGCGATGAAGCGACGAAAACGACGCGGCGCAACCGCGGCCGGCATGCGCGCGAGCGCACGGCGCGAGCTCGCGACGCTAGTGCATGAGGCGAGTGCGTGAGCGAACGAGCGCATCGGCCAGCGAACGCGCCCCTTCGATTCCGCCATTCCCGCGAACGCGGGAATCCAGGGCGTCATCCAGGCGCGGCGCCCAAGTCCGCGGATCGTGCTCCTTCGCGCAGTGCGGCGATCGGCTTGCGCCGCCTTACCGTCCGTCGCCCGCCGCCGCCGTTCGCATGCCCTGCACGCCGCCCCGACGCCGCTTTCATGGCGATGTGAGACCATACCGGCCATGACCAAGAAGACCAAGAACAAGACCGGAAAGACCGGCAATACCACCACCTCCTCCAGCGCGGCCCCGGGTGCCAAGAAGAGCGCCCGCAAGCCCGCCGCGCCGCGCCCGGCCTGGTTGCCGGACAACCTCCAGCACGGCCCGGGCAAGGGCCCGCGCGGCAAGGCCCGCCCGGTCAAGGGCGAGGGTTCCGGCGCCGCGCCCGCCCGCACCCCGGGCGCCCCGGGCAAGCGCCCGGCGGCCGCGCCGCTGCCCAGCGCGAACTACGGCGCGCACCAGGATCCGCACGCCGAGCGCGAGGCCGCGCGCTACGCCCAGCCCATCGCCAGCCGCGAGCTGATCCTGCAGACCCTCAGCGGCGCGGACGGCCCGATGCGCGCCGAGGAACTGGCCCAGCGCCTGGAACTGACCGAGCCCGAGCGCGCCGACGCGCTCGGCAAGCGACTGGCGGCGATGATCCGCGACGGGCAGTTGTTGCTGAATCGCAAGGGCGAATTCGCCCCGGCCGCGCAAATGGACCTGATCCCGGGCGTGGTGATCGCCAACCCCGACGGCTTCGGCTTCCTGCGCCCGGAATCCGGCGGCGGCGACGACCTGTTCCTGCCGCCGTTCGAAATGCGCAAGGCCATGCACGGCGACCGCGTGCTCGCCAGCGTCACCGGCGTCGACCGCCGCGGCCGCCGCGAAGGCGCGATCGTGGAAGTGCTCGAACGCCGGCTCAACCGCCTGATCGGCCGCTTCACCCTCGAGCAGGGCATCAGCTACGTGGTGCCCGACGACCGCCGCATCCAGCGCAACGTGCAGATTCCGCCGGACGCGCGCATGGACGCCAAGAACGGCCAGTTGGTGGTCTGCGAGCTGGTGCAGGCGCCCGACCACCACCGTCCGCCGATCGGCCGGGTGCTGGCGGTGCTCGGCGAAAAGCTCACCGCCTCGCTGGCGGTGCAGGCCGCGATCCACGGCCACGAGATTCCCGACGTGTTCCCGCAGGAAGCGCTCGACGAAGCCTCGGCGGTGCCGCTGACCGTGCCCGAGGCCGTCGCCGCGCAGCGCGTCGACCTGCGCGCGATGCCGCTGGTCACCATCGACGGCGAGGACGCCAAGGACTTCGACGACGCGGTCTATTGCGAGAGCAACCGCAAAGGCTTCCGCCTGGTCGTCGCCATCGCCGACGTCTCGCATTACGTCCGCCCAGGCACGCCGCTGGACGACGAAGCGCAGAAGCGCGCGACCTCGGTCTACTTCCCCGGCTTCGTCGTGCCGATGCTGCCGGAGACGCTGTCCAACGGCATTTGTTCGTTGAATCCGAAGGTCGACCGGCTGTGCTTCGTCTGCGACATGCAGATCGACCACAGCGGCGAGGTGACCTCGTCGAAGTTCTACGAAGCGGTGATGAATTCGCATGCGCGCCTGACCTACACCACCGTGTGGAACGCGGTCGGCGACGTGCCCGAGGAGGCCAAGGCCGAAGCGCAGGCGCAGATCGGTTCGCTGCTGCCTAACATCCAGCGCCTGCACCAACTGTTCCACGTGCTGGTCAAGGCGCGCCAGCAGCGCGGCGCGATCGAGTTCGAATCCAGCGAAGTGCGCTTCGTCATCGGCAAGGACGGCGAGGTGGTGCAGGCCGGGATGCTCCAGCGCAACGACGCGCACAAGCTGATCGAGGAATGCATGATCGCGGCCAACGTCGAGGCCGCGAAGTACCTGATGAGCATGGAAGTCCCGGCGCCGTACCGCGTGCACGAGCGGCCGCCGGAACAGAAGTACGCCGATCTGCAGGAGTTCCTCAAGGAATTCAAGCTGCGCATGCCGGCCTGGAACCAGGTCGAACCGCGCGACTTCACCCACCTGCTGAAGAAAATCCGCGACCGCCCCGACGCCACGCTGCTGGAATCGGTGCTGCTGCGCAGCCAGAGCCTGGCGGTGTACGCGCCGGAGAACACCGGCCACTTCGGCCTGGCGCTGCACGCCTACGCCCACTTCACCTCGCCGATCCGGCGCTATCCGGACCTGCTGGTGCACCGCGCGATCAAGCACGCGCTCAGCGGCGCCAAGCCGACCGCGTACCTGTACTCGCCGCGGCAGATGGCGGCGCTGGCGCTGCAGTGCTCCGAGCGCGAGCGCCGCGCCGACGAGGCCGAGCGCGAGGTCGACGAACGCTACCGCGCGGCGTGGATGGAGCAGCACGTCGGCGGCGAGTTCGACGGCGTGATCAGCGGCGTGACCAGCTTCGGCCTGTTCATCGAGCTCGACGACTCCAAGGTCAACGGCCTGGTCCACGTGACCCAGTTGCCGCACGACTATTACCACTTCGACCCGATCCGCAAGACGCTCTCGGGCGAACGCACCGGCCGCGAGTACCGGCTCGGCGACCGCGTGCGCATCGTCGTGCTCAAGGCCAGCGTCGAGGACCGCAAGATCGACTTCCGGCTGGTCGACGAGGAGCGCGGCGCCAAGCCGCTGCCGCCGCGCGGGCAGCCGGCGAAGCGGACCAAGCAGAAGTATTGAGCGTAGTTGCGGTAGCCCCCCTGTAGGAGCGGCGCGAGCCGCGACTGCGGGGTCTCCGCCGCGCCGAAACCCACGCCGTAGCCCCGCGTTGCCGCGGTCGCGGCTCGCGCCGCTCCTGCAGGGGGCGGCCGGGGCTGCGGCCCCATGCCGTAGAATTGCCGCCCCCACGCCTCACCGGGCCCCAGGCCCACACGGACCACCCATGAGCCAGAAACAATGGATCGCCGGCATCAACGCCGTCTCCGCCGCGATCGAGCACGACGCGGCCAACGTGCGCGAGGTGCTGATCGAGGCCGGCGCCAAGAACCCGCGCCTGGCCGAGATCGAGACCGCCGCGCGCCGCGCCGACATCGACGTGCGCCGGGTCGCGACCCAGGCGCTCGACGGCGTGGTCGGCGGGCTGCGCCACCAGGGCGTGGTCGCGCGTTATGCCGCGGCCAAGACCTGGAGCGAGAACGAACTGGAAGGCCTGGTCGAGGCCGCCGAGGGCCGCGCCCTGATCCTGATCCTCGACGGCGTGCAGGACCCGCACAACCTCGGCGCCTGCCTGCGCAGCGCGGCCGCGGCCGGGGCGACCGCGGTCATCATTCCCAAGGACAAGTCGGTCCAGGTCAACGCCACCGTGCGCAAGACCTCGGCCGGCGCCGCCGACAGCGTGCCGGTGGTCCCGGTGACCAACCTGGCGCGGACCCTGCGCGACCTGCAGAAGCTGGGCGTGTGGATCTACGGCCTGGCCGGCGAGGCGCAGGCCTCGCTGTATTCGCTGGACCTGCGCGGCAATGTCGCCCTGGCGCTCGGCGGCGAAGCCGACGGCCTGCGCCGGCTGACCCGCGAGACCTGCGACCAGTTGGTCAAGATCCCGATGCCCGGCGGCGATGCGGCCAGCGGGGTGGAGAGCCTGAACGTGTCGGTGGCGGCGGGCGTGACCTTGTTCGAGGCGGTGCGGCAGCGCGGGTGAGCGGGGCGCGGCGATTTGGCCGGAAAGCGTCGGGACTGAAGTCCCTCCCACAACCGCCGCCATCGGACCGCTCGAGGCATTTGGGAGACGCTCGGCTTTTGTGGGAGGGACTTCAGTCCCGGCGCTTTCCGCTTCGGCGCAGCGATTCCCACACTGCCATGACGCCGCAAAGACCTATGTAACCCCCCGCTGACCCCAAGGCTCCGCTCGCGGCCCCGTCCGCGACCGCGCCGATATAATGCGCCGCGACCGACCCGGGACGGCCCGGGTCCGCGCAGTCCGATCCATCCGCAGCGACGCGCGTTACATCCGGGGACGGCCCCATCGATATGGGAGCTGCATCATGCCTTGGGTTCTTCTCGTCTTCGCCGGCCTGTTCGAAATCGGCTGGGCCATCGGCCTCAAATACACCGAGGGTTTCACCCGCCTGTGGCCGTCGGTCGGCACCGTCGCCTCGATGGCGATCAGCGTCGGCCTGCTCGGCCTGGCGATGAAGTCGTTGCCGGTCGGCACCGCCTACGCGATCTGGGTCGGCATCGGCGCGGTCGGCACCGTCATCCTCGGCATGGTGCTGTTCAACGAGCCGGCCACCGCGCTGCGCATCGCCAGCATCGTGCTGATCGTCGCCGGCCTGGTCGGCCTCAAGCTGGCCTGAGGTCCCGGCGCCCGGGCCGCGGCCCGGGCGTTCGCGATTCGCGCTGCGGCGCTGGCGAGGCTGCCGGCGACCGACCATCATCGCCCCGAGCGGCGCCGCGGCAGCGGCGCCGCTTTTGGTTTCCACCGATAGCCCAACGACGGGACCCGCGCCATGCCCATCCGCGAACGCCGCCGCGACGACAATCCCCGACTGCTGGCGCTGTGGGAGCGCTCGGTGCGCGCCACCCACGACTTCCTCGCCGAGGCCGATATCGACGAACTGCGTCCGCAGGTGCGCGACGTCTATCTCGACGCGGTCGAGATCTGGGTGTTCGAAGACGCCGACGGCCTCGCCGGTTTCGTCGGCCTGGCCGATGCGCAGGTCGAGATGCTGTTCCTGGAGCCGCAACGGCGCGGCCAGGGCATCGGCACGCGCCTGCTCGACCACGCGCGCGGCCTGCGCGGCACGCTGACGGTCGACGTCAACGAACACAACCCGCAGGCGCACGGCTTCTACCGCCGCTACGGCTTCGTCGACACCGGGCGCTCGCCGCTGGACGGGCAGGGGCGCCCGTTCCCGCTGATCCACATGGCCTTGCCGCTCGACGCGGCCGGCTGAACGCTGGCGCAGGCGGGCCTTACGTGCAGGCCGCTGCGATCGGCGCTGGGTTGACGTCTGCGGCACCGCCTTGCGCCACCGCGGCGCTCACTCCAGCGCGTTCGCCAGCAACTCGTCGAAGCGCCGCGCGATGTCGGCGATGGTCTGCGCCTTGTCCTGGCCGTTGATGATCCGCCGCGCCTCTTCGTAGTTCGGCAGTTGCCCCGGCTTGAAGTAGTGATCGAGCTTCTTGCCGGTGAACCAGCCTTGCTTCATGCCCTGCATGGCGATGGCGTAGGCGATCTCGGGTCGCTTCGCGTCCTCGGGCTTGCCGACCAGGTCGATGCCGAGGAACTTGCCGGCGCGTTCGTAGTTGGCGCGCCCGGTCAGCTGCACGTAGCCGCGGCCGTGATAGCGGGCGCCGTCGCCGCGCTTGCTGTTGCCCAGCGCCTTGCCGATGCGCGTGTCCGGCCCGTATAGGCGCTCGAAGCGCGCATCGTCGCCGAACTCGTCGATCGGCCGCAGCGTATGCGCGGTTTCCCATTTGAACGTCGCCAGGCAATACGCGATCTGGTGGCGATGCACCGGATCGATGCTGAAACTGGCGTCGCGCTCGATCCGGCCGATCAGAAAACGCACGGCCTGGGCGAGGTCGTCGCGCAGCGGGCCGAAGCGTTTGCGGTAGCCGTCGAGGAATTGCTCGTCGTCGAAAGCGAACATCCTGTTCTCCTGTCCGTGGGCCGGCGCGGGCGTGCGTCTGCGGCCGGCGGCGGCGCGGCATCGCGCCGCGTACACACGGATCAACGCAGCGATACTGCGGCGGCGGCCAGGGCCGCATGTTGCGTCGGCGATACGCGGCCGGGCGGCGCGCTCAGTCCAGGCCGAAGCGTTCGGCCACGCGCAGCGCGGACGTCTCGAACTGCCACAGCGCGGTGCCCGGATCGCGCGATTCGCCGCAGGCCGCGCGCAGCGCGTCGCTCCATTGCGACAATGCGTCCAGGCCGAGCCGCCGCCGCAGCGCCGCGGCCAGCGCGGCGACGTTGGCGGGCGGGAAGAAGGCGTACACCCGCGCTTGCGGATCGAGCCGGGGCGACGGCACGCTGCCGCGCAGCACCCAGCACCAGTCCCAGGCGATGTTCTTCATCGGGTCGTGCGCGGCCGATTCGGGCTGGCTGCCCTCGAACAGCAAGGGCTCGGCGCCATCGAGCCAGACCACGAAGACCGCGCGCCACAGCGGATCGTCGATCGCCAGCAGCGAGCCGATCCAGGCGTCGACCGCATCCGTTTCCAGGTAGCGCAGCGTCAGGCTGCAGATCGCCGAGAGCGCGGCGCCGCTTTCCAGGGTCCAGCCGTAGACATAGTCGCGCAGCGGATCGAGCACGCGGTCGGCGACGATGCGGCCGTCGCGCCAGCGCGATGGCGCCATCAGCGCGCGGCCCAGCGTGTCGAGCAGGTCGCGGCGGAACCCCGCGTCGCGGCCGGGCAGGGCCGGGTCCAGGCAATGCACGCATACCGCGCTGACCAACAGCTCGTGCAGATGCCAAGTCTCGTCGGCGCGTTCCTGCGCGCGCGGCAGCAGGTAATCGAACCACAGGCTCCATTCGTCGAGGTGATCGAACGAGGTCGGGCCGCTGGTCAGTTCGGTCAGCGCGTTTTCGAGTTCGCTCAGCGCCCAGTCGGTCGCGGCGCCGGCCATCAGCCCGGTGTAGTAGTGGCGGTCGCCGCCCATGAACCAGGCTTCGCCCATCGGCTTGCGCGGCCGCGGCGCGCGTTCGCGCAGCCGCCGCAACGCATCCGGATCGGGGCCGAGGCCCGGAACCCACAGATAGGGCGGCGTAGCGGGCTCGTCCATGAGCGCGGGCGGCGCGGCCTCAGCCGCCGCGCGCCGGCCAGGCGTTGACGATCTTGCAGAACAGCTCGGCGGTGCGTTCGGTGTCGTACACGGCCGAATGCGCTTCCTCGCCGTTCCACACGAACCCGGCCGCCTGCACCGCGCGCGCGAGCACGGTCTGGCCGTAGGCCACGCCGGCCAGGGTGACGGTGTCGAACACGCTGAAGGGATGGAACGGGTTGCGCTTGTGGCCGCTGCGCGCGACCGCGGCGTTGAGGAAGTTGAGGTCGAAGTGGGCGTTGTGGCCGACCAGGATCGCGCGCTGGCAGCCGTGGCGCTTGACCGCCTCGCGCACCGGCGCGAACACCGCTTCCAGCGCCTGCCGCTCGGGCTTGGCGTCGCGGAAGGGGTGGTCGATGTCGATGCCGGTGACTTCCAGCGACTTCGGGTCGATCAGGGTGCCGGCGGCCGGCACCACGTGCGAACTGGCGACCTCGCCGGGCACCAGCCGGCCGTCGCCGTCCAGTTCGATCGGCTGCACCGCGATTTCCAGCAGGGCGTGCTTGTTCCAGTCGAATCCGCCGGTTTCCACGTCCACGACCACCGGCAGGTAGCCGCGGAAGCGGGTGGCGAGGGTGGCGGGGACGGGCGCGGCGGGAGCGGCGCTGGAGGCGGGGCCGGGGTCGATCATGGCGGGAAGCCTAACAACCGCAGCGGTTTAATACCACGCGTCGGGCCGAAGCCTGGACGATGGGCGCTGTTTGCGGCTGATCGGCGCGGTTTATGAGTGTGCCGGTCGATCTGGCTTCGGATGGGGCGCTGGCGCGAACTTCTTCGGTTGGTCGCGGCTCGCGCCGCTCCTACAGGGGGCTCGGGTCAGAAGTAGACCACGCCGTTGGCGCGCATCTGCCGCAACAACGCCGCGCCCATCTCGACAAAACCGGCTTCGTCGTCGCTGCCGGCTTCGGCCGCGAGCGCGCGCAGTTGCGCGCGCGCGTCCAACTGCGGCGATTCTTCCAGCCGCTGCAACAAGCGGAACGCGAGCGGGCTGAGCTCGGAGAAGCGCACCTCGCCGTCGGCTTCGCGGCGCAGCAGCAACAAAGTCGGCGCCGGCGGCGGCTGCGCCGGTTGGTAGTCGGGCCCGAGCCGGTGCACCGGCCAGGCGTAGGCCAGCGGCCAGGCCAGCGGCGACAGCCGCGGCGCGCGGTCGAGCAGGTCGGCTCCGTCGTGGCCGGCATCGTCGCGCGGCGCCTGCGCCTCGCTCAGCTGCAGCGCCAGTTCGACCCATTCGTAATGCGCCAATTCCAGCAGGAACGGCGGGTCCAGGCCGTCCGGCTCGTGTTCGTCGAGGTCCTGCAGATAGCGCTGGAACTCGCGCGCGATTTCGGCGAACAGCGGCGTGTGGCAGCGGTGGTCGCGATAGAAGTCGCGCACCAGCCGTTCCCAGCGCTGTTCGCCCAGGATCCGTTCGATCGCCGGGAAGTTGCCCGACAGCAGGCTCGCGATGTTGTTGAACAACAGTTCGCGATAGACCGCCAGGCGGCGGTCCTCGATGCCGGACGGCGCGGGGCTCGCGGCGGGATCGCGCAGGTGCCGGGTCAGTTCGAACTGCTGCGCGCGCAGGCGCGAAGGGGCGTCGCTCATGGGCTCAGGCGCGGGCGCGGCGGGCCGGTTCGCGCGCAGCCGGGACGGCCGATTCGCGCAGGATCCGGCGCACGATGCCCAACTCGTCGACCAGCTCTTGGTAGGGCGGGAAATTGAAGTCGCGTTCCAGCAGGGTCGGGCGCGGCCCGAACATGCGGTAAGCGTCGCCGAGCAGGTCCCAGACCTCGTGCTTGACCGGCGCGCCGTGGGTGTCGACCTTGAGGTCGTCGGCTTCGTCGTAATGGCCGGCGACGTGGATGTAGGCGATGCGCTCGTGCGGCATCGCGGCGATGAACGCGCGCGCGTCGTAGCGGTGGTTGATCGAGTTGACGTAGACGTTGTTGACGTCCAGCAGCAGGTCGCAATCGGCCTCGGCCAGGACCGCGCGGGTGAATTCGATCTCGCTCATTTCCTGGTGCGGCGCGGCGTAGTAGGAGGCGTTCTCCACCGCGATGCGGCGGCCGACGATGTCCTGGGTGCGGCGGATGCGCGCGGCGACGTGGCGCACGGCTTCCTCGGTGAAGGGAATCGGCAGCAGGTCGTAGAGATGGCCGTCGTCGCTGCAATAGCTCAGGTGTTCGCTGTAGCAGGCCACGCCGTGTTCGTCGAGGAAGCGGCGCACGCGGGCGAGGAAGGTCTCGTCGAGCGGCGCGGTGCCGCCGAGCGACAGCGACAGGCCGTGGCACACCAGCGGGTAATGCGCGGACAGCTCGCGCAGCTGCTCGCCGTAGCGGCCGCCGACGCCGATCCAGTTCTCCGGAGCGAGCTCCAGGAAATCGAAGTCGCGCGCGGCGCCGGGCGCATGCGGCGCGGACTGCAGCGGGCCCAACAGGGCCCGCCGCAGGCCGAGGCCGACGGCATCCGGGTTCAGCGGATGCGTGCCGTCCATCGTCATGCCGCGATCAGATCGAACCGCCGCACTTGCCTTCGCCGCACTTGCCTTCGCCGGCCTTCTTGCCCTTGGCGTCGGTCTTCTTCTTGTCGCCGCCGCAGCTGCCTTCGGCCTTCTTCTTGTCGCCGCCGCAGCTGCCCTCGGCCTTCTTCTTGTCGCCGCCACAGCTGCCTTCGGCCTTCTTCGCGCCGCAGCTGCCCTCGGCCTTCTTGGCGTCGGTGGCCTTGGCGTCGGCGGCCTTCTCGGCGGTCTGGGCCTGCTGCGCGCCGAGCATGTAGCCCTGCGACAGGTCGCTCATCGCGAACGCGGAAGCCGACAGGCTCAGGCCGCCGAGCAGGGTGGCGCCGAGAGCGAGGGCGACGGGCTTGTTGATTTTCTTGGACATGCGTTCTCTCCTTGTGGCGACGGGCGATTGCTCCGCCGTGGGTTGCGCTGGGCCGCGAGGGGCCCGGTGGATGGTGCTGGTGCGGAGCTTAGAACGATTGCGGGGTGGTGCGCGGTGACAACCGTAACGGCCTGGCCGGTACGGAATCCGGGCCGGCCCGCGACTGCGGACCGGTTTCGAAACAGGGATACGGCGGGCGGCGCGGCGCGGATGCAGTCACGGCGACAGGTACTCGCGCGCCAGCACCCGCGCCCGGTGCAGGCGCGACTTCACCGCCTCGCGGCTCAGGCCCAGCTCGGCGCCGATCTCGGCCACGGTCAGGCCCTCCAGGTCGCGCAGCAGGACGATCTGGCGGTAATGCGCCGGCAGCGATTCCAGCGCGGCGGCGACGTCGTGGCGCCACTCGGCCGGTTCGTGCACGACCACCGGCGCGATCTCCTCGGTGATCGGCTGGCCGCTGAACATGCGGCGCCCGCGCTTGAGCCGGTTGCACTCGCGCTTGACGATGCGGAAGGTCCAGGAGACGAAGCACTCGAGCACGCGCAGGTCGCGCAGCTTGCGCGACACCGTAATCAGGCTTTCCTGCACCGCATCCTCGACGTCGTTGATGACGCAGTGGAATTCGGCGTAGCGGCGCAGGTCCTGGCGCGAGTGCCGCAGCACCCGCTCCAAGGCGGCCGTATCGCCCGCGCGGGCGGCGGCCAGATCGCCATTGGCCAGTAACGACGTCATGTCCCCGGTGTCCTCCTTAAGCCTGTGGAAAATACACCCAAAGCCGGGGGCTGCGGGCATCCATCAAGAGTCGGGGGCGGGGCCGGAGGATTCGCGGCCGCGGCGCGGCGGCGCGCCCGGGTTAAGAAAGCATTCAGCGCGCGGACGTTGAAAACGGTTGCATCCGCGCGGCGGCGGCGTTTGCGCGCGAGCCGGTGGCCGCGGTGGCGCGTCGGCCCGGCCCGCGCGGCATGCTGCGGTGCAGCGGGCGTCTGCGACGGCGTTGCGCGGATCGGGCCCGCGAAAACGCGACGGCCCGCCGCGCGGTGCGCGGCGGGCCGGCAAGCTTGCCGGTGGCGGAAGCTTCCGCCGGCCGGCGCCGGCGGGTCAGACCGCGCCGGTGGTGCTGGTGGCGTCGCGCTTGTCGCGCGGCGGCAGCGGTTCGTCGCCCTTGACCAGGAACCACACGTTCTCGGCGATGTTGGTGGCGTGGTCGCCGACGCGCTCGATGTTCTTGGCCATGAACAGCAGATGGGTGCAGGCGGTGATGCTGCGCGCGTCCTCCATCATGTAGGTCAGCAGTTCGCGGAACAGGCCGGTGTAGGCGGTGTCGACCTCGGCGTCGCGGTCGCGCACCCGCTGCGCCAGTTCGACGTCGTTGTCGCGGTAGGCCACCAGCACGTCGCGCAATTGCTTGACCGCCAGGGTGCCCAGCGCGTGCAGGCCGGCCACGTGCGGCAGCGGCGGCGACAGGTTCAGCGCGGTCGAACGCTTGGCGACGTTGGCGGCGTAGTCGCCGACGCGCTCGATGTCCGAGGCGATGCGGATCGCGGCGAGGATCTCGCGCAGGTCGCGCGCCATCGGCCCGCGCAGCGCCAGCTTCATGACGTCGTGGCTGATTTCCTGCTCCAGCGCGTCGATCGCCTCGTCGTTGGCGATGATGCGCTCGGCCGCCTTGTCGTCGCGGCGCTGGACCACGTCGAGCGCGGATTCCAATTGCGCCGCGGCGATCTCGCCCATGCGCAGGGTTTCGTCGAGCAGGCGGCGCTGCTCGTCGTCGTAGCTCTTGACGATGTGGTCGTGCATCTGGTTGCTCATGGATGTAGGTTCCAATCTCGCTCGTGTTCTTGCTGGGCCGACGCCGCCGTGCATGGCGGGACGGCGCATCTTCGGACAGTCCGGCCCGGCCATCCATGGCCGGTCGTTCGGTGCCGCAGCCGGTGCCGATAGGGCACCGGCTAAGCGCGGCCCCTCACCCGAACCGACCGGTGATGTAATCCTCGGTCTGCTGCTTGGTCGGCTTCGAGAAGATCTGTTCGGTCGGGCCGTGTTCGATCAGGTCGCCCAGGTACATGAAGGCGGTGAAGTCGGACACGCGCGCGGCCTGCTGCATGTTGTGGGTCACGATCGCGATGGTGTAGTCCTTCTTCAGCTCCTCGACCAGCTGCTCGATGCGGCTGGTCGAGATCGGGTCCAGCGCCGAGGTCGGTTCGTCGAGCAGCAGCACCGACGGGCGCAGCGCGACCGCGCGGGCGATGCACAGGCGCTGCTGCTGGCCGCCGGACAGGCCCAGCGCGCTCTGGCCGAGCTTGTCCTTGACCTCGTCCCACAGCGCGCCCTGGCGCAGGGCCTGCTCGACGCGGTCGTTCATTTCCGACTTCGACAGCTTCTCGTGGTGGCGGATGCCGTAGGCGACGTTCTCGAAGATGGTCATCGGGAACGGCACCGGCTTCTGGAACACCATGCCGACCTTGCTGCGCAGGCGGTTCATCGGGTACTTCGGGTCGAGGATGTTCTCGCCGTCCAGCAGCACCTGGCCGCGCGCCTCCAGCTTCGGGTACAGCGCGTAGATGCGGTTGAAGATGCGCAGCAGGGTCGACTTGCCGCAGCCCGACGGGCCGATCAGCGCGGTGACCTGCTTCTCCGGGATTTCCAGGTTGATCGACTTGAGCGCGTGAAACTTGTCGTAATAGAAGTTCAGATCGCGCGCGGCCAGCTTGACCGGGTTGGCGCCGGCCGCTTCGCGGCTGGGCGTGGCGACGGACAGGCGTGCGTCGGACGAGCGAGCGTCATTCATAACCGGGTTCCGGGCGGCGGGGGTGGTGGAGAGGTCAGTCATTGGAGATCCGATTGCGCAGCACCAGCGCGCGCGCGAGCAGGCTTACGACGAGGACGAAGAAGGTCAGCACCAGCGCGCCGGCCCAGGCCAGGGTCTGCCAGGTTTCGTACGGGCTGCCGGCGAACTGGTTCATCACCACCGGCACGCTCGCCATCGGCTGCAGCACGTTGTGGCTCCAGTACTGGTTGCCGAAGGCGGTGAACAGCAGCGGCGCGGTTTCGCCGCTGATGCGCGCCAGCGCCAGCAGCACGCCGGTGACGATGCCGGCCGAGGCGCTGCGGTAGAGCACCTGCATGATCACCTTCCACTGCGGCACGCCCAGCGACAGCGCCGCTTCGCGCATCTGCGGCGGCACCAGCCGCAGCATCTCGTCGGTGGTGCGCACGACCACCGGCAGCACGATGAAGGCCAGGGCGATCGCGCCGGCCAGCGCGGAGAAGTTGCCGCCGGTCTGCATCACCACCAGGGTGTAGACGAACAGGCCGAGCACGATCGACGGCGCCGACAGCAGGATGTCGTTGACGAAGCGCACCACCGTGCCCATCTTGCGCCCGGCGCCGTACTCGGCGAGCCAGGTGCCGGCGGCGATGCCGAGCGGGGTGCCGATGACGATCGCGATCAGGCACATCACCGCGCTGCCGAAGAAGGCGTTGAGCAAACCGCCTTCCTGCATCGGCGGCGGCGTGTTCTGGGTGAACAGCGCCAGGTTGATGCCGCCGATGCCCTTGGAGATCAGGGTGTAGAGGATCCAGCCGAGGAAGAACAGGCCGAACAGCGCGGCGGCGCAGGCCATCACCACCGACACCGCGTTGACCACGCGACGGCGGCGGTACAGCGAATCGGCGGTGCGGTGGCGCGCGGCTTCGGCCGCGTCGTGCTTGTTGGCGACGGCGCTCATCAGTTGCCCTCCTTGCGCGCGAGTTGCATCAGCATCAGCCGCGCCGCGGCCAACACCACGAAGGTCACGATGAACAGCACGAAGCCGAGCAGCAGCAGGGCCGAACGGTAGGTCTCGGTGGCCTCGCCGAAGTCGTTGGCGATCAGCGCGGCGATGGTGGTGCCCGGCTCCAGCAGCGAAGCGGAGAAGTTGACCGAGTTGCCGATCACGAAGGCCACCGCCATGGTCTCGCCGAGCGCGCGACCCAGGCCGAGGAAGATGCCGCCGATGACCGCCGAGCGGGTGTAGGGCAGGACGATGTCCCAGCTGACTTCCCACTTGGTCGAGCCCAGCGCGTAGGCCGATTCCTTCAGGCGCGTCGGCACGGTCAGGAACACTTCGCGCATCACCGAGGAGATGAAGGGAATGACCATGATCGCCAGCACGATGCCGGCGGTGAGCATGCCGATGCCCAGCGGCGGGCCCTGGAACAGCGCGCCGATCACCGGCCAGGTGCCGACGTTGTCGTTGAGCCAGGGGGTGACGTATTCGGTCATCACCGGCACCAGCACGAACAGGCCCCACATGCCGTAGATGATCGAGGGGATGCCGGCGAGCAGTTCGATCGCGGTGCCGATCGGACCGCGCGCCCAGCGCGGCGCGACCTCGGTCAGGAAGAAGGCGATGCCGAAGCTCACCGGCACGGCGATGACCATCGCGATCAGCGCGGTGACGATGGTGCCGTAGATGGGAACCAGCGCGCCGTAATGGTTCTCGACCGGGTTCCACTGCGCGGTGATGAAGAAGTCGAGGCCTTCTTCTTCCAGCACGTGGCGGCCGCCCCACAGCATCGACAGCGCGGCGCTGGCGAGGGCGATGAGGACGAAGACGACGGTGGCGGTGAGGACGTAGCGGAACAGGCGGTCCTGGCGCGCGTCCTTGACGTCGCGGGCGGAGGAGGTGCCGGTCTGGGCGGGTAGGGCGGTCGCGTTCATTTGCGAGAGGGGTCCGTCGTTGCCGGAGCTTTCAGGGGCGGGCCGTTTCAGCGGGAAGCGGGAGGCTTGCGTTGGACCGGATAGCGCGGGTTTTGGGCTCGTCATCCCCGCGCAGGCGGGGATCCAGGGCTTCATCCCTACAGAACTTTTCATCGACACGCAGGGCGCTTAAGGCTTGAGCGCCCCGGCCAGGGCGCGGCGCGCCCTGGCGTTCGCGGATGCGCGAGCCAGTGGCTCGCCAGCGCATCCGCTCACCCCCGCTTTCGCGGGGATGACGTTCTGACAAAGCCGCGCCCGCTAAGCGGGCGCGGATCAGAACGTCACTTGAACTCCGCACCCCAATACGCCTCGATCTGCTTCACCAGTTCCGGCGGCAGCGGCACGTAGTCCAGGGCCTGCGCCTGCGACTGGCCGTTCTCGAAGGCCCAC
This sequence comes from Lysobacter enzymogenes, assembly GCF_023617245.1. Lineage (NCBI taxonomy): Bacteria > Pseudomonadati > Pseudomonadota > Gammaproteobacteria > Lysobacterales > Lysobacteraceae > Lysobacter > Lysobacter enzymogenes. Next base: position 2,178,127 of record NZ_CP067396.1, read on the forward strand.
TTGAAGAACGCGCGGGTATCGGCGCTGCGCTTGGCGTCCTTCGGGGTCTTGTACATCAGGATGAAATTGGTCGCGGTGATCGGCCAGGACTTCTCGCCGCCGGCGTTGGTGATGACCAGGTTGAAGTCCTTGGCGTTGGCCCAGTCGGCGGTCGAGGCCGCGGCCTGGAACGATTCGGCGCTGGGCTGGACGAACTGGCCGGCCGCGTTCTGCAGCTGGGTGTGGGCCATCTTGTTCTGCATCGCGTAGGCCAGTTCGACGTAGCCGATCGAGCCCTTGATCTGCTTCACGTACGAGGCCACGCCTTCGTTGCCCTTGCCGCCGACGCCGCCCGGCCACTGCACCGAGGTGCCTTCGCCGACCTTGGCCTTCCACTCCGGGCTGACCTTGGACAGGTAGTTGGAGAAGTTGAAGGTGGTGCCCGAGCCGTCGGAGCGGTGCACGATGTTGATCTTCAGGTCCGGCAGGGTCGTGCCCGGGTTGGCCGCGGCGATCGCCGGGTCGTTCCACTTGGCGACCTTGCCCATGAACACGTCGGCCAGCAGCGGGCCGGTCAGGCGCAGCTTGCCGGCGTCGATGCCGTCGACGTTGACCACCGGCACCACGCCGCCGATCGCCGAGGGGAACTGGCCCAGGCCCGCGGCGGCGAGCTCGTCGCTCGGCAGCGGCTTGTCGGAGGAGCCGAAGTCGACCGTGCCGGCCTTGATCTGGGCGATGCCGCCGCCGGAGCCGATCGACTGGTAGTTGACCTTGGCGCCGGTGGCCTTGTTGTAGTCGTCCGACCACTTCGACAGCAGCGGGAAGATGAAGGTCGCGCCGGCGCCGGTGATCTGGGCGGCGACCTTGTCGCCGGCCGGGGCGGCGGCGTCGGTCTTGGCGTCGCCGGAGGCCGCCGGATTGGGCTGGTTGCCGCCGCCGCAGGCGGCGACGGTCAGCGCGATGGCAAGGGAGAGGACGGCGAGGCGGGCCGGCGACGATTTCATTCGGAGCTCCATCGAGGGGAGGCCGGCTGGGCGCCGGCTGGGTGGCGCCATTTGATGATCTTTTTGTTACACCGCTATGACATCGATTCGTCACGAATCTGTAGTGAAAGCCCGCCAGGGGTGTCCGGGGTCGCGGTTTTGCGGGGTTTGCGCGCGATTTGGCGGTAACAAAGCGATCTCGGGCGGCCTGGGCGCGACCCGGTTTCGAATGCGGAGCGTGGCCTGGGTGGCGGCCGGGAGGTGTCGTGGGAGGTGTTGTGGGAGGGCCTTCAGGCCCGACGCTCTTGTTCCAGATCGCCGCGACGTGGGACAAGAGCGTCGGGCCTGAAGGCCCTCCCACAAGAGCCGGCGCTCTGGCCCGGTTCCGGCGAGCCCGACCCTGGCGAGCCCATCCCCGCGCGGGCCGCAAAAAACGAAACGGGCCCGAAGGCCCGTTGCGTCCGATCTCCCCTGGCAAGCGACCGCAACCCCCCGGTCCGATCGCCTTCCCGGTCGATCAATAGCTCATGTTGCTCTGCCAGTAGGTCTCGATCTGCTTGACCAGCGCGTCGGGCAGCGGCACGTAGTCGAGGGTCTTGGCCTGGGCATCGCCGTTGGCGTAGACCCACTTGAAGAATTCCTTGGCGTTCTTGGCGCCTTCGGCGTTCTTGGGCTGCTTGTACATCAGGATGAAGTTGGTCGCGGTGATCGGCCAGGAGTTCTCGCCCGGCGCGTTGGTCATGACCAGGTAGAAGTCCTTCGAATTCGCCCAGTCGGCGCTGGCGGCGGCGGCCGAGAAGGTCTCGTCGGTCGGCAGCACGAACTTGCCGTCGGCGTTCTTCAGGCGCGAGTACGACATCTTGTTCTGCAGCGCGTAGGACAGCTCGACGTAGCCGATGCCGCCCTGGATCTGCTTGACGTAGGCGGCCACGCCCTCGTTGCCCTTGCCGCCGATGCCGGTCGGCCACTTGACCGCGGTGCCTTCGCCGACCGAGGACTTCCACTCCGGGCTGATCTTCGACAGGTAGTTGACGAAGTTGAAGGTGGTGCCCGAACCGTCGGAGCGGTGCACGACGGTGATCTTCTTCTCCGGCAGCTTCAGGCCGCCGTTGAGGGCGACGATGGCCGGATCGTTCCACATGGTGATCTTGCCGAGGAAGATGTTGGCCAGGGTCGCGCCGTCGAGCTTCATCGCGCCGGACGCCACGCCCGGGACGTTGACCACCGGCACCACGCCGCCGATCACCGACGGGAACTGGGCCAGGCCGAACTTGGCCAGCTCTTCGGGCTTGAGCGGGGCGTCGGAGGAACCGAAGTCCACCGTCGCCGCCTTGATCTGGGCGATGCCGCCGCCCGAACCGATCGACTGGTAGTTGACCTTCTTGTTGGTGGCCTTGGCGTAGTCGGCCGACCACTTGGACATCACCGGGTAGACGAACGAGGCGCCGGCGCCGGTCACGTCGGCGGCCTGCGCATTGAAGGCGAACGCGGCGGCCAGGGCCAGCGCGGTCACGCGGAAGCTACGGGAATTGAACACGATGGGGCTCCTGAAGAGAGACGGCTGGCACGAATCCGTTGGCGCGCATTGCATAACGGATCGGTGACAGCGGCAGGTCGGAAGAATGACGAAGCGATGACGTCCCCCGGCGGCCGATGCGCGGCCGTCGGCGTCGCCGGCGCGGCTGCGAAAGACGGGCTGCGAAAAGAAGGGCGCGGCACCTGCCGCGCCCTGTAACGATCGAAACCGATCGAGGGGGAGAGAGATCCGTCGAGCGCTTACCAGTAGAACTGCAGGCGCGCCGACAGCACGTTCGGGCTGTCGTCGACCACGCGGTTGAAGGTGCGGTTGTTGTACTGCGGGTTCTGCGAGTAGGTCGCGCTGGTCTTGCCGATGTAGCGCGAGCTGTCGACGATCGAGTAGTCCAGCATGAACTTGAAGTTCGAGCGCCAGTACCAGTTCACGCCCACGGTCCAGGCGCTCATCTCGCCGCCGAGCACGCCGTCGACGATCGGGGCGGCGGTCGGGGTGGCGCCCGGACGCAGGCTGCCGTCGTTGAGGTCGATCTTGTCGTAGCGCAGGCCGACCTGCCACATGCCGGTGGCCGGCTCGTTGGGCAGCGGGGTGGTCGGGGTGCCCGACTTGTAGCCCCAGGTCTCGCCGGTGATGTTCCACACGCCGCTGACGTACCAGCTGTCGGTGGTGTAGTCCTTGCCGGTCAGGGTCGCGGTCTTGTAGCGGTCCAGCGTGCTGCGCATGTACTCGGCCTGGACCTTGAACGGGCCCTGCACGTACATCGCCTCGGCGCCGATGATGGCCTGGGTGTCGACGTTGGTCAGGGTGCCCGAATCGACCAGGCGGCCGGAGGCCAGATCGACCTGCGGACGGGTGCGGATGCGCGCGCTGTTGTCGAGGATGCCGGTGTTGCCTTCCAGCTCCGCGTCCAGGTTCACGTACGACAGGCCCAGGTGCAGGACGTTGCCCTTCTCGTTGATCGGGGCGAAGGTGCCGCGCAGGCCGTAGCCCTTGCCGTGCTTCTGGTTGCGGGTCAGCTCGTCGCCGAAGTAGCTGGCGGTCAGGCTCCAGTCGTTGGTGCCGTAGCTGTAGGCGACGCCGAGGCGGCGGGCGATGCCGAAGGTGTTGGTCACCATCGCCTTGGAGATGAAGTCGTTGTTCTTGGTCGAGGACAGCTCTTCCATGCTGTTGGGCTGCTTGAACTGGCCGAACTGCACGTAGTGGTTGCCGTCGCCGCCGATCTTGTACTTCAGGTTGACGTCGAGGAACTTGTCGGCCTTGGCGTCGTAGCCGGCGACCCACTCGAAGTTGCCCGGGCCCTTGCCCTTGAGCACCAACTCGGCGCGGCGCAGTTCCTGGTCGGTGTCCTTGCCGTCCGGCAGGTCGCCGTTGAGGTTCAGGACATCGCTGTTGAAGTCGTTGTAATCCGCCTGGACCAGACCTTCGAAGGTGACTTCCGAGTCGCCGATGACGTCGAGGGCGATTTCGGCGTGCGCGGCGGGCGCGGCGAGCGCGGCGAGCAACGCAACGGCGAGGGTGGTGCGCGAGAGTTTCATTGGTCTAGCCCTGAGGCGTGGAGAGATGGCGCGCAGGCTAGGGTGTGAAAGTTGCGTAAATGTGACAGGACTGACTTATTTCTTGGGCATGACCGTCGGATGACGTCGTTACAACTGTCAGGTTTCGGCTGAAATATCCTTTCCGATCAGACAGCTACGGGCTCCGGATCGCCCGGCGTCTGGTCCGGGAAGCGACAAAGATCACGGATCGCGCAATGCGGGCAGTCGGGTTTGCGTGCCTTGCAAACGTAACGTCCGTGAAGGATCAGCCAGTGGTGAGCGTCTTGCAGGTAGCGATCCGGCACCACTTTCACCAGCTTGTGCTCGACCGCGAGCACGTCCTTGCCCGGCGCCAGTCCGGTGCGGTTGGAGACCCGGAAGATGTGCGTGTCGACCGCGATGGTCGGCTCGCCGAACGCGGTGTTGAGCACCACGTTGGCGGTCTTGCGGCCGACGCCCGGCAGCGCTTCGAGCGCGGCGCGCTCGCGCGGCACTTCGCCGCCGTGCCGGTCCAGCAACTGCTGCGACAGCGCGATCACGTTCTGCGCCTTGGTGTTGAACAGACCGATGGTGGCGATGTAGGGCTTGAGCCCGTCCACGCCGAGATCGACCAACGCGCGCGGCGTGTTCGCCACCGGGAACAGCTTGCGCGTGGCCTTGTTGACGCCGACGTCGGTGGCCTGCGCCGAGAGCGCGACGGCGACCAGCAATTCGAACGGCGTGGTGTATTCCAGTTCGGTGGTCGGATGCGGGTTGAGCGCCTGCAAGCGGGCGAACATCTCCTCGATCTGCGCCGGCTTCATCTGCGCGCCGGGACGTTCGCGCACGGTCGCGTCGACGCGTGCGCTCGGGCGCGCCGGTTTGGGCGAGGGCTTGGCGGCGGTTTTCTTCGCCGCCGCGCGCGCGGTCGCGATCTTCTTCGCCGCCGGTTTCTTGGTCGCGGCCTTGCTCGCGGCGGTCTTCCCGGCGCTCTTGCTTGCGGGATTCTTCTTGGCGGAGCCCGCTGCCGAAGTCCGTTTCGCCGCGGGCTTGTTCGCGGCGGAGGACGCGGAGCGGGCGGACGTGGCTGGCCGGGAGGCGGGCGCGGTCTTGGGCATGCGGGGAGGGCGGTGCGAAGGAGGTTCGAAGGGTAAGGCCGGCGCGAACGGCTACGGCGTTCCGCGCTGGGCGGCCTTGGCTTTGGCGCGCGCGAGCGCGGCGGCTGCGGCGCTCGGCAGAGCGGGGCGCGGCGCGGTTTCGGCGGCGGGGAGGTTCGGGGGCTCAGTCGAGGCCGTCGCCGCGTCGGCCGCGGTGTCGTCGGCGGACGTCTCGGCAGCCGTCCGGACCGACGCCGCGGCGCGCTGCGCCGTGCGTTCCTCGGCGCGGCGCTGCAGGCGGCGGTCGCGGGCGCGGTAGCGTTCGCGCGCGGCCAGCGCGCGCAGGCGCGCCTGGCGCGCGTCGCGGCTGCGCTGCGCGCACGCCGGCGCGCAGGCGGCGCAGACGCAGGCGGCATCGAAGTCGGGATCGAGCAGGCCGAGCGCGATCGCGCGGTCGAGATCGTCGTCGGCCAGCGCGCGCGCGATCGCATGCGCGCGCGCGCCGGACGCATCGGCGCAGGCGCACACGCAGGCGTTCGGCGCGCGCTCGCTCACCGGTCGCTCAACTGCCGCGGAACGCCGGCTTGCGCCGTTCCAGGAACGCGCCGGTGCCTTCGCGCATGTCGTCGGTGGAGAACATCAGGCCGAACTGCGCGGTCTCGTACTCCAGTCCTTCCTCGATCCCGCATTCGCCGCCGACGGCGACGCAGTCGAGCACGCCGCGCAGCGCCAGCGGCGCGGACGCGGCCAACTGCTCGGCGAGCTTGAAGGTTTCCGCTTCCAGCTCGGCCGCCGCGACCACGCGGTTGACGATGCCCAGTTGCTGCGCGCGCGCCGCATCGATCGGCGCGCCGAGCAGGCACAGTTCCAGGGTCGCCGCGCGCCCGGCAAGGCGCAGCAGGCGCTGGGTGCCGCCGAAGCCCGGGATCAGGCCGAGGTTGATTTCCGGCTGGCCGACCTTGGCGCTGTCGGCGGCGATGCGCAGGTGGCAGCCCATCGCCAGTTCCAGGCCGCCGCCGAGGGCGAAGCCGTTGATCATGGCGATCACCGGCTTGGGCATCTTCTCGATCCGGCGCATCAGCTTCTGCCCGCGCAGGGAGAAGTCGCGGCCCTGAACCGGAGCGAGTCCGTTCATCTCGGCGATGTCGGCGCCGGCGACGAAGGCCTTGGGGCCGGCGCCGGTCAGGACCACGGCGCGCACCGCCGGATCGGCCGCGGCGGCCTCGAAGGCGGCCAGCAGGGCGTCCAGGGTGGCCGCGTTGAGCGCATTCAGCTTGTCGGGACGATTGACGGTGATCTGGCGCACGGCGCCGCGATCGGCGATCAGCAAGGGCGATTCGGTCATGTGATGGCCGTAGATTCAGGGACGAGGGGGATTGCGACCGGCGTTGAACTCCGCGCCGGCGGCGCGGTCAGAGCGGGCTGGCGTCAGTAGCGGTTAAGCGCTGCCGCCGGTATCCTAACCCGTCCTGTCGGGGCCTTTCGACCGACGGACACTACATACGGGGCATTGGAAGCCGCCCCCAGCTGATCGGGGCGGCCCAGGTCGCCCCGTGCCATTACCGGAGATTTCATCGAATGAAGTTGCGTTTGATTGCTGCCGCCGTCGCGGCCCTGGCTCTGACCGCCGGCAACGCCGTCGCGCAGGACACTTCTTCCGAGAAGGGCAAGCTGAGCTACGCGCTCGGCTACGACCTCGGCCGCAATGCCGTGGAAAGCGGCGAAGCGGTCGATGTGAACACCATCGTCAAGGGCCTGCAGGACGGCTACGCCAAGAAGCAGCCCTCGGTGCCGGTCGATCAGCTGCGCACCGCGGTGCAGAACATGCAGAAGCGCCAGGCCGAGAAGGCCAAGGCCGAGTGGGACAAGGCTGCGGCCGAGAACAAGACCAAGAGCGACACCTTCGTCAACGCCAACAAGGCCAAGGCCGGCGTGAAGGTGCTGCCGGGCGGCGCCCAGTACCGCGTGGTCGAGAACGGCACCGGCGCCAAGCCGACCCAGGCCAGCACCGTGGCCCTGGAAGTGGCCGGTCCGTTCCCGTGGGGCGAGCGTCCGGCGCAGGCGCGTCCGGCCAACAACATCCCGTCGATCAAGGTCAGCGAGATCGAGATGCAGGCCATGCGCGACGTGCTGCTGCAGATGCCGGCCGGCTCGAAGTGGGAAGTGACCCTGCCGTCCGAGAAGGCCTACGGCGCCGACCCGCGCACCCCGTTCCCGCCGAACGTGGCCGTGCAGTTCGAGATCAAGCTGATCAGCGTCAAGTAAGACCCGCGTTCGCGGTCTTAGGCTCCAACGCGCTTGCGCCGGCCCGTCCGGCGCAAGTCGTTTCTGGGGCGGGCGCCGCGGCCGCACGCCGCGGCCGGCGTCCGCCGTTTATCGCTGCGCTTGCCGCCGGACGCGATCGGGTCCTGGCGGCGAGGCTTTACCCGGCCGCGCCGCCAGGCACAATGGCGGCATGGCCCCGGTGGACGACATGACGACATTCCGCGCGGTGCTGAGCCCGTGCATCGGCATCTGCCAACTCGACGACGACGGCCTGTGCCTGGGCTGCCACCGCACCACCGCCGAGATCGCGCGCTGGTCGCAGATGAACGACGACGAGCGCCTGCGCCTGATGGAACACGTGCTGCCGCAGCGCGAATCGAACCGCGCATGAGCGGGCGCGACCGCCCCGGCGAGGGTCGCGCCGCGGGGCCGCGCGCTGCGGACGGTCGCGTCGCCGGCGCGGACGCTGCCAACGCGCCGGGTCCCGGGGATACCGCTGCGATCGATTCCGCTTCGAACGCACCCGCTTCGAGCGCACCCGCGTCGAACGCATCCGCTTCCGATCAACGCATCGCCGGCGACCGCGACTTCGACGCCGACTTCCTCGCCGGCGACTCGCGCGCGCGCACCCGCCTGCTGACCGCGCTGCACCCGCTCGACGCCGCGCCCGAGGACGACGGCTGGAACCTCGACGACCTGCACGGCCTGCTGCCGGACAACGCGCTGCGCGCGCAGGCGGCGGTGCTGGTCGGGCTGGTGCCGCGGCCGCAGGGCGTGCAGGTGCTGCTGACCCGGCGCACCGACGGCCTGCGCCAGCACGGCGGCCAGGTCAGCTTCCCGGGCGGGCGGATCGAGCCCGACGACGAAGACGCGGTCGCCGCGGCGCTGCGCGAGACCTTCGAGGAGATCGGCGTGCCGCCCGCGCAGATCGCGCCGCTGGGCTTCCTCGACCCGCTGGTGACCATCACCGGCTTCCGCGTGCTGCCGCTGGTGGCGACGGTCGATCCGGCCTATGTCGCCGCGCCCGATCCGGCGGAAGTCGCGGCGGTGTTCGAAGTGCCGCTGGCGTTCCTGCTGGACCCCGACAACCTCACCACCCGCACCCTGGAATACAAGGGGCGCGCGCGCCACGTGCTGGAGTACCGCTGGCCCGACCAGCGCATCTGGGGCGCGACCGCGTCGATGCTGCTCAACCTGCGACAACGCCTGGAGGCCGTGCGATGAGCGACTGGACCACCCTGGTATCGGCCGAAGACCTGGCCGCGGCGCTGGGCCGCGACGATCTGATCGTGATCGACACCCGCACCTCGCTGACCGATCGCGCCGCCAGCGAACAGGCCTATCGCCAGGCGCATATCCCCGGCGCGCGCTACGCCGACCTCGACCGCGACCTGTCCGACCACCGCAAGCCCGGCGGCGGCCGCCACCCGTGGCCGGACGCGACCGATTTCGTCGCCACGCTCGGCCGTTGGGGCGTGACCGCGCAGCATCAGGTCGTGGTCTACGACGCCGCCGACGGCGCGCTCGCCGCCTCGCGCCTGTGGTTCCTGCTGCGCGTGCTCGGCCATCGTCGCGTCGCCGTGCTCGACGGCGGCTGGCAGCGCTGGAACGCGCTCGGATTGCCGACCGACGCGCAACTGCCGGCGCCGCAGCCGACCTCGTACGAGGCCGGCTACGACGCGCGCCGCCTGCTCGACGCGCAACAGGTGCGTTCGCTGCTCGATTCCGGCGGGCTGCTGATCGACGCGCGCGCCGGCGAACGTTTCCGCGGCGAAGTCGAGCCGCTGGACCAGCGCGCCGGCCACGTGCCCGGCGCGCGCAACCGCGCGTACGCGCTGAACCTCGACGACGGCCGCTTCAAGTCGCCGCAGGCGCTGGCGCAGGAGTTCTCGCCGCTGCTGCAGGGGCGCGAACCCGCGCAGGTCGCGGCGATGTGCGGCTCGGGCGTCACCGCCTGCCATCACCTGCTGGCGCTGGCGCATGCAGGCTTCGACGGGGCCGGTCTATACACCGGCTCGTGGAGCGGCTGGATCGAAGACCCGCAGCGGCCGGTGGCGACCGGGGACGAGTGAGGCGGGGTTCGCCGCATCTCCTGCATATCGTTATCTCCTGCATGCCGTCATCCCCGCGAACTCCTGCGTCCCGCAGCGACCGATCGCTTTTGTGGGAGGGCCTTCAGGCCCGATGCTCTTCGCTCAGGTCGCCGCGATCCGAGCGAAGAGCATCGGGCCTGAAGGCCCTCCCACAAGAGCGAAGAGCATCGGGCCTGAAGGCCCTTGCACAAGCCCATCGGCGCGGCCGCCTGTCGCATCGAAGCCATGAGAAAGACGTCGCCTTTTCATGCGCAATCGGTGCATTCCATAACGATATGCAAGTGACGCGCATCGCGTAATCGCTGCGTCACATCCCGTTCCCATCCTTGCGCGCAATTCGCTCTTCAGGGGGAGCGCGCCATGGTGCGTGCCGCGGTTTCGTCGCTGTTGTTCTGGTTCGTCCTGCTGTTCGCCGCGGCCGCGCCCGCGCAGGAGGCCGAACGGGTGCGCATCAGCGGTTCCAACACGCTCGCGCATGCGCTGGTGCCGACGGTGGCGCAGGCTTGGTTGCGCGATATCGGCTATCGCGACATCCAGGTGCGCAAGCCGCGCGCGGCGCTGACCGAGATCCACGCCACGCGCGACGGCCAGCCGCTGGTGGTGGAGATCGCCGCCAGCGATTCGGCGCTCGGCTTCGCCGACCTGGTCGAAGGCCGCGCGCAGATCGCGATGATGGCGCGGCGGCCGAACGCGGCCGAGATCGACGCCGGTTGGCAGCTCGGCGACCTGGCGTCGCAGGATCAGGAGTTCGTGGTCGCGCTCGACGGCGTGGCGGTGGTGGTGAACCGCGCCAATCCGATCGCGCGGCTGGACCTGGAGCAACTGCGCGCGCTGTTCTCCGGCCGCTCGCGCGACTGGCGCGAACTCGGCGCCGCCGCCGGCGAAGTGCATCTGCATCTGGACGCGAACGCCGGCGCGGTGCGCGACCTGATGAACGACAAGGTCATGCGCGGCGCCGCGTTCGGCGAGGCGCAGATGCACTCCGACGCGCGCGCGCTGATCGCGGCGGTCGCCGCCGATCCGTTCGCGGTCGGGCTGGTTCCGATCGGCGAGAGCTACGGCCAGGGCGCGCGGCCGGTGGCGGTGTCCGACGGCGGCCGCGCGATCGCGCCGACCCGCACCGACGTGCTCAGCGAGGACTATCCGCTCAGCCGCCGGCTGTACCTCTACGGCGGCCAGATGATGGGTGCGCTGAGCCGCAGCTTCGCCTTGTATGCGATGGGCCGCGGCGGCCAGCGCGCGGTCGCCCGGGCCGGCCACGTCGCGGTGACCCTGGTGCCGGGCCGCGCGCGCGCGCTGACGCTGGGGCCGCTGGAATACCGGCAGATGGTCGAACGCGCGGTGCGCCTGCCGCTGAGCCTGCGCTTCAACTTCGCCGGCTCCGGCGAGGCCGCGGTCGCGGCCAGCGTCTACGACAGCCGCGCGGTGCGCGACCTGGACCGCCTGCGCAGCTTCATGCGCCTGCCGCCGAACCGCGGCCGCAGCGTGCTGGTGGTCGGCTTCGCCGACGCCAGCGCCGGCTCGCCGATGGCGTCGATGATGATGAGCAACGACCGCGCCGATCTGGTCGCGCAGGAGCTCGTCTCGCGCGGAATCAAGGTACAGGTGGCGCGCGGCATGGGCACGGCGCTGGCGGTGGCGGGACCGCGCGATCCGCTGGCGCGCTATCGCAACGAGCGGGTCGAGGTGTGGTTGCTTTGAAGCGAGGAGCGAGCGTGGAGGAGTGAGGAGTGAGCGAAAGCTTTGGCTCGCTCCTTACTCCTCCACGCTCGCTCCTGCGTCACTTGCCCAGCTTCGCCACCAACGCCTGCAACGCGGCCTGGGTGTCCGGCGAATACCAGGAGTCGACGAAGCGGTCGAGCTCGATATGCTCCGGCCGCAGCGCCTCGATCAGGTCGGCGCGGGCCAGCGCGCGGGTCTGCAGCATCGCGCTGCGCGGCAGGCTCAGCAGCTGTTGCAGCCACTCGCGCGCGTGCGCGGCGACCTGCTCGATCTCGACCAGCTCATCGACCAGGCCGATGCGCAGTGCGGTCTCGGCGTCGACCATCGCTCCGGCCACCAGCAGGCGTTCGGCGCGATAGGTGCCGACCACGCGCCGCATCAGCCGCTGGATGCCTTCCGGCGCGACCAGGCCGACCTGGGTCTCGTTGAGGCCGATGCGGTAAGCGCCCGCCGCCATCACCCGGTAATCGCAGCACAGCGTCAGCACGCAGCCGCCGGCCGGGGCGTGGCCGGCGATCGCCGCGACCACCGGCACCTGGGCCGAGGCCAGGGTGCGCGCCAGGCCAAAGAACGACTGCCAGGCCAGCAGCAGGTGATCGCGCTGGTCGCCGAGCGAGAGCAGGTAGGGCACGTCCAGCCCGGCGGAGAACACCTTCGGCCCGCCGCTGAGCACGATGCCCTGGGCGCCGTGGCCGATGGCGTGCTCGACGGCTTCGCGCGCGGCGTTGCACAGCGCCGGATTGAGCGCGTTGACCGGCGCGCGCGCCAGCTTGATTTCGACGATGTCGCCGTGGGTCTGGGTTTCTACGCAATTCATGGTTTGACGTCCTGGGGCCAGCGGTAGCGCACGGTGTAGGTCAGCTTGGTGTCGCCCTGCGCCGGCACGGCCACTTCGAATTGCGCGCGGTGCGCGTCCTTCTTCTTCGCCGGCAGGCTGGACGACACGATCTCCCAATCGCTCCAGCGCGGCAAGGGTTCGGTGACGCGGACCGTGGCCGGCGTCTTCTTGGCGTTCTTGATCTCGATCGCGAACGATTCGGTCATCGTGCGTCCGGTACGGTCGAGCTGGAACGCGGTGGCCTCGCGCTTGGCGCTGAGGTCGAAGACCTTGCCCAGCTCGAGCTTGATCTCGGCGCCGGCCGGCGTGTGCTCCAGGCGCGATTCGCCGAGGAAATCGTCGCCGTCGAACGCGCGCACGCGCCCGGCCGGCAGCGGCAGGCCGAGGCCGGCGGGCTTGTCGTTGACGAACTCGACCTTGCTCAGCACCGGCAGGTCGCCGGTCTGGCCGGAGTAGTTGCGGTCCAGCAGCGGCGTCGGCGGTTCCCAGCCGACGCCGGCGGCGTCGAGCGCGTAGATGCGTTCGCACTTGACCGCGCCGTTGCGCGGGAACAGGGCGATGCGCTCGGTGCCGCCGTTGCGCAGGTCGACCGGTTGCGGCAGGTCGTAGGCGTGGTATTCGCCGGCGGCGCGTTCGACCGGCATCGGCGGCGCCGGCGCGGGGGCCGCGGCGTCGGCGTAGGCCATGCGCGCGCCGGTGACTTGAATGGTTTCCAATTGCACCCCGCGCTGGCGGTTGGGCTCGCCTGCGACCAGGCTCAGCCGCGCGCGGTCGAAGCCGCGGCCGGAGCGGTTGGCGACCAGCGCCGCGCCGTCGAGCGCGAGCGTGCAGCCCGCGCCCGGCGCCAGCGTGGCCTGGTATTCGGCGCGCCAGGCCAGGCCGCCCATCGGATAGCTCAGCACGAAATCGGCGTCGCCGGCCTGGGCCGCCTCGACCGTCCACCGCAGCGAGGAGCGGCGCGGCAGCGCGCCTTCGTTGTCGATCAGGCTGAAGCTGTCGTAGTTGCGGATCACCTTGACCCGGCCGTCGTCGAGGGCGAGGGTCAGGCCGTCGCCGGTGGCGAGCAGCACGCCGCTGTCGGTCTGCTTGGCGCCGCCGGAGGTGTGCTCGACCGCGACCTTGCGCCCGATCGCGCCGCTCATGACGTTCTGCGCGCCCGACACCGCGGCGATGTAGCGCTGCGCGATCACGCCGACGCCGGGCGTGCGCGGTACCAGGGTCGCGGCCTCCACGTCCATCGACGGCGGCAGCGGCGATTCTTCCAGCGCGTTGGCGCCGCGCTTGAGCGATTCGCGCAGCGGCCGTTCGACCAGGGCGTAGCCGGGCATGCCGGCGCTGGCGGCGCGGACGCCGGCCAGGGCCTCGTAGTCGCCGCTGTAGACGGTCAGGCGCAGCGCGCCTTCGCGCGCGGCTTCGGACTTGGCCGGCTTGGCCTCGGCGCTGCGGTCGGCCGGGGCGGCGGGACGGTCGCCGGAAGGGGCGCCGCCGCAGGCGGCCAGCAGTCCCGCGGCGAGCGCGCCGAACGCGGGCGCAGCGAGCGCGGGCGGCGAGAGCGCGGGCGGCGAGAGACGGGGACGCAACGGTTGGTTCATCGTCGACTCCTTGATGGTTCCCTACCTGTTCGGCCGATCGTCGGCCGACGGTTATCATAGGCCGATGAACGTATCTCGCATCCGAACGGGGTTGGCGCTGGCGGCGTTGTTGGCCGCTTCGATGAACGGCGCGGCGGCGAAATCGCCGGCGCCCGCGGCCGCCGCGAAGGCGTGCGCGGCGCAGGTGCGCGAAGGCTGGGTGCGGCTGCCGCCGATGCAGATGCCGATGATGGCCGGCTTCGGCCGGATCGAGAACCGCTGCGCGGCACCGGTGACCATCGTCGGCGCCAAGAGCGCGGCCTTCGCCGACGTGTCGCTGCACGAGACCCGCATCGTCGACGGCGTCAGCAAGATGCGCGCGCTGCCGGAACTGCGGATCGCGCCCGACGGCGCGGCGGTGCTCAAGCCCGGCGGCATGCATCTGATGCTGATGCAGCCGCATGCGCCGCTCAAGGAAGGCAGCCGGGTGGCGATCGAGTTCGAATTGAAGGGCGGCGGCTCGCTGCTGGGCGAGTTCGAGGTGCGCAAGGCCGCGCCTTGAGCGCGGGCCCGCAATCGGGCCGCGGATGCTGTTGTGGGAGGGCCTTCAGGCCCGATGCTGTTGTTTCAGATCGCGGCGATCCGAGCGAAAAGCATCGGGCCTGAAGGCCCTCCCACTCAAGCAAAAGCATCGGGCCTGAAGGCCCTAGCACTCAAGCAAAAACATCAGGCCTGAAGGCCTTCCGACTTTATTTTCCGGCGCCGCTCAGCGCGGCGCGCAGGCCGCGCGCACCGGCTCCGGCAGCGCCGCGGGCTGGCCGGTCTCGCGATGGATCCACACCAGCACCACGTTGCCGTCGCAGTACAGCGCGCTGGGGTCGTTGGCGCCGACGATGCGGTGGCCGACGCTGAGGCTGGTGTTGCCGAGGCGCTCGACGAACAGTTCGATGTCGATCTCGTTCGGCCATTCGATCGGCCGGCGGTAGTTCAGGTGCGCGGCTGCGACCACCGGCGCGACGTGCTCGTCCATGCCGTGGCCGGGCAGGGTCACCATCCAGCGCAGGCGCGCTTCCTCGAGGTAGCTGAGGAACTTGGAGTTGTTGACGTGGTTGAACGCGTCCAGGTCGCGCCAGCGCACCGACAGCGGCACCCGGATCAACGCGGCCGGCGCGACGGCGAAGGATTCGACCAGTTGCGCCGGGGGCGCGGCTTGCGGCTGCGCGGCGGGTTCGAGCTGGACGCGGGCCGGACGCGGCTCGGCGGCGGGCGCCGCAGCGGCGACGATGCCCGCATCGGCTTGCGGCGCCGCAGCGGGGACGCTCTCGACCGCCGCCGCGGGCGCGGCGGTCTCGCTGTTGCGCTTGCGCGGCGCACGCTTGCGCGGCGCCGTCTTCTTGCCGGCCTGCTTGGCCGTTTGCCCGGCAGCGGGCGTGGCCGCCTGCTTGGGCGTCTGCTTGCTCGGGTGCTTGGCCGTCTTGGCCTTGGGTGCGGCTTCGTTGTTGCTGTCGCTCATGCGGCGGATTTCTTCTTGGCGCGCGCGGGCGGCGCGTCGGTCTTGGATGGGGTGGTCTTGTTCGCGGTCTTGGCCATGGCCTTGGCGGCCTTGGCCGGCTTCTTGTCGCCGCCGGCCTTGCCCGATCCCGGTTCGCCCGGCACCGGCATGCCCAGCAGCGGCGCGAGGAAGCGGCCGGTGTAGGAATGCGCCAGCGAGGCGATGTGTTCGGGCGTGCCGGTGGCGAGGATGCTGCCGCCGCGATGGCCGCCTTCCGGCCCCAGGTCGACGACCCAGTCGGCGGTCTTGATGACGTCGAGGTTGTGCTCGATCACGACCACGGTGTTGCCGTCGTCGCGCAGGCGGTGCAGCACCGCGAGCAGGTGCTCGATGTCGTGGAAGTGCAGGCCGGTGGTGGGCTCGTCGAGGATGTACAGGGTGCGGCCGGTGTCGCGGCGCGAGAGTTCCTTGGACAGCTTGACCCGCTGCGCCTCGCCGCCGGACAGCGTGGTCGCGCTCTGGCCCAGCTTGATGTAGCTCAGGCCCACGTCCATCAGCGTCTCGAGCTTGCGGGCGATGGTCGGCACGGCCTCGAACAGCGCCAGCGCGGCCTCGACCGTCATCTCCAGCACGTCGTTGATGTTGTAGCCCTTGTACAGGACCTCCAGCGTCTCGCGGTTGTAGCGCTTGCCGTGGCAGACGTCGCAGGGCACGTACACGTCCGGCAGGAAGTGCATCTCGACCTTGATCAGGCCGTCGCCCTGGCAGGCCTCGCAGCGGCCGCCACGCACGTTGAAGCTGAAACGGCCCGGCGAGTAGCCGCGCGCGCGCGCTTCCGGCACCTGGGCGAACAGCTCGCGCAGCGGGGTGAACAGGCCTGTGTACGTGGCCGGGTTCGAACGCGGGGTGCGGCCGATCGGCGACTGGTCGATGTCGACGACCTTGTCGAACAGCTCGATGTTCTCCACCGACCTGTGCGGCGCCGGGGTCTGCGCCGCGCCGTTGAGTTCGTTGGCGGCGATGACGTAGAGCGTGTCGTTGATCAGGGTGGACTTGCCCGAGCCCGACACGCCGGTGATGCAGGTCAGCAGGCCCGCCGGAATCGACAGGTCGACGTCCTTGAGGTTGTTGCCGGTGGCGCCGCGCAGGTGCATCGTCGCCTTCGGATTGGGCTTGTGCCGGTTCTTCGGGATGTCGATCTTGCGCTTGCCGCTGAGGTATTGGCCGGTCAGCGAACGCGGCGCCTTGAGCAGGTCCTGCAGGGTGCCTTGGGCGATCACCTCGCCGCCGTGCACGCCGGCGCCGGGACCGATGTCGACGACGTGGTCGGCCAGGCGGATCGCGTCCTCGTCGTGCTCGACCACGATCACGGTGTTGCCGAGGTCGCGCAGCCGGGTCAGGGTGCCGAGCAGGCGTTCGTTGTCGCGCTGGTGCAGGCCGATCGACGGCTCGTCGAGCACGTACATCACGCCGACCAGGCCGGCGCCGATCTGGCTGGCCAGGCGGATGCGCTGGGCCTCGCCGCCGGACAGCGAGTCGGCCTTGCGCTCGAGCGTGAGGTAATCCAGGCCGACGTCGACCAGGAAGCGCAGGCGGTCGACGATCTCCTTGACGATCTTGACCGCGATCTCGCCGCGCCAGCCCGGCAACTGCAGGGTCTTGAAGAACTCCAGCGCATCGTCGACCGGCAGCACCACCAGTTCCGGCAGCGGACGCTCGGCCACGAACACGTTGCGCGCGGCGCGGTTGAGGCGCGCGCCGCCGCAGTCGGGGCAGGGACGCTGGCTGATGAACTTGGCCAGCTCCTCGCGCACCGCGGCCGATTCGGTCTCGCGGTAGCGCCGCTCCAGGTTCGGCACGATGCCTTCGAAACGGTGCTTGCGCTGGCTGCGGCCGCCGTTCTCGGTGATGTAGTTGAAGCTGATCAGCTCGTCGCCGCTGCCGTACAGCACCGCTTTCTGCTGCGCGGCGCTGAGCGATTGCCACGGCGTGTCGACGCTGAACTTGTAGTGCTTGGCCAGCGACTGGATCAGCTGGAAGTAATAGGCGTTGCGGCGGTCCCAGCCGCGCACCGCGCCGGCGGCGAGCGAGAGTTCGGGATGCACGACCACGCGCGCGGGATCGAAGAACTCGGCCACGCCGAGGCCGTCGCAGGTCGGGCAGGCGCCGACCGGCGAGTTGAACGAGAACAGCCGCGGCTCCAGTTCCGGCAGCGAGTAGTCGCAGACCGGGCAGCTGTACTTGGACGAGAACAGCAGCGGCTCGGCGTCGTCCTTGTCCAGCGACATCACCTGGGCCATGCCGTCGCCGAGCTTGAGCGCGGTCTCGAAGGATTCGGCCAGGCGCTGCTTGATGTCTTCGCGCGGGCGGAAGCGGTCGACCACCGCCTCGATGGTGTGCTTGACCCGCAGCGCCAGCGGCGGCACCGCGTCGATCTCGTACAGCGCGCCGTCCACGCGCACGCGCACGAAGCCCTGCGCGCGCAGTTGTTCGAACACCTGGGCGTGCTCGCCCTTGCGCTCGCGGATGACCGGCGCCAGCAGCATGTAGCGTTGTTCCGGATCGAGCGCGATCGCCTGGTCGACCATCTGGCTGACGGTCTGCGCTTCCAGCGGATAGTGGTGGTCCGGGCAGCGCGGACTGCCGACGCGCGCGTACAGCAGGCGCAGGTAGTCGTAGACCTCGGTGATCGTGCCGACGGTCGAACGCGGGTTGTGCGAGGTGGATTTCTGCTCGATCGAAATCGCCGGCGACAGGCCTTCGATGTGGTCGACATCGGGCTTTTCCATCACCGACAGGAACTGCCGGGCGTAGGCCGACAGCGATTCGACGTAGCGGCGCTGGCCTTCGGCGTAGATGGTGTCGAAGGCCAGCGAGGACTTGCCCGAACCGGACAGTCCGGTGATCACGATCAGCTTGTCGCGCGGCAGATCGAGATCGATGTTCTTGAGGTTGTGCGTCCGCGCGCCGCGGATGCGGATGTAGTCCAGCGCCATCGGGTGCCTGCAAGGGGGAGGGTCGCCGGCGCGGAAGGCGACGGCGAACAGGGGAGCGTATCGAGTGGGGGAGATGGGGGCAAATCCGCGCAACGGAAGCGGCGGCGAGGCGCGCGGGCGATGCCGTCGCAGGCCCGTGGGGCTTGGGTCGCGGGTCGGGCCGGGCGAGCGGCCGGCTTCGCGACGGTGGCGCGGGCGACGCGCAAATGCGCGGCGCATAAGGCTGTGGGAGGGGCTTCAGGCTCGATGCTTTCGTCTCAGATCGCCGCGACCTGAGACGAAAGCATCGGGCCTGAAGGCGCTCCCACAGGAAGGCGGCCTTGGCCGCACTTGTTGTAATCGTTCAGTTTCGAGCGGCCGCGGCCGTCCATGGCGGCCGCAGGCGCGTTCGATTCAGGGCGCTACTTGACCGGATTGAACTTCAGCGGCGTCGCCGCCGTGCCCGGTTCGCCGCGGGTGTCGAGCGCGCCGGGGTTGGCGCCGGCGACGATCAGCTGGACCTTGACCGCCTCGGCGCGCTGGCGCGAGAGGATCTCGTTGTCGGCGGGCTGGCCGGCGCCGCCGCCGGGGCCGACGATCTCGTAGCGCGCGTCCTTCGGCCCGGCCGCGAGCGCCTTGGCCGCGCGGCTGAGGATGTCCAGGCTGGCCGGCGCGATGCGCGCGCCGCCTTCCTCGAAGCGCACCTCGATCTTGTTCAGCGCCTGCGCGATCTCGCCGGCGCCGGACTTGCCCGGCACCAGGGCCGCCAGCGCCTGCGCCGCCGCGTCGCTGGACGCGGCTTCTCCGCCGACGCCCTCGAACAGACCGCCGTAGCGGAATCCCGGGAACAGGGTCTTGGCCTTCTCCAGCAGCAGCGCGCGGTCGGCGTCGCTGGCCTGGCCGCTGAGCTCGATGCTGTCGCCTTCGAAGGTCACCGCGACCCCGGACATGGTCAGCGCGGCGACGAACTGCGGCAGCTTGTCCTGCCACGGCGCCGGCTTGACCGCCTTGCCGACCTCTAGGTCGCCGGCGATCTGGCCCGAGTACGCCTGGGCGAGGGCGATGGCGAGCGCCTTGCGGGTGGCTTCGCTGTCGACCCGGCCGTCGTAGCGGATCGCGCCGTTGTTGTTGGCCAGGCCGAGCTTGGCCTCGACCGGCGCGACCGGCGCGGCGGCGGCCGGCGCGGCCGCATCGGCGACGGGCGGGGCGTCGGTGGCGGGCGCGTTGCGGTTGCAGGCGCTGAGGCCGGCGAGGACGGCCAGCAACGCGGCGGCGGCGAGCGCGCCGCTGCGGGAAGCGCCGCCGGCGACGATGTCGGCGCGGCCGGCGCGGGAATCGGGACGGTCGTTGGAACGGGCAGTGCGCATGGAGTCTCCGCTGGAAGGGGCTGCGAGGAACGGGGTGGCGCGTGCGGTTCGATGCGTGGGGGATCGCGTGCCGCGAGGCTTCGATGGCGATGCGTCGCGGTGGCTACGGGCTGGCGGCTACGAGTTAACGGAGTCCGTCGCGGCGCGCAAGTTCCCGCGATGGTCGCGATCGCGCGGCGCTGATCGAAGTGCGCCGATCGTGCTGCACCGATTGTGCGGCATCGATCGTGCGGCACCGATCGCGATACGTGCGGCGCGGCGCCGCTCGCCACGTCGTCATTCCCGCGAACGCGGGAGTCCAGGGCTTCATCGCGACGATGTCGCAAATCCGCCCGCGCGGTCGTCGCACGAACCTGCGGCGTTCTCGCTCGAAACGCCCTGGATTCCCGCGTTCGCGGGAACGACGGGCTGGGAGCGGCGCAAACACGAAGGGCCCGGCGCGCCGGGCCCTTCGCTTAGTGCCTGTGCCGCAGCGCGGCGATCAGCGGCTCGAGTTGTAGGTGATCTCGACCGGATCGTCGCATTCCTGCGTACCGTTGTTGCACACCTTGTAGCTCATGGTGCCGCTGCCGATGATGCGGAAGGTATCGGTATTGGCGCCGGTGTTGCGGACGGTCTTGAGGATCGCGCCGTTGCGCCAGATGTCGATGTTCTTCTTGCCCTTCTCCCACGACAGGTTGACCGAGGTGCGGTGGTTCGGCAGCGCGCTGGCCTTGGCGTCGAGGCGGCGCGGATAGTTCGCGTCGACGAAGCTCGGGTACAGCGAGATGCCGCTGGAGGCGCGATAGCCCTTGATCTGGACGTACCACACGCCGCCCTTCGGGGTCGGGAAGAAGCAGGTCTCGTTGTTGGACGAGGTGAACGGGCGGCAGTCGTAGGACGTGCTGCTCGGCTCGGCGCCGTACTTGACGTAGATGTCCGAGTCGCCGGTGCCGCCGTACATGGCGAACAGCAGGTTCGAGGCGCCGTTCGGGACCAGCAGCTGGTAGCGCAGGATGCCGTTGGCGTCGACCTCGATGTTGGTCACGGTGATGCCGTTCTCCAGCTCGGTCGCCGGCTCCGGTTCCGGCGCCTGCGGATCCGGCGGCAGCGGCTCGGTGCCCTTGGCCACGGCGACGGCGAGACGCGCGTCGACGATGCCCGAGCCGCACCAGTTGCTCCAGCTGCAGCCGCCCGGCTGGCCGCCGACGTGGGCGGTGTTGACCAGGATCTTCTCGACCTCGGCCGGGGTCTTCGGCGTGGACGCCGCCGACTGCATCAGCGCGACCACGCCGGCCACGTGCGGCGAGGCCATCGAGGTGCCGGCCATCCACGCATAGCCTTCGCCTTCCTGTCCCTGCAGGCCCAGGTTCAGGGTCGACAGGATGTTGTCGGCCGCCGGCACCACGCCCGAGCCGCCGGGCGCGGCGACGTCGATCTTGTTGCCGAAGTTGGAGTAGTCGGCCAGCGCGCCGGTCGGGCCCACCGCCGACACCGCGATCACGCCGTCGCAGTTCGCCGGCGAGTAGCCGGACACGTCGCTGCCGGCGTTGCCCGAGGCGATGACCACGGTGGTGCCGCGCGCGCGCGCGGCGTCGAACGCGGTCTGCTCGGCCGCCGAGCACGCGCCGGAACCGCCGAGGCTGAGGTTGATGACTTCGGCCGGAGTGGCGTTGGCGGGCACGCCGGCGACGGTGCCGCCCGAGGCCCAAGTCACCGCGTCGATGACGTCGGAGGTGTAGCCGCCGCACTTGCCCAGCACGCGCACCGGCTGGACCTTGGCGCCGTGGGCGACGCCGGCCACGCCGGTGCCGTTGTTGGTCGCCGCGGCGATGGTGCCGGCCACGTGGGTGCCGTGCCAGCTGCTGTCCTCGGGGATGCCGAAGATGTTGCACTCGCCGTCGTGCCAGTCGCCCGGATCGTTCGGGTCGGCGTCGCGGCCGTCGCCGTCGACGCTGACTTCCGGATCTTCGATGAAGTCGTAGCCCGGGATGATGTTGGCGTTGAGATCGCCATGCGGGGTGATGCCGGTGTCGAGCACCGCGACCACGATGCCGCTGCCGGTGGCGATGTCCCAGGCCGGCTCGAGGTTGAGGCCGCCCGGGCCGTTCTTGTAGTGCCACTGCTGGGCGTAGCCCGGATCGTTGGGCACCATGAACGAATGCACGCGCTTGTCGCGGGTGACTTCGATGATGCTCGAGTCGTTCTTCATCAGCTCGATCGCCAGCTCTTTCTCGGCGGCGGCGTCGAGCGGGGTGTCGGTCTTGATCAGCTGCGAGCCGGTCGCCAGCGTGCGCAGCGGCTTGATGCCGAGGCCGAGCTTGCTGGCGGCCTTGGCGTACTGCTGGTTCATCGCGGCCGCGCTCACCTTGGCGGCGGCGCCCTGCGCGCGGGTGATGATGAAGCGGCTGGAGGTGGTCTCCGGCGTCTGCTTGGCCTGCGCCAGCTTGGTCGCCTTCTGCGAGGCGGCGGCCTTGGCGTTGGGCACCTTGTTGACGGCCTGCAATTTGCCGCCGGAATAGGCGACCGGCGCGATCACCACGGCAGTCGCCAGCGCCAGAGCGGTCCATTTCATCGAACGTGCTTTGCGAGTCATGACAAACTTCCTTGATCCTTCGTTGCGCATGATCCCCTTCGCATCCCCTGTCGAGCGTCGGGCCTTGGTCCGCGCAGGCGCCGTGCCGGGCGCCGTCGCGGGACTTGCTGGGCGAGCGCGCGCGGCGCGGGGCCGGCGTGCTGCGGTGTGCGGCGCGCGCAGCGGCGCGTCTCCATGCGCCGCGGGCGGCGTGGACAGCGCGAATGCGTGCGTGCGGGTGCGCGGCGACGGACCGCCGCGCGGATTGCCGATGTACGTGCCGTTACTTTGGCGGGACAGCGAACAGACGACTGCAAGCCCATGCAGGAAGTCCCCGATGACGCGACTGCACCATGCTGGCGCGCGTGCGTCGCACGCGCTGCGCAAGGACGGTGCCGTTCCATGTCGCGCGACCCCCTGCAAGTCGCTTGCGTCCGAAGCTAATTGAGCGCGACGGTGGCATGCAAGTGTCATCGAAGCGGTGTACGGCGGATGAATGCGACTGAGCGCACATCCATGCGCAGTGAGTTTTTTTGCCGCGATTTCGGCGCTATTCGTACGGGCCTGGATTTGCAGGCGTTTTCGCGCGTGGACGTGTCGACGGTGTTGCGCGCGTGGATTTTTTGCGCGAAAAAATTTCTTCCGGAACTGTGAACTTCGTCGATGCGCTTTCTGATGTGCGGCGGTGCATTTTCTTGAGCGCTTGCACGCTTCTTGTCCGCGCATGCGACTGCGTGCGACCGCGATGGAGGTGCGCGCGCGAATTTTGTTTCCGCTGCCGAATCGGCTTTGGCGCATCGGCCAAAGACGCGAAGGCAAGGGGGTACTGCGGTTCGATACGGTCACGTTTCGAGGTGCCGGGTGGCCCGGGTCTGGCCGGCTCGCGTAGGCCGGGGCGAGAGCCCGGGGCGCGGCCGGATTCGGCGCCCGTGGGGCCGGGACGGCCGCTGCGTCGCATTCAGGCGCCGCTGCGGATGCCCTGTTCTTAGCGAGGCGGCGGCCGATCCCGATCGAAATTATCTAAGCTATTGATTTTAAATGGATGTGATTGGGGCGGCCGGCCCGGGCCGAGTCAGCCGGACCCTCACAGTTGCCGTAACTCGCTGAAGCGCCTAGAATTCCGCTTCTGTCCGTCCATCCCTGGGCGGCGCAGGACCAAAATAACTACAGAGGAATCTGGTCATGTACGCAGTTCTGGTCACCGGCGGTAAGCAATACCGCGTGATGCAAGGCGAGACGCTCCGCGTCGAGCTGCTGGACGTCGAAGCCGGCAGCGAAATCAAGTTCGACACCGTGCTGATGCTGGGCGACGGCGAAGGCATCAAGATCGGCGACGCGCTCAAGGGCGCCAGCGTCACCGCCACGGTCGTCGGCCACGGCCGCGCCGACAAGGTGCGCATCGTCAAGTTCCGCCGCCGCAAGCACCATCGCAAGCAGATGGGCCACCGTCAGCACTACACCGAAATCCAGATCACCGGCATCGCCGGTGGCGACAACAAGTAAGGAGCAGCAGCCATGGCACACAAAAAGGGCGTAGGTTCCACCCGCAACGGCCGCGACTCCAACCCGAAGTACCTGGGCGTGAAGATCTATGGCGGCCAGGCCATCGAGGCCGGCAACATCATCGTGCGTCAGCGCGGCACCCAGTTCCACCCGGGCGCCAACGTCGGCCTCGGCCGCGACCACACCCTGTTCGCGCTGGTCGACGGCAAGGTCGAGTTCTCGACCAAGGGCCCGAAGAGCCGCCGCACCGTCAGCGTCGTCGTCGCCGAGTAATCGCGCCGCGACGTTGCCGCGAGGAGCCCCGCTTCGGCGGGGTTTTTCGTTTGGGGCTCGACGCCCGGAGCCTCGGGCATCGGGAGTCGCCGCGGCGTTTCTCCCTCCGTCCCGATGGTTCGCCTTCCGCCCCGACGGACATGCATCGGCGCCGCGCGGCGTTAGACTCGCGCGTGACGCATCGACGATTTTCCAACTCCATTCTCTATTCCCGGCCCCGATGAAACTCGTAGACGAAGCTGAAATCCAGGTCATCGCCGGCAACGGCGGCAACGGCTGCGTCGGCTTCCGTCGCGAGAAGTTCATCCCGCTCGGCGGGCCGGACGGCGGCGACGGCGGCGACGGCGGCAGCGTGTACCTGCTGGCCGACGAAAACCTCAATACCCTGGTCGATTTCCGCCACCAGAAGCAGTTCCGCGCCAAGCGCGGCGAGAACGGCATGGGCCGGCAGATGTACGGCAAGGGCGGCGAAGACCTGATCATCGTCGTGCCGGTCGGTACGGTGGTGACCAATGTCGAGACCGACGAGGTCATCGGCGACCTGACCGCCCACGGCGACCGCCTGCTGGTCGCGCGCGGCGGCAAGGGCGGGCTGGGCAACATGCATTTCAAGAGCTCGATCAACCGCACGCCGCGCAAGGCGCTGCCGGGCCTGCCGGGCGAGGAGCGCATGCTCAAGATGGAGTTGAAGCTGCTGGCCGACGTCGGCCTGCTGGGCTTCCCCAACGCCGGCAAGAGCACGCTGATCCGCGCGGTCTCGGCGGCGACGCCGAAGGTCGCGGACTATCCGTTCACCACGCTGTATCCCAACCTCGGCGTGGTCAGCGTCGAGGCGCACCGCAGCTTCGTCATCGCCGACATCCCGGGCCTGATCGAAGGCGCGGCCGACGGCGCCGGCCTGGGCGCGCAGTTCCTGCGCCATCTGCAGCGCACCCGCCTGCTGCTGCACCTGGTGGACATCGCGCCGATGGAGGGCGGGGTAGAAGGCCTGAGCCCGGCCGAGCAGGTGCGCGCGATCGAGAACGAGCTGCGCAAGCACGATCCCGAATTGCTCGACAAGCCGCGCTGGCTGGTGTTCAACAAGTCCGACCTGCTGCTGGACGAGGAGCGCGACGGGATCGTGCGCGCGACGCTGGCCGAGCTGGGCTGGGCCGACCGCTGGTACGTGGTCTCGGCGATCGGGCGCGAAGGCACCGCGCCGATCATGCGCGACGTGATGGCGTTCTTCGACCGCCAGCGCGAGGACGCGCTGGAGGCCGCCAGCGCCGCCGGCGGCCATGCGCCCTGAGCCTCGGGCTCGGCATCCTCAAAACGTGAACCCGTCGCGGCGCAGTTGGCGCCGCGGCCCGGCCGTGCGCGCGAGCGGCGCGGCCGACTTCAATCCCGCTTCACCCGCCGCGCCGAAGATGCGCGGCATGTCCGCGTTGCGTCCTCTCGTCCTGGCCTCGCCGCGCCCGCGCGCGGCCGGGCAGTGCGTCCCTGCGCAGCGCCGGGACGGCGAAAAGCGCCAGGCAAACAAAAACCCGGCCGAGGCCGGGTTTGTGTTGGTCGCAGCCCGGGCGGGCGGCGGATCAAGCGGCGGTCGCGAGCGCCTTGATGCGCGCCGACAGGCGGCTCTTGTGGCGGGCGGCCTTGTTCTTGTGGATCAGGCCACGGGCGCTGAAACGGTCGAGGATCGGCTGGGCGACGTCGAACGCGGACTTGGCACCGGCGGCGTCGTTCTCGCCGAGGGCCTTGAGCACCTTCTTGACGGCGGTACGCAGCATCGAACGCTGGCTGGCGTTGCGGGCGTTGCGCACGACAGTCTGCTTGGCGCGCTTCTTGGCGGACTTGATGTTTGCCACGGTGAATTCCTGAAAATTAGGTTGAAAACGTTGATGAAACTAGACGAGAGACAAGACGCCGGACGACGGTCGGAACCGGGTCTTGCGCAGTCGCGGAAAATCAGACCCAAAAGTATGGGCGATTCAGGGGCTTGCGTCAACCCGCCCGGATCCGGACAAGGCCGGGCGGCGCAGAGCCGGGGAGGGCGGGCATGAGCAAGGGCGGCCTGCTGCGTTCCTCGGTGGTGTTCAGCGCGATGACCTTCATCTCGCGCATCACCGGTCTCATCCGCGACCAAGTCTACGCCTGGCAGTTCGGCGCCAGCCCGGCCATGGACGCGTTCTTCGTCGCGTTCAGGATTCCGAACTTCATGCGCCGGCTCTCGGCCGAGGGTTCGTTCTCGATGGCCTTCGTGCCGGTGCTGGCCGAGTACAAGGAACAGCACGACCACGCCGCGGTCAAGGAACTGATCGACCGGGTCACCGGCACCCTGACGGCGGCGCTGGTGGTGCTGACCGCGGTGGTGGTGCTGGCCGCGCCCTGGGTCATGGGCGTGTTCGCGCCGGGCTTCGCCCCGGGCAGCGAGCAGTACCGGCTGGCGACCCAGATGCTGCAGATCACCTTCCCGTACGCGTTGTTCATCTCGCTGGCCTCGCTGGTCGGCGGGGTGCTCAACAGCTACGAGAAGTTCGCCGTGCCGGCGCTGTCGCCGGTGCTGCTGAACATTTCGATGATCGCCGCGGCCGCCGCGGCCGCGCCGCTGATGCGGCCGTTCGGCGCCGAGCCGGTGCTGGCGCTGGCCTGGGGCGTGTTCTTCGCCGGTGTGCTGCAGTTGGTGTTCCAGCTGCCGGCGCTGGCCAAGCTGGGGTTGCTGCCGCGGCCGCGCTGGGGCTGGAAGCACTCGGGCGTGCGCAAGATCCTCAAGCTGATGGTGCCGACCCTGTTCGGCTCGTCGGTGGCCCAGCTCAACCTGCTGCTGAACACCGCGCTGGCCTCGTTCCTGATCGTCGGCAGTGTGAGCTGGCTATATCTCACCGACCGCCTGCTCGAGTTTCCGCTGGGCATGTTCGGCGTCGCCATCGGCACGGTGATCCTGCCGCACCTGTCCAAGCGCCATGCGGCGACCGACAGCGAGGGCTATTCCAAGGCGCTGGATTGGGGATTCCGCCTGTGCCTGCTGATCGGCGTGCCGGCCTGCCTGGGCCTGGTGCTGTGCGCCGAGGCGCTGATCGCGGCGCTGTTCCAGTACGGCCGGCTGACCCCGCAGGACACCCGCATGATCCAGTTGAGCCTGATGGCGCAGTCGACCGCGGTGCCGGCGTTCTTGCTGGTGAAGGTGCTGGCGCCGGCGTTCTATTCGCGCCAGGACACCAAGACTCCAGTCAAATCGGCGGTGGTGTCGGTGGCGGTGAACCTGCTGTCGACGGTCGGCCTGCTGCTGGCGGCGGTGTACTTCAGCGACGCCGGCCGCGCCGCGCTGGCGCGCGGGGCGAGCCTGACCCAGGCGCTGGGCGAGGTGCCCGGCGCGCACGCCTGCCTGGCCCTGGCGATCGCCATCGCCGGCTGGACCAATGCGCTGCAGCTGGCCTGGTACCTGCGCCGGGCGCGGGTGTACCGGCGCCAGCCGGGTTGGGGCCGGTTCCTGCGCCAGATCGGCGTGGCCAGCGTCGGCCTGAGCGCCGTGGTGCTGTTCCTGCTGTGGCTGTGGCCGGGCTGGACCGGCTGGCCGTGG
This sequence comes from Lysobacter enzymogenes, assembly GCF_023617245.1. Classification (NCBI taxonomy): domain Bacteria; kingdom Pseudomonadati; phylum Pseudomonadota; class Gammaproteobacteria; order Lysobacterales; family Lysobacteraceae; genus Lysobacter; species Lysobacter enzymogenes. The sequence continues at coordinate 2,205,443 of NZ_CP067396.1, forward strand.
TGGGAGCGGGCGTGGAAGCTGGCGGTGGTGGTCGGCGCGGGCGGCGCGGCGTATGGCGCGCTGCTGTGGCTGCAGGGCATCCGGCCGCGGGATCTGCGCGGGCATTGAGGCTTCGGCCGATGGCCTTCGGGCTGTTGTGGGAGGGCCTTCAGGCCCGATGCTCTCGTGCCCGATCGCCGTGGCTTGAGCGCGAGGCATCGGCCCCGGCGATCTGAACCAAAGGCATCGGGCCTGAAGGCCCTGCCACGCCAACCGCGGCGCCGGGTGCCATTGAGAGCGGCGGCCGCCGGCTATACTTCTCTATTCATCCTTCAAGCCGTATCCCGGGCGATCCGGGTTCGTCCACGCCAGAATCCGAATGAGCAGGCTGTTTCGAGACGTCGACCGCGGGACGCGATGCCCGCACGGCAGTGTGGTCTGCATCGGCGCCTTCGATGGCCTGCACCTGGGCCATCGCGCGCTGGTGCGCCACACGGTGGCGCGCGCGCGCGCCCTGGGCGTGCCGGCGGTGGCGCTGAGCTTCGAGCCGCTGCCGCGCGAGTTCTTCGCCCCGGCCGCGCCGCCGCCGCGGCTGTTGCTGCCGCGGGCCAAGGCCGAGGGCCTGCTGGCGCTGGACGCCGATCAGGTCGGCCTGCTGCGCTTCAACGGCGAGCTGAGCCGCTGGAGCGGCGAGGAATTCGTCCAGCGCGTGCTGGTCGAACAACTGGCCGCGCGCGAGGTCTGGGTCGGCCCGCAGTTCCGTTTCGGCAAGGCCCGCGGCGGCGACATCGCGCTGCTGCGGCGCATGGGCGAGGCGGCCGGCTTCGGCGCGCACGAGATCGAGCCGGTGCACCTGGACGGCGAGCGCGTGTCCAGCACCCGCATCCGCGAGATCCTGCTGGCCGGCGATTTCGCCGCCGCCGCGCGCCTGCTCGGCCGGCCTTACGCGATCGGCGGCCACGTGGTACGCGGCCGCCAGCTCGGCCGCACCCTCGGCTTTCCCACCGCCAACCTGCGTTTCGGCGGCAAGACCCCGGCGTTGTCGGGCATCTACGCGACCTGGGTGCACGGCATCGGCGAGCGGCCGTGGCCGTCGGTGTCGAGCCTGGGCACGCGCCCGACCGTGGCCGGGGTGGAGCCGCTGCTGGAAGCGCATCTGTTCGATTTCGACGGCGACCTGTACGGTCGCAGGATCGAGGTCGAATTCGTCGCCCACCTGCGCGCCGAACTCAAGTTCCCCGACCTGGCCACGCTGACGCAGCAGATGCACCGCGATGCCGCGCAAGCGCGCCAGTCGCTGGCGCTGGACGCGCAGCGCCGCCAGTTGCATCCCGCCTTGCCGCCGGACCCGCTGCGCGCGTCCGGCGCCGACGCGGCCGAAACGACCGCCTGACCCTCTAGCGCGAACCCTCAGCGCGACCCAATCCGCCGAAGACCCGTCCGAGACCCGCTGTGACCAACGATCCGAGCCAACCCGCCGCCGGCAACCCGTACAAGGCCACCTTGCTGCTGCCGGCGACCGAATTCCCGATGCGCGGCGACCTGCCCAAGCGCGAGCCGGAGACCCTGGCGCGCTGGGAAAGCGAAGGCCTGTATCAGCGAATTCGCGAGAAGGTGAAGGACCGCGAGCGCAGCTTCGTGCTCCACGACGGCCCGCCGTACGCCAACGGCGAGATCCACATCGGCCATGCGCTCAACAAGGTGCTCAAGGACATCGTGGTGAAGTCGCGGCTGCTGGCCGGCTTCGATGCGCCCTATGTGCCGGGCTGGGATTGCCACGGCCTGCCGATCGAGACCAAGGTCGAGAAGACCTGGGGCAAGGTCGGCGAGAAGCTCGACGCGGCCCAGTTCCGCGCCAAGTGCCGCGAGTACGCCGCCACCCAGGTCGAGCTGCAGCGCCGCGACTTCAAGCGCCTGGGCGTGATCGGCGACTGGGAGAATCCCTACCTGACCATGGATTTCCGCTACGAGGCGGACATCATGCGGTCGCTGGCCAAGATCGTCGAACGCGGCCACCTGGTGCGCGGCTCCAAGCCGGTGCACTGGTGCTTCGACTGCGGCTCGGCCCTGGCCGAGGCGGAGATCGAGTACCACGACAAGGAATCGACCCAGATCTACGTCCGCTACCCGGTGCTCGACCGCAAGCGCGTGTTCGACGTGTTCGGGATCGAGGACGACGGCAGCCCGCTGTCGGTGCCGATCTGGACGACCACGCCGTGGACGCTGCCGGCGAGCCTGGCGGTGTCGATGGGCCCGAGCGTCGAATACTCGCTGGTGCGGGTCGAGCCGGGCGAGGAGGCCTTGTTCAAGGAGCCGGGCGCGCGTCCGGAATACCTGCTGATCGCCAGCGAACTGGTCGGCGCGGTGCTGGCCGCGATCACCCGTGCGGACGCGCTCAAGCAGGGCCACAGCGTCGAAACCCGCGACTGGTCGGCGCACCCGGGCGAGGCCTTCGAGGGCCTGCGCCTGCGCCATCCGTTCTATGCCGAGCGCGAAATCCCGGTGCTGCTGGGCGAGCACGTGACCACCGACGCCGGTACCGGCGCGGTCCACACCGCGCCCGGCCACGGCCAGGAGGACTACGCGGTCTCGCTCAAGTACGGCCTGATCGAGCGCTACAGCGCCGGGCAGATCAATCCGGTCGACGGCCGCGGCCTGTACCTGCCGTCGACGCCGGCCGCGGGCGAGCACGTCCTCGCCGGCAAGCACATCTTCAAGAGCGACGAACTGCTGCTGCAGATCCTGCGCGAGAACGGCGCGCTGCTGGCGCAGGGCCGGATCAAGCACAGCTATCCGCACTGCTGGCGGCACAAGACGCCGGTGGTGTTCCGCGCCACCCCGCAGTGGTTCCTGTCGATGGAGAAGGCCGGGCTGCGCCGCGACGCGCTGGCCGCGATCCCGGGCGTGACCTGGATCCCGGGCTGGGGCGAGTCGCGCATCTACAACATGATCGAGAGCCGTCCGGACTGGACCATCTCGCGCCAGCGCTACTGGGGCGTGCCGATCGCGCTGTTCTTCAACCGCGAGAGCGGCCAGCCGCATCCGCGCACGGTCGAGATCATGCGCCAGGTCGCCGACGCGGTGGAACGCGAAGGCGTGGACGCGTGGTACGCGATGACCGCCGAGCAGCTGCTGGGCGACGAGGCGGGCGACTACGAGAAGGTCACCGACATCCTCGACGTCTGGTTCGACTCCGGCGCCAGCCACGAATGCGTGCTCGCGCAGCGGCCGCAGGACGGCCTGCGCAAGCCGGCCGACCTGTACCTGGAAGGCTCCGACCAGCACCGCGGCTGGTTCCACAGCGCGCTGCTGACCGGCGTGGCGATGGACGGCGCGGCGCCGTACCGGCAGGTGCTGACCCACGGCTTCACGGTCGACGAGCAGGGCAAGAAGCAGTCCAAGTCGCTCGGCAACGTGGTGGTGCCGCAGAAGGTCATCGACGCGATGGGCGCCGACGTGCTGCGCCTGTGGGTCGCCTCGACCGACTTCAGCGCCGAGATGTCGGTGTCGGACAAGATCCTCAAGCAGAACGCCGACGTCTACCGCCGCATCCGCAACACCGCGCGTTTCCTGCTCGGCAACCTCAGCGGCTTCGACCCGGCGCGCGATCTGGTCGCGCTCGAGGACATGGTCGCGCTCGACCGCTGGATCGTGCATCGCGCCAGCGAAGTGCAGGAGCGCATCGCCTCGGCCTACGAGCGTTACGACTTCGCCGAGATCGTGCAGCTGCTGTCGAACTTCTGCAGCGTCGACCTGGGCTCGCTGTACCTGGACGTGACCAAGGACCGGCTCTACACCATGCGCGAGGATTCGCGCGGCCGCCGTTCGGCGCAGAGCGCGATGTACCGCATCGCCGAAGCGTTCGTGCGCTGGATCGCGCCGGTGCTGGCGTTCACCGCCGACGAAATGTGGCGATACCTGCCGGCCAACACCGACCACGGCGCGCGCGAAGACAACGTGCTGTTCGCGACCTGGTACGACGGCCTGGCGCCGTTGCCGGCCGACGCGGCGCTGTCGGACGAGGACTTCAAGCGCCTGCTGGAACTGCGCGAGAGCGTGACCCGCGCGCTGGAACCGATGCGCGCGGCCGGCGAGATCGGCGCGGCGCTGGAAGCGGAGATCTCGCTGCGCTGCGGCGTGGCCGACCAGAACTGGCTGGCGCCGCTGGCCGACGAACTGCGTTTCCTGTTCATCAGCGGCGACGTCGAAGTGGTGGCCGACGACGGCATCAAGGACATCGCCGTGCTCGCGGCCAAGACCGGCAAGAGCAAGTGCGTGCGCTGCTGGCACTACCGCGCCGATGTCGGTTCCGACCCCGCGCATCCCGAGCTGTGCGGACGCTGCGTGAGCAACGTCGAAGGCCCGGGCGAAGAGCGCCGCTGGTTCTGACGCGCTGGCGGCGCGCGTAGCGATGCGCGCGCCGGCTTGCGATTCTCCACTCCCCATGGCCCGATTCCGAACAATGACAAGCACCCCCGCAAAGAACGCGTTGCCCTGGCTGATCGTCTCGATCGTGGTGATCGCGCTCGACCAGTGGAGCAAGAACTGGGTGCTGAGCGCGCTGCCCGAGTACACCCCGGTGGTGGTGATCGAAGGGTTCTGGAACTGGTACCGCAGCTACAACACCGGCGCGGCCTTCAGCTTCCTCAGCGATGCCGGCGGCTGGCAGAAGTACTTCTTCCTGGCCCTGGCGGTCGGCATCAGCGGCCTGCTGGCGCGCTGGCTGGCGCGCACCCCGCGCGGCGACTGGAAGACCGCGCTGCCGTACGCGCTGGTGATCGGCGGGGCGATCGGCAACGTCATCGACCGGCTCATGCACGGCCACGTGGTCGACTTCATCCAGTGGTACTGGCGCAGCTTCTACTGGCCCTCGTTCAACATCGCCGACGCCGCCATCGTCGGCGGCGCGATCGGGATCGCGGCGTTCGGGCTGTTCAGCAAGGAAAAGCAGGAGTGAGCGGAGAGGAGTGAGAAGCGGGCAAGAGCGGCTTTCGCTCACTCCTCGCTCCTCCAGGCTCACTTCTCCTCCGCTGCCAGCCCCCCGGGACCGGAGTACAATCCCCCCATGGACGTCCTGCTAGCCAATCCCCGCGGCTTCTGCGCCGGCGTCGACCGCGCCATCGAGATCGTCAAGCGCGCGATCGAGACCCTAGGCGCGCCGATCTACGTGCGCCACGAAGTCGTGCACAACCGTTTCGTCGTCGACGACCTCAAGCACCGCGGCGCGGTGTTCGTCGAGGAGCTCGACGAAGTGCCCGACGGCGCCACCGTGATCTTCAGCGCCCACGGCGTGTCCAAGGCGGTGCGCGCGGAAGCCGAGCGGCGCGGGCTCAAGGTGTTCGACGCGACCTGTCCGCTGGTGACCAAGGTGCACCTGGAAGTCTCGCGCCACTGCCGCGCCGGGCGCGACGTGGTGCTGATCGGCCACGAAGGCCATCCCGAGGTCGAGGGCACGATGGGGCAGTGGAAGCGCGAGGCCGGTTCCGGCCGCATCTACCTGGTCGAGGACGCCGACGACGTCGCCGCGATGCAGGTCGACCAGCCCGACAACCTGGCCTACACCACTCAGACCACGCTGTCGGTCGACGACACCCGCAGCGTGATCGAGGCCCTGCGCGCCAAGTACCCGGCGATCCAGGGCCCGAAGAACGACGACATCTGCTACGCCACCCAGAACCGCCAGGATTCGGTGCGCGAACTGGCCGCGCGCTGCGACCTGGTGCTGGTGGTCGGTTCGCCGAACAGCTCCAACTCCAACCGCCTGCGCGAGCTGGCCGAGCGCGAGGGCGTGACCTCCTACCTGATCGACGGCGCGGACGAGATCGATCCGCGCTGGGTCGAGGGCCGCAGCCGCATCGGCATCACCGCCGGCGCCTCGGCGCCGGAAGTGCTGGTGCGCGGGGTGATCGACCGACTGAGCGAACTCGGCGCCCAGCACGTGACCGAACTCGACGGCGAGCAGGAGAGCATGGTGTTCGCGCTGCCGAAGGAACTGCGGCTGCAGCTGGTCAGCTGACGCCGGCCGAGCGCCGTCGTCGCGCGTCGAAAAAACCGGCCCCGACGGGCCGGTTTTTTTTGTCCGTCGCTACGCGCGCTCGCGCCGGCCGCTCAGCGCCCCGATCGCGGCCGGCAGGCCGAGTCGTTGGCGCGTGCGTCCACCAGCGCGTAGCGGCCCGGCGTCGCCGCCCGGCGCAGCGCGATGTTGGCGAAACCGAAGCCGTGTGCGCCGTCGGCGACCGCGAACGCGTCCACCCGGTACGCCGCCGGCGCCGGTCCGCCGGCGCTGAGCGCGTAGGCCAGCGGCTGGCCGGGCAGGTGCGCGGTGCGCACGCGCCCGCGCGCGATCAGCCCGGCGCCGCTGCCGCCGAGGCCGCTGTCGGCGGTGGAGAACCAGCCGCTCGGGCTGAAGCCGAGGAAGCGGCCGGGATCGGCCGGATCGGCGAGGCAGTAGGTGGCGTTGTGCAGCCGGGCGACGGCATAGCGGCGGCTGCGGTCGTAGCGGGCGGCGATCACGATGCGCCCGTCGTCGGCGAACGCGATCGGGCCCAGGTAGGCGTCGTCGTCGCCCACGTCCGGCAGTTGCGGGACGAACGACGCATCGACGGTTCCGTCCAGGGCGAAGCGCTGGATCAGCCCGTGCGGCTTGATGTCGCCGCGATTGGCCGCCGCCAGGATGCGGCCGTCGGCCTGGGCGATCAGCTCGCCGCCGACGAGCAGGTCGGGCGAGCGGAACCCCGGGTCGCGGCTGCCGTCCGCGCGCCAGCGCAGCACCGCGCCGCGGGTCGGCGCGCCGGGACCGGTCGGCCGGACGAAGTGGCTGCTGAGCAGGCTGCCGTCGTTGAGCAGCAACAGGCCGGCGGTGTCGTCGTACATGCCGTCGATGTGCGCGATCACCCGGCCGCGCTGGCCGAACTCGGGATCGGGGCTGCCGTCGGGCCGCAGCCGCAGCAACAGCAGGCCGAGCGGCGATGCGCCGCCGGCCATGAGGATGCGTCCGTCGGGCTGCAGCGCGAGATGGCCGGCGTAAACGCCGAAGCGCAGCTCAGGCAGATCGGTGATGCTCAGGCCGTCGCGGCCGAAGCCGGCGTCGGCGCGGCCGTCGGCGCCGACGCGCACGGCCAGCGCCACCGAGCGCTTGGCCGAGTCGTCGAAGCCTTCGCCGGCGACCACGATCTTGCCGTCGGCCTGCAACGCCGCCGCGTACGGACTGATGATGTAGAACGTATCGACGACGCTCTTGCCGCCGTCGCCGAAGCCGGTGTCGGCGCTGCCGTCGGCGTTGAAGCGCAGCAGCATCAGGTCGGCGTCGAGCGAGCCGACGACCACGATCTTGCCGTCGGGTTGCAGCAGCAGTTGCGCGCAACTGGAATTGCCGAAGCGCGTGGCCTGCACGATCGCCACCTGGCCGCCGTCGCCGAAGCGCGGATCGACGCGGCCGTCGCGGTCCAGGCGCAGCAGGCGGCAGCGCAGCGTGCCCCAGTCGTTGGGCACGGTGTAGTCGGCGCTCAGCGCGAGCACGCCGCCGTCGCCTTGTACGGCGATGGAGGCGAGCGCGTCGTCGTAGATCGGGAACTGCGGCTGCGCGATGCCGTCGCGGCCGAAGCTGCGGTCGGCGCTGCCGTCGGCCGGCGTGGCGGCGGTTGCGGCGAACGGAAGGGCGAGGGCGGCGGCGAGCAGCGAAGCCGCGAGGCACAAGCCAGCGCGGGCGCGGCGCGGAGGGGAGGGTCGGGGCATGTGGACGTCCTTGGATGCGGTGTGCGCGGCGATGCGCCGGCGCGCGCAGGCCCGCGTTTTCGACGGTGGGCGCTGGGGAAGGATTCGAGAGCGGGCGGATGCGGGGTCGTGCCGTTTCGACAAGCGTGGCTGCGAATGCGGCGGCTTCGAAAGCGATGGTTCTTGAGCGCGAGGGTCTTCGACCCGGCGGCTTCGACCCGGCGGCTTCGACAGCTGCCGCCGTGAAAACGCTCGCTGCGCAGGCGCGCGGACGTCGCGGCGATGCAGCCGCCGCGACGGCGCAACGGCCGGACCCGCGGGCCCCGGCCGCTGCCTTTCAAGCGCCGCGCTCAGCGTCCCGGCAGGATCTTGCAGGCCGGATCGTTCATGCGCGTATCCACCAGGCCGTACGTCGCCGGTGCGCTGCCGCGCTTGCTGACGTTGGCGAAGCCGAAGCCGCGCACGTCGCCGGTGACGGCGAACGCGTCGACCCGGTACGCCGCGGGCGCCGGGCCGCCGGCGCTGAGCGCGCGCCCGGCCGGTTGTCCCGGCGGCTGCACCGAGCGCAGCCGGCCCTGGGCGAGCAGGCCCTGGCCGCTGCCGCCGACGCCGCTGTCGATGGTGGAGAACCAGCCGCTCTCGCTGAAGCCGATCCAGCGGCCCGGGTTGACCGGGTCGGCCAGGCAGTAGGTGGTCGCCGCGACCCGCGCCAGGCCGATGCGGTTCTCGTCGCTGAGCCACGCCGCCACCACCATGCGGCCGCCGCCGGGCACGGCGAGGTCGATGAAGTAATCGTCGTTGCCGCCGAAGTCGATCGGCGCGACCGCGAACGTGGCATCGACCGAGCCGTCCGGATTCACCCGCTGCAGGCGGCCGGGCTTGGGCGCGGCGCCGGCGGTGTTGCCGACCACCAGCACGCGGCCGTCGGATTGCGGCGCCAGCCGGCCGGAGATCTCCAGGTCCGGGCGGTGGTAGGTAGTGTCGAGGCTGCCGTCGGCGTTGTGGCGCAGCAACGTCCCGCGCACGCCGCTGCCGGCGACGATGGGATGGCTGCTGAGGAACTTGCCGTCGGTCTGCAGCACCAGCCCCTGCGCGCCGGCATTGAGGCCGGTGATGCGGTCGACGGTGCTGCCGTTCTTGCCGAAGCCCGGGTCGGGGCGGCCGTCGCGCAGATAGCGCGCGATCAGGTTCCAGCGTCCGCCGCCGCCGGCGACGACGATCTTGCCGTCGGCTTGCAGCAGCACATGCTGGGCGCCGGCGCCCTGGGCCTGTTCGGGATGCGCGGTCACCACCACGCCGTTGCGGCCGAAGCCGCGGTCGGCGTTGCCGTCGCCGCGGTAGCGCGCCAGCACCACCGCATCCTGGCCGCTGTCGGCGTCGAAACGCTTGCCGGCGGCGACGATGCGGCCGTCGGCCTGCAGCGCGAGGCCGTAGAACTCGTCGAAGCCGCCGGCGTCGAGGGTCTGCACGCCGTCGCGCGAGAAGCCGCGGTCGGGCTTGCCGTCGGCGAGAAAGCGCAGCAGCAGCGCATCGCCCTTGTTGCCGCCGGCGACGAGGATGCGGCCGTCGGCCTGCACCGCCAGCGCGCGGCATGCGGCGGGCTGCGAGTTGGAGCGCAGCTTGATCCGCACCTGCCCGCCGTCGCCGAAGCCGGCGTCGAGCTTGCCGTCGGCGCCGAAGCGCAGCAGCCGGCAGTGCAGGTAATCGCGATGCAGCGGCGCGTCGCCGCCGCCTTCGCCGATGGTGAGGATCTTGCCGTCGGCCTGGATGGCGACGGCGCGGACGAAGTCGTCGTTCACCGGGAAGTCGGTGACGACCAGGCCGCGGCGGCCGAAGGCGGGGTCGAGCGCGCCGTCGGGCAGCTTGGCCTGGGCCGAGGCGGCGGCGAGCGTGGCGCCGATCGCCAGCGCGAGCGGCAAGCCGCGTTGCAACACAGAACGGTTCATGGGGGCTCCTGCTGCGAAGAAAGGTGGCAGCGGCGGCAGCCCCCTGCATCCGCGCCGCGCGGCGAGACTCGGCCATCGGCAAGCGCCCCGCCTTGGCGCGAGCGCACAAAACAGCACATTCGACGTGCGCGATGGCGCAAAGCGGCAACGAGGTCGCGGATCGGGCGTGCGCGGCGAAGCGCACCGGGCGTGCGCTGGGGGCAGGGGCGGCGGCGTGGCGACGAGGGCGCTGCGCGCGCAGGAACGCAGCGGGGCGCGGGCGGCGAGGGCAGGGCGTGGGAAGGGTGTGGGAAGGGTGTGGGAAGGGAGCGGGGCGCCATTCGCGCGCGGCCGGATCGGGCGGCGCCGCAAACGCGAACGGCCCCGCGTGGAGGCGGGGCCGTCTGCAGACGTGTCCGGGACGCGGCGCGGCCGTTGGATCGTGGGCCGGGCGGTTGGACTGTTTTCGGGGTTACGTGGTGCCGGAAACAGGAATCGAACCTGCGACCTACGCATTACGAATGCGCCGCTCTACCAACTGAGCTATTCCGGCGAAGGACGGCAATTCTAGGCGCCGGGGGCGGGGCGGTCAATTCGGACGCGGTCGCGCCGCGGTGGCTCGGGCGGGTGCGGCGCCCGGCGCCCGGGCGGTCCGGGCGCGCCCGCGAGGGCCGGCGCGAGGGCGCGCGGGCGCGGCCCGGCGGCGGCCGTCCCGCCTCAGGCGATGTAGCTCTTGACCTCGTCGCGGGTGAGTTTGAGGAAGCGCGCGATCGCGTCGAGATGTTCGTTGCTCTGGCTCAGCCGCGACTCTTTCGGCGCCACGATCACCGGTTCGAACTCGGTGAGCTTCTTGCTGTTCTGCACGACGTGATAGCCCCACACCATGCCGTGATCGAACACTTTGCCGGTGGCCGTATCGACCACGTAGTTGGCGAACTTGGTATCGGTGTTGCTGGTCAAGCGGCCGTGATCGAAGCGCTTGCTGCACTCGCGCGGGGTGTCGATCAGCCAGCATTCGGTCGGCGACACGTGACGGGCCGGCTGGCCCGCGTAGAACTGCGAGTGCTCCGCGATGGTCTCGCCCGGTTCGCCGTACATGCAGTTTCGCATCGGCGTCTGGTCGGGCGTGGGGTCGCGCTTGTCGACGTTCCATCGGCCCACTAGATTGTTCTCGTTCGCGGACGTCTGCGGGAAGATCAGCTGCATCAGGCCGATCGGGTGGGTCTGCGGCGCGGCGCGGGCGAAGCGGAGCTTGAAGTCGGCGCCGTATTGAAGCAACGCTTCCGGGTCGATCACATCTTCCGGCACGGCGAGATAGGGGTGCAGCTGCAGGTGGAACTTGCCGGTGTCGAAGTTCTGCTCGGGCCAGTAGTTGCTCATGGCGGCTTCCTCGTGTCGCGGGTGGGGGCGCTCTCGCGCCGGCGCCGTCGCTGCGGACGGAGCGCCCGCGCGGCGTCGGCCGAGGTCGCCCTTACCAACGCGGCGCGCGGCTGGTCGTGAACCCGCGCGCGGCGGGCGCGGGCGTCCGGCCGCGGCTGCGGGTACAAGAAAAAGGCCCGCATTCGCGGGCCTTGTAGCAGGTGCGGCGCCGCGCGCGGCGGCGGGCGCGGTCAAAGCCCGCAGGGCGAAGGCAGCGGCGGGTTCTGTTCCTTGACGTTGTCGAGGTGGGCGACCTGCTTGCCGCGCAGTTCGGCGACCTGCTTTTCCACGTCGGCGGTCGACAGCGCCGCGCCTTCGCGGAAGAACACCCAATCGATGTCCTCCTGGTATTCGCGCATCTCGGGCGAGTCCACCGGGCCCAACGAGCCGTCGGCGCCCTTGGGCATGAACCACAGGTTGAAGTTGATCGACATGAAGTCTTCCGGGTACACCGCGCTGCTGTGTTCGGAGAACAGCTTGCCGTCGACGTAGTACTTGAGCTGCTTGTCGGCGACGGTCAGCACCAGGGTGCGCCAGCCGGCGTAGCTGCCTTCGTGGCGGGTGAACTCGTTGACCTTGGTCCACGGTTCGAGCTGGAAGGTGTCCCAGCTGGTGGTCCACATCGCCGGCTTGCTGTTCTCGCCCCAGCCGCCGTTGGGCAGGTATTCGAAGTCGGTCTCGCTGTAGTTCTTGTCCATCGGCGCCTTGAGCGGGCTGATGGCGTAGAAGGTCTGGATGACTTCGTCGCCGTCCGGGCCGTAGCTGGGCGCGTCGCGGAAGAAGATGCGCGCGGCGTAGGTGCCTTCGCGGTATTTGCGCGCGTGGCAGAACTGGGTCTGGCGGGTCTTGTCGGCCTTGCCGTTGGTGACCGAGCTCATCCGCACCGCGCCGCCGTGGGTGTCGGCGATGTCGGCGTGGAAGGACAGGCCTTCGGCCGACCAGGTCGCGCCCTTGATGCCGGGGTGGCCGGTCTCGGTGCGCGCTTTCCAGCCGTTGCCCTGGAACGCGGCGAGGTCGGGGTAGTTGAAGTCGTCGAAGAACACCGCGGCATCGGTCGCGGCCGGCGCGACCGGCGCGGCGGCCGCGGGTTCGGCCGGCTTGGGCGCCTGCGCGGCGGCGGGGTCGGCTTGCTGACTGCAACCGACGATCAAGATCGACGCGGCGAGAATGCCGGCGCCCAAGCAACGATGCTGCCCCATGGGTTGGTCCCTTTGTGGTCGAGTGTCTGGTGGTCGCGCGCTGGCGATGGATCGCAGCGGGCAAACTTCGCGCACCGATGACAACGTTGTCAAACGGGCCCGGCGGCGGCGCCGGACAGAACTACCCAAAAACACAACTCGGCCCTGGACGCCGGCCTCGCGTGCCGGCCGGGAGCGGGCGGGTGGGCTCGCCGGCCGCCACCGGCCGCAGCCGCTGTGGGAGGGCCTTCAGGCCCGACGCCCTTGTTCCAGTTCGCGACGAAGACCCCTGGCATCGAGCCCGAAGCCCCTCGCGGCGGATCGCCGGCCGGAAGCGCCGGCGTCAACGCGCCGGCGCGGGAATCGGCTCGTAACCGGGCAGGTAGTAACCGCGCGCGCCGGACTCGCCGCTGAGCTCGCCGCCGTTGCAGCGGTAGCTGTTCTCGTCGTAGGAAAACGTGGTCACGATCGACTCGCGCGCTTCGTCGCGGCGGCGGAACTGCGCGCCGACCTGGACGCGATACGCGGCCTGGCCCTCGCCGGACTCGGTCACACCGTCGCTGATCACCAGCGTCTGCCGGGTGACGCCGGGTTCGGTCTCGCGCGGCTGCGGCTCGGCGCGGGCGCGGTCGTCGCGCGCGGTCTGTTCGAGGAAGGCCTTGCACGCGGCGTAATCGGCGAAGCTGCGCGGCGGGATCGGGAAGCCGGGCATGTGGCCGCTGGCGAACGCGCCGGGCGCGACGGCGAGGGCGCACAGCGCGAGCGGCAGGGCGATCGTCGGTGCGAACCGGCGGCGAGCGCATCCGCAGCCGGTCGGCGTGGCGGTGTCTTCCATGAGCATGGGATCCCGGTGCGGCGCGTGCGGAAGGACGCGGCGATTCGCGCAGTATCGCAGCATCCTGTGCATGCCACAGCAAACGGCGGCGGGCGCCGCCGTGACCGCCCGCGCGCCGGATCGCGGCGCGCGGGCGGGGCGCTCAGGGCGTGCTCGGTTCCAACAACACCGTGGTCTGCAGACCGGGCCAGCCGACCGCGGTGGCTTCCAACACGTAGTCGCCGGTCGCCGCCAGCGGCGGCAGCTCCCAGCTGCCGTCCGCCGCGGCGGAGATGGCGCTGAAGTCGGGCAGCCGCTCGCCGGGCCGGCGCAGGCCGTAGTAGGCCTTGTAGCCGGCGGGCAGGGTGGCTTGTCCCGACACCTTCAGCCGCAGGCGTTGCCCGGCGGTGCCGTGGAAACTCAGCAAGGCGTTCTGGCCGCTGCGCAGGTTCAGCGGTTGCGCCACGCCCAACTGCAAGGCGGCCTGGTAGGTGGTGCTGACGATCGCGCGCACCCGGAACTGCGTCGGCGGGACCAGGTAGTCCTGGTACACGCTGATTTCGTAACGACCGGCGTCGGTGGTCTGCAGGCCGTAGGCGCAGCCGGGCGCATCGTCGTCGCCGAAGTTGCAGCGCAGGCCGTTGACGATGAAACCGCGCGGCGGCACCGGGCCGTCCGGAGCGATGCCGAAGCGCAGCTTGGCGTTGGCCGGGGCCTGCACGCTCACCCGCATCGGCGCACCGGGCAGCGGCGAAGCGAACACCGCCGCATCGCCGTCGATCGCGAGCTCGCCGAGCGGCTGGTTGCGGCCGAGCCAGACGTTCGCGCCCAGCGCATCGCCCAGCGGCGGATCGATGGTCAGGGTGTAGTCGCCGCTCTGGGTCAGGTCGGAGATGCGCATCGACAGGCCGTCGGAATGGGCGTCGCTGCGGATCGTCGCGCCGTCGGGGCCGCGCAGGGTGTACTCGATGTCGCGCCGGTCCGATTGCGGCGGCGGCGACAGCCGGACGACGTCGGCGACGGCGAGATACAGATCGTCGCCGGGCTCGGCATGGAAGCGCACACGCACGTTGCGGCCCCAGCGGTCCTGCTGCAGCGCCAGCGTCTGGCCCAGCGCCAGCGGCAGTTCCAGGTCCGAGCTCAGCGTCGCGCGGAAGCCGTACGGCCCCTGTTGGCTGGGCGGATCGACCTTGAGCGTGTAGCGGCCGCCGGGCAGTCCGTCCAGATTGAACGCGCAGCTCTTGTCCATCTCGCGGCACAGGTCGGTCCACACCACGCGGCCGTCGGCGGCCGACAGGGTCAGGTCGAGCGGGAACGGCTGCATGCCGCTCAACTGATCCATGCCCAGGCCGAGGCGGGCGCCGGGTTCGACCTGGAACGACAGCCGCACGCTCTGGTCGCTCAGCTGGGTGGCGATCTGCCGGGGCGCGCCGTCGACGACGAGTTCGTCGGCGAAGTCGTCGATCATCGCCACGCGCGCGGACATCGTCGCGCCGTATTCGGGATCGATGCGCACGCGGTAGCGGCCGGCGGCGACGTTCTCGCGGCTCATGCCGCCGCTGCCGTTGGCGCCGACCGAGTTGTTGGCGATCTCGTAGCCGGACGGCGCCTGCAGGCCGTAGCGCACGAAGCGGCCGGCCGGCGCGGTGAGCTGGCCGGCGATCGCGACGTTGAGGTTTTCGCCGGCGCCGGCGTCGTACTCCAGGCTGGCGTTCTGGCCGATACGGGTCAGTTGCAGATCGACCGGCTGCGCGCGCGACAGCGGCAGCACCAGGTCCTCGCTGACCGCCGCGCGCAGGCTCAGCAGGCCCTGGCCGTCGTGCGGGACGATCTCGACCGTGTACACATCGGCGGCGAGATCGCGCAGGTCGAGGTCGCAGCCGCCGCGCGCGGCGTCGGCGTGGCATTGCTCGCTGGCCATGAGCGCGTTGCGCGAATTGCGCAGGGTCACGTCGGCGTACGACGCGCTGCCGACGAGTTGCAGGTCGGCGATGCCGATGCCCAGATCGCTGCGGCGCGGATTGGCGAAGCTGAAGCTCGCGCGCGCGCCGGAGGCCTGGGTCGACAGCGACACCGGCGCGGCGCCGATCGCGGTGGAGCCGGCCGGCTGGGTCAGCGTGGCGTTCACGGTGGCCAGTTCGCCTTGTTGCGGGTCCACCACCCAGGCGTAGCGTCCGGCCTTGGGCGCGGCGGCCACCAGCGCCTGCGGGCCGACCGCCGGCGGCTTGACGAAATAGGCCGCGCCGTCGGGACCGATCAGGCTGTAGCCGACCGGGCGTTGCGCCGGCACCGTGTCGGGCGAGACGTTCAACTGCAACACCTCGCCGGCGGCGAGGTCGAAGGCGAAGCGGCCGGTGCGGCCGTAGCGGTCCAGGCTCAGGCTCGCGCTGCCGCCCAGGGCGATGTCGACCGTGCGTTCGCTGCTGAGCGCGGCGCTGAAGCGCGCGGTGCCGTTGGCTGGCGGCGTGAGCGTGGCGGTGTAGACGCCCGGCGGCAGGTAGCCGGCGACGACGGAGAGCGCCTGGTCGCAGCCGCCGTTGGCCGGCAGGCACGACTTGGGCGTGAGCGCCGAATTGCCGTCGGGCTTGTACAGCCGCAGCGTGGCCGGCTGGTCGCTGCCGGCGATGCTGAGGTTGCCGATGCCCAGGCCGAGCGGCTGACCGGTTTCCAGCACGAACTGCATGCGCACCGGCGCGCCGGGTTCGGACGCGAAGTCGCGGACCGGGCCGTCGGCGACGAGTACGTTGGCGGCGCCGTAGCCGACGGAGAGCGTGGCGGCGTAGGTGGCGCCATGGGCCGGATCGATGCGCAGGCGGTAGGTGCCGCGTTCCGGCGTGGCCAGGTCGATCACTTGGTGCGCGCCGGCGAAGGCGACGCTCTGCAGCAGCGTGCCGTCGTCCGCGTACAGCGTGTAGCGCACCTCGCGCGCGGCCGGCTGGGTGCTCTGCGCGCTGATCTGCAGATGGCTGGCGTCGGGGACGGCGAGGTCCACCGTGGCGTCGCGGCCGCGGCGGTTGAGGGCGATGGGACGGCCGTAGCCCGGGAACAGGCCCGCGGACAGGTCGCGGCTGAGGGTCGCGGCGAAGCGCAGCGTCGCGCCGGCGGGCGGTTGCACCCGCGCGGTGTAGCGTCCGGGCGCGAGCGCGGGCAGGTTGGCGCCGCAGCCGTCGTCGGCGGCCGCGCAGGCCAGGGTCGCGACCGTGCCGGCGCCGCCTTGCACGGTCAGCGTCGCGGGCGCGCTGGCGCCGGGCGTGGCGAAGGCGGACAGGCCCAGGCCGTAGTCGCCGGCCTGGGCGATGTCGAAGCCGAAGTCGACCGCTTCGTCGGCGGTGTCGGTCTGCACCGACACGGACGCGCCGTCGACGACGACGTCTGCCGCGGTTATTGCCGTGCGCGCGCTGTCACGTCGGGGTTTGGCGGGCGTGGCGCTGCGCGCGGCGTTGGACGCGGCCGGTCGCGCTGCGGGCGCGGCCGCTGCGGGTATGGCCGCCGTTGCGCGGACTGGTTTGGCCTGCGCGGTTTGCTTGTCGCGCTGGGGCTGGTTTTTGCCTGCGGCTGCGTCGCCGCTCGCGGCGTCGGCGCGCGCCGCGCCGGTGGCGAAATCGACCACGGTCGGCGCCAGCGGCTGGCCGTTGCGCGCGTGCGCGCCGTCGATCAGCAGCGAGTAGTCGGTATTCGCCTGCAGGCGCTGGCGCGGGGTCACGAACAACAGCCGGCCGGCTTCGGCCGGGGTCACCTGCACCGCGGCGTAGCCGCCGGGGCCGAGCAGGGTGACGCTGGCGGCGTTGAGTTCGCCGGCGCGCAGCGGTTCGCTGAAGCGCAGCGACAGGCGCGCGTCGGTGGCGACGGCGGTCTGTCCGTCGCGCGGCGAGGACCCGCTCAGGCGCGGCGCGGCCGCGGCCACCGGCGCGTTCGCCGCGGCGCGGGCGGCGCCGCGCGCGGGATCGTAGAACTGGTCCTGCGCCTGCGCGCGGCCTTGCGCATCGAGGCCGTCGAACAGGCGCACGCGGCCGTCGGCCTCGACCCGGGCGCGATGGCCCAGCCGAGCCGGCGCCGCCGCCGCGACCGCGGCGCGCGCATCGCGCTCGTCCCAGGTTTCGGCGCGCGCGCCGGCATCGGCCGCGGCGGTCCAGCCGCCGGTGACCAGCAGGCGGCCGTCGCTGAGCACGCTGGCGGCATGCCCGGCGCGCGGCGACAGCGGCACGTCGGTGGCCGGCGCCAGGGTCGAGGCGGCCGGATCGAACCACAGCCCGCCGGCTTGCAGGCGCTGCTGCGCGTCCACGCCGCCCCACAGCAGCGCGCGGCCGCTCGGCAGCAGGCTCAGGCTGGCGTAGCGGCGCGGCGAGGACAGCGGCCAGCGCCGCAGGGTGCGGCCGTCGGCGCGGTCTTCGACCCGCTTGAGCGCGCTGCCGTCGCGTTCGAGCACCAGCCAGCTGCCGTCGGGCAACTGGGTGCGCGCTTCGCGCGGATGCAGCGCGAGGCTGCGCGCCAGTTCGGGCGGCAGCGCTTGCAGCGCCGCGTCGGCGGTGCCGATGTGCAGCGCGGTCGCGCCGGCGGCCAGGCCCAGCGCCGCGACGGCGCCGCACCAGGTCCAGCGACCGGATGGGGATTGCGATGAAGAGGGCATGTCGTTTCCTTCCTTAGAAAATGACGTGTGGGAGCGGGTGTCGAAGCGGGATGTCCACGGCGTGCCGGGTGAGAGCGAGTCGCTTGTGGACCGCGTGCTTGTGGACGGCGTGCTTGTGGACAGCAGGGGCAACCGGACCGCCGGCGCGCGGCGCGCACCGGCGGCGTTCTTGTCGCACGGACGGGGTGGGACCGGGAACTGGCGCGGACGGCGTCGCGCCTGCGCTCGCCCGCGGGCCGCAGGAACGCCCCTGCGCGGCCCGTAGGCGGCAAAACCATGCCATTGGCGTGACGCCGTTGCGCAGTATTGAAGCTCAGTCGCGTCTCACCCGGCAATGCCGCGCCGCCGGTCGGCGACGGGCGTCGGTCGCGGCCCCTGCGACGCCCGCGCGCCATCCTGAATGCGCCAGGGCGACCATCGCCGGCCCGGTCCGGCGCCTGTCATCGGCTTGCATAGAAAGTGAACTCAAACTGCTCGTCGCCGCGGTCTTTACCAATCGACCATTTCTTCTTCACTCTTTTTTATCGCCCCGATGGACACCATGCGCCGGCCCGCGACACAGGCAGACAAGGCAGTGACGAAAATGCGCGTAGACGTATTCGTGGTAGGCGACAACGAGGGGTATGTGGTCGCGCCGTCCGACAGCTGGTTGCCGCTGGACGAAATGCGCGCGCTTGGCGCGTTGCGCTTCGGCTGGACCATCGACACCGGTCTGGCGATGCCCAAGCTCGACTGGCGCGCGATCGGCAACGACATCGACGCGCGCGGCTACAGCATCGTCGCCTCGACCGACGTCAGCGGCCTGCTGGCGATCCCGCAGCAGAATCTGCCGGCGATCTATCCCGAGCAGCATCGGCCGATGGCGGCTTGAGCGATTCGGGCGCGGGACGTCCGGTCGCGCGGACCCGTGCATCGCTTGAAGACGGTGGCGCCGTAAGCGCGGTGTCGCGGTCGCGGCTTGCGCCGCTCCTACAGCGGCTGCGGATCGATCCGGGCGACCTGTAGGAGCGGCGCAAGCCGCGACCACGAACCATCCGCCCGCCGCGCAATCCGCTCGCCACGCATCCCCGCGCAGCTACCTACCCGCGCACCCGTGCGTAGGAATCCGCCGCGCCGCCGCGTCCCGTCTCGCACGTTGCGACTGGCAGCGGCTAAAGTGCCGCTTTACCCGCGCAGTCGCCGTCCGCCATGTCCAAAGCCCCCGCCAAGTCCGCCGCATCCAAGGCGCGCACCGCCTATGTCTGTTCCGAATGCGGCGCCGACTACAACAAATGGCAGGGCCAGTGCGGCGAGTGCGGGGCCTGGAACACGCTCAGCGAGTTCGTGGTCGAGCCGGCGGTCAAGGGCGGCGCGCCGAATCTCGCCGCCAGCCGCCGCGCCAGCTGGGCCGGGCGCGCCGACGCGCCGGTGGTGACCGCGCTCAAGGACGTCACCCACCAGGAAGAATCGCGCGTGACCACCGGCATCGGCGAGTTCGACCGGGTGCTCGGCGGCGGCCTGGTGCACGGCGCGGTGGTGCTGGTCGGCGGCGATCCGGGCATCGGCAAGTCCACCTTGTTGCTGCAGGCGATCACCCGCATGGCCCAGGCCCTGCCGGGGCTGTACGTGACCGGCGAGGAGTCGCTGTCGCAGGTCGCCGGCCGCGGCGCGCGCCTGGGCCTGCCGCTCGACGGCGTGCACGCGCTGGCCGAAACTTGCGTCGAGCGCATCCTCGAGCACGCCTCGAAGATGAAGCCGGCGCTGATCGTCGCCGACTCGGTCCAGACCCTGTGGACCGAACAGCTCGGCGCCGCGCCCGGCTCGGTCAGCCAGGTGCGCGAGAGCGCGGCGCGGCTGGTGCGCTACGCCAAGGAAACCGGCACCTCGGTGTTCCTGGTCGGCCACGTCACCAAGGAAGGCGGCATCGCCGGCCCGCGCGTGCTCGAGCACATGGTCGACGCGGTGCTGTATTTCGAAGGCGAGAGCGGCAGCCGCTTCCGGGTGCTGCGTGCGTTCAAGAACCGCTTCGGCGCGGTCAACGAACTGGGCGTGTTCGCGATGAGCGACAAGGGCCTGCGCGAGGTGCCGAACCCGTCGGCGATCTTCCTCTCCGGCAGCCGCGCGCCGCAGCCCGGCAGTTGCGTGATGGTGACCCGCGAAGGCACCCGTCCGCTACTGGTGGAAGTGCAGGCGCTGGTGGACTCCTCGCCGCTGTCGAATCCGCGCCGGGTCGCGGTCGGCATGGAGCAGAACCGCCTGGCGATGCTGCTGGCGGTGCTGCACCGCCACGGCGGCGTAGCGGTCGGCGACCAGGACGTGTTCGTCAACGTGGTCGGCGGCATCCGCGTGCAGGAGACCGCGGCCGACCTGCCGGTGCTGCTGGCGGTGCTGTCCTCGCTGCGCGACCAGCCGCTGGCCGAGCAGACCATCGCCTTCGGCGAGGTCGGCCTGTCCGGCGAGATCCGCCCCGTGCCCAACGGCGAGGACCGCTTGAAGGAAGCCGCCACCCACGGTTTCAAGCGCGCGATCGTGCCCAAGGGCAACGCGCCGCGCGGCGGCCGCGTCGGGGAGATGGAGGTGATCGCGGTGGAGCGGCTGGCCGAGGCCATCGACGCGATCTGAGCGCCGCGCCGCCGGCGGGCGCATCCGCCTGGTTGACTGCCCGCCTGTTTGACTGCCCGCCTGTAGGAGCGACGCGAGTCGCGACCGCGCCACCGACGACGCAAGCGTAGTGGCGCGGTCGCGACTCGCGTCGCTCCCGCAAGCGGCTTGCGGCCGCTTTTGCTCAGACCTTCTTGCCGTGCTTGTCGAGCAGTTCGACCAGCTTGGCTTCGTCGTAACCGCGCATGCTCTGGTCGCCGATGTAGATGACCGGCACGCTGTTGATCTTGAGGCCGTCGGCCTCCTTGCGCGCGGCTTCGTCCTTGTCGATCACGCGCTCCACATAGCGCACGTTGTGCTTGTCCAGCAGTTCCTTGGCCTTGTGGCAGAACGGGCAGGTCGACAGGGAGTACAGCACGATGTCGCCGCCGGCCTTGGCGTAGACGGCCGAATAGTCGCCCTGGACGATCTCCACGCCCTTGCCGCCGCCGCCGAGCAGTCCGGTGTTGCGGACCAGGTAACCGGCGCCAACGCCCAGGCCCAAGGCCAGGGCAACGACCAGGATGGTGGTCAGGATCGACTTGAAATTCATTCCTTGTCCTCAGTGGATCGTGGTGGTGTGCGGCGGACGCCGCGGTGGTGAACGGGAGCGGGAGGCGGAAACCCGGGCGCGTCGGAATGCGGCCTCAGGCGCGGCAACCGCAGGCGTTGACGCAGCGCAGGCGCTCGCGACCGCATTCGCCCGGGGTGCCGCCTTCTTCGCGGCACAACTGCGCGCGCGCGTTGCAATCGTCCCAGCACAACGCGCATTGCTCCGGGGTCAGCCCGGCGAACGCGCTCAGCGAGAAGGCCAGGCCGAAGCAGAACGCCAGGCCGGCGAGGCGACGGGCCGCAGGTGCGTGGCGCAGTTCGGCGATCGACATCGCGGTTTCTCCTTGTGCCCGTCTGTGGGCGCTGTGGCGTTATATCACCGCGCCGCGCGCGTTCCATGTCCCGACGGCGCGGCGGATGTGATGCGGGTTGCCGAAAACGCGCGAGCCCTGTCGGTTCCGACAGGCGCCGCCGCCGCCCACGGCGGGGGCGGCGGCGCCGATCGCGCGCGTTACGCTGCGCTGCGGCAAAGCTTTGCGCGGCGCGCGCCCGAGGGCGCAGGCCGTCTGGCGCGCGCGATCAGGGGGAGCAGGCGCTGCGGCAGCCGCGGATCGCGCACATCTTCGCTTCGTGCACGCAGGCGGCGGTGGTGCAGTTGGCGCGCATCTGATCGCAGCGAGCCAGGCATTGCTCGCAGGTTTCCGGCGCGGCGGTAACGGAGAAGGTCAGGCCGAGGCCGAAAGCGGCGATGGCGGCGAGCAGGGCCAGACGATTGCGGGTGCGTTGCAACATGATCCCTCCTGGATCGGTCGATGGTTGCGGGGGTACGCGCAGGCACGGCCGCGCCGCCGTCGCGGGGGAGCCGCGACGGCAGTCGGATCGCGCTGCGAATGGGATCAGGGAATCGGGCAGCCGCAGCCGTTGCCGCAGTCCTGGAAGATTTCCTGGCATTGCGCGGCCGGGTTGCCGGCCTGGCGGCATTCGCGGCGTTCCGCGAAGCAGCGGTCCCAGCATTCCGAGCAGCCGGAGGCGGAAGCGCTGAGCGAGAGCGCCAGGCCGAAGCAGAACGCGAAGCCGGCGAGATAGGCCGCGGTTGCGCGGCGGCGAGCGGTGGCGAACATCGTGTTCCTCCTTGTGCCCCTCAATGGGCGCGCTGGAGTTATAGCACCGCCGTGCAGGCGTTCCCTATCGGCTCGGCAGCGTGGATGTGATGTCCGTTGCGGAATTCCTGTGCCTGGGGCGCTGTCGGGCGCGCGCAGCGGGCTGCGCGCCGGTCGCAGGCACGCGCTTCGCTGCGTTGCGGCATGCGTTTCGCGCGAAAGCGATGCGTGGCCGCCGTCGTCTGCGCGGATGCCGAAGGCCGATGCCGCAACCGGCCCGGGCGGACGCTCGCATCCGCCCGGGCCGTCCACGCCGGGGTTGCGCTCAGACCTGGCAGCCGCAGGCCTTGGTGCAGGCGCGCAGGTTCTGCTTGCAGAACGGATAGCCGTCGCTGTTGCACTGCTCGTACTGCTCGTAGCACGCATCCGTGCAGGCCTGGCAATCCTGCTGGGCGAAGGCGCCGAACGAGAACGCCAAGCCGAAGCAGAACGCGGCGGCGGCGAAGATGCGGTTGCGTTTGAACATGGCGGAGTCCTTAGAGGTGATGGACCTTGGAGGTGGTGGCCGTGCGGCTGGCGCGGATCAGGGAATCTGGCAGCCGCAGCCGCGGCCGCAGGCCTGGTACGCCGCGGTGCACACCGCGACCGGATTGCCGGCGGCGCGGCATTGCAGGCGCTTGGCGAAGCAGTTGTCCCAGCATTCCTGGCAACCGGCGGCGAGCGCGCTGAGCGAGAACGCCAGGCCGAAGCAGAACGCGGTGACGGCGAGGGTGCGGCGGGTGTGTCGGAACATCGATCTCTCCTTGTGCGATGGGACGGACGCTCGTCGTGAGCGATGCGCGGCCGGCGCGCGCGCCGGCCGGTCGCGCGATGCGGGCGCGACGGCAGGGGCCAACGCGATACGGCGAGGCTGTCGGCCAACGCGCAACGCTTTCGCGACGACTTTCTCGTCGAACGGCGATGCGCGTCGAAGAAACGCAAGGCCGCTGCGATGCAGCAGGAATTTGTGATCTTTGCTCATGTTTATGAACACGCATTGGCACACATTCGAGCCTTCGTCGTGACAGGGGGATGGACCATGTCGCTGCGCATCGTGTTTCTATGCACTGCGTTCAATGGGCTGGCGCAACGCGCCTGGGCCGAACTGACCGAACTGGGGCACGAGGTCGCGGTGCAGGTGGCGTCCGACCCGGACACCATGCGCGCGGCGGTGGCGCGCGAGCGGCCGCAACTGATCGTCGCGCCGATGCTGAAGTCGGCGATTCCCGACGATATCTGGAGCCGCCACACCTGCCTGATCGTGCACCCCGGCATCGTCGGCGACCGCGGTCCGTCCTCGCTGGACTGGGCGATCCTGGAAGGCGAGCACGACTGGGGCGTCACCGTGCTGCAGGCCGCGGCCGAGATGGACGCCGGCGACATCTGGGCCAGCGCCGGCTTCGCCGTGCGCGGCGCGTCCAAGAGCCAGCTCTATCGCCACGAAGTCACCGACGCGGCGATCCGCGCGCTGCTGCAGGCGGTGGAGCGCTTCGAAGCCGGCGGCTTCGCGCCGCAGCCGCTGGACTACGCCGACCCGGCGGTGCGCGGGCGCCTGCGCCCGAGCATGCGCCCGGGCGACCGCGCGCTGGACTGGGACATGGACAACGCCGCGCTGCTGGCGCGGATCCGCTGCGGCGACAGCGCGCCGGGCGCGCGCGGCGAGATCGCCGGGCTGCGCTGCCAGGTGTTCGGCGCCCACGTCGAGCCCTCGCTGCGCGGCCGCCCCGGCGAACTGCTCGGCCGTCGCGAAGGCGCGGTGTGCGTGGCCAGCGCCGACGGCGCGCTGTGGCTGAGCCATCTGCGCGGGAAGGACGGGATCAAGCTGCCGGCGACCCAGGTGCTGGGCGAGGCGCGCCTGCGCGGCGTGCCCGCGCGCGCGCTCAAGCCGGTCACTTCGGTGGCGGGGCGGCGCGACCACGGCTACCGCCAGATCCGCTACCGCGAAGCCGGCGCGGTCGGCTACCTGCATTTCGACTTCTACAACGGCGCGATGTCGACGCAGCAGTGCGACCGCCTGCGCACCGCGTTCCTGCACGCGCGCCAGCGCCCGACCCGGGCGATCGTGCTGACGGGCGGCGACGATATCTGGTCCAACGGCATCCACCTCAACGCCATCGAGGCGGCCGACGACCCGGCGCTGGAATCGTGGCGCAACATCCTGGCGATGAACGCGCTGGTGCGCGAGATCGTGCTCACCGACTCGCACCTGGTGGTGTCGGCGATGCAGGGCAACGCCGGCGCCGGCGGGGTGATCCTGGCGCTGGCCGCCGACCACGTCTGGGCGCGGCGCGGCGCGGTCATGAACCCGCACTACAAGGGCATGGGCGGCCTGTACGGTTCGGAGTACTGGACCTACCTGCTGCCGCGCCGGGTCGGCGAGACCGTCGCCCAGGAACTGACCGAAGGCCTGCGCCCGATCGGCGCGCCCGCGGCCGAGCGCATCGGCCTGATCGACGCCGCCTTCGGCGCCGGCGGCGCCGACTTCCTCGCCCACGTCGAACAGCGCGCCGAACGCCTGGCCGAACCCGGCGCCTGCCGCAAGGCGCTGACGCTCAAGCGCCGGCGCCGCAACGAAGACGAGCGGCGCAAGCCGCTGGAGAGCTACGGCGCGGAAGAACTGGCGCACATGTACCGCAACTTCTTCGGCAGCGACCGCAGCTACCACGACGCCCGCCGCCGCTTCGTGCGCAAGCACGCCGCCGCCCCGTGCGAAGCCGGCGAGAGCTTCGCCGCCGAGCGCGCCGAAGCCCGGGTCGGCGCCTGACCCCGGAGCCGCTGTAGGAGCGGCGTCCCACGGGATTTCCTTCGGTCACGAGCCGCGACCGCGAAGCCGTTACTGCGACGCAACAAAAAACAGGCCGGGTCGCCCCGGCCTGTTTGCGTATCCGACGATGTCCCGGCCTCAATGCCCGCCGGCCGCCGCGGCGCCGCCGCCGACCTTGGCCGAGAACGGCGGCTTGGCCATCCACACGAACGCGGTCACCACCACGAACAGGATGCCGATCAGGTACAGCATCTCGTTGAAGCCGATCTGCGCGGCCTGCTGCGAGATCATCTGGTTCAGCGCCAACGCCCCGCGGGTCGGGTCGCCGCGGCCGAGCTGGTCGACGGTCTGCTGGATCTGCGGATCGTAGGCGCCGATGTGCTCGGTCAGCTGGGCGTGGTGGATGGTGCTGCGCTGGTTCCAGGCCCAGGTGGTCAGCGAGGCGGCGAAGCTGCCGCCCAGGGTTCTGACAAAGGTCGCCAGGCCCGAGCCCGCGGCGATCTCGTGCGGCTCCAGGTCCGACAGCAGGATCGTCAGCACCGGCATGAAGAACAGCGCCACGCCCAGGCCCTGCCACAGCTGCACCAGGGCGACGTGCTGGAAGTCGACGTCAAGGTTGAAGCCCGAACGCACGAAGCTGGTCGCGGCCATGACGATGAACGCGCCGGTGGCGACCCAGCGCAGGTCGAAGCGCGCCGCGTACAGGCCCACGAACGGCGTCAGCAGCACCGGCAGGATGCCGATCGGCGCGGTCGCCAGGCCCGCCCAGATCGAGGTGTAGCCCAGGTTGCGTTGCAGCCACAGCGGCACCAACAGGCCGATGGCGAAGAACGCCGAGTAGGCCAGCACCATCGCGGCCGTGCCGCTGGCGAAGTTGCGGTGGCGGAACAGGCGCAGGTTGACGATGGGGTCGCGTTCGGTCAGTTCCCAGATCACGAACACCGCCAGCGCGATCACCGCGACGATGGTCAGCGCGACGATGGTGGTCGAGTTGAACCAGTCCTCGTCGTTGCCCAGGTCGAGCATGATCTGCAGCGCGGCCACGCCGATCACCAGCATCGCCAGGCCCATGTAGTCCATCTTCGGGTTGTCCAGCCGCTCCGGGCGGCCGCGCAACTGGTTGCCGACCACGATGCTGGCGAAGATGCCGATCGGCACGTTGATGAAGAAGATCCACTCCCAACTGTAGTTGTCGGTGATCCAGCCGCCGAGGATCGGGCCGGCGATCGGCGCGACCACGGTCACCATCGCCAGCAGCGCGATCGCCTGCCCGCGTTTGTGCGGTGGATAGATCGAGATCAGCAGCGCCTGGGTGACCGGATACATCGGCCCGGCGACGAAGCCCTGCAGCGCGCGCGCGGCGACCAGCAGGCCCATGCTGTTGGCCAGGCCGCACAGGAACGAGGCGATCACGAACAGCAGCGTCGCCCACATGAACAGCTTGCGCTCGCCGAACTTGCGGGTGAAGAAGCCGGTCAGCGGCAGCGCGATGGCGTTGCTGACGGCGAAGGAGGTGATGACCCAGGTGGCCTGGTTGGCGCTGCCGCCGAGGTTGCCGGAGATGGTCGGCAGCGAGACGTTGGCGATGGTGGTGTCGAGGACCTGCATGAACGACGCCAGGGCCAGGCCCAGCGTGGTCAGCGCCATGTTCGGCGGCTTGAAGGCGGCTTGCGGCTGAGCGGGCGCGGCGGGGCCGGCGGGTCCAGCGTTGGCGGTGGTGGCGGACATGGAGCGTGCCTGTTGAGTCGGGGGCCTGATCGCTCAGGACGGGCCGCGTGGGAGGGGCGCGGGGCCGCGAATCGTGTTGTCGCTGCGCTAGGGGCAGCGGCGTGCGGTCACCGGAAAAGACGGAGGCTTCCTACCCGTCGTTCCGGCGAAAGCCGGAATCCATTTTGCTGTTGCTTTTGACTTGCGCCGGGAAGATCAAAATGGGTTCCGGCTTTCGCCGGAATGACGGGTCTGGAGTGATGCGGCTTCGGATGGGGCGGGGCTGCGTCGCTTCGGTTGGTTCCGGCTTTCGCCGGAATGACGGGTCTGGAGCGATGCGGCTTCGGATGGGGCCGGGGCTGCGTCGCTTCGGCGGGTTCCGGCTTTCGCCGGAATGACGGGCTTGGAGCGATGCGGCTTCGGATGGGGCCGGGGTTGCGTCGCTTCGGTTGGTTCCGGCTTTCGCCGGAATGACGGACTGAGGGCGCGTGGCTCCCGATTTCGTCGGAACCAGACCGCTCGTGCCGCAACAAAAAGGAAGCGCAGGCGAGAACGACGTGGGGGAGGTGCTCGCCTGCGCCTTGCGGCGGCGGAACGCGTTCGTTTCGATCCCGATGCGGGGGGAGGGGACATCGGCCGATGCGAACGCGGCCCGTGCCGCAATGCGGTCGGACGCGCCTCGTGCGCGCCCGACCGCTTCCATGCTCAACCGTGCTGCACGCCCGGCAGGTTCTCGCGCACGATCTTGTCGATCATCGCGTCGGCGTCGTGCAGCTGCTTGGCGTAGGCCTGCGTGCTCAGCACCGGCTTGGCCGGCGGGGCGGCGGCCAGCACCGCGCCGTTCTGATCGCGGATGGCGACGTCGACGTGCATGCTCAGGCCCAGGCGCAGCGGGTGTTCGGCCAGTTGCTTGGGCTCGATCTCGATGCGCACCGGCACGCGCTGGATGATCTTGATCCAGTTGCCGCT
The DNA here is from genome assembly GCF_023617245.1 of Lysobacter enzymogenes. Taxonomy (NCBI): domain Bacteria; kingdom Pseudomonadati; phylum Pseudomonadota; class Gammaproteobacteria; order Lysobacterales; family Lysobacteraceae; genus Lysobacter; species Lysobacter enzymogenes. The sequence continues at coordinate 2,232,848 of NZ_CP067396.1, forward strand.
GGCGTTCTGCGCCGGCAGCAGCGAGAACGCGCTGCCGGTGCCCAGGCCCAGGCTCACGACCTTGCCGTCGTAGCGCACGTCTGAGCCGTACAAATCCGAATGCAGCTCGACCGGCTGGCCGATGCGCATCTTGGCCAGCTGGGTCTCCTTGAAGTTGGCGTCCACCCACACTTCGTTGAGCGGGATGATCGTCATCAGCGCGGTGCCCGGTGCCACGCGCTGGCCGAGCTGCACGTTGCGCTTGCCGACGTAGCCGTTGACCGGCGCGACGATGGCCGAGCGCTGCAGGTTCAGATAGGCCTGGCGCAGTTGCGCGGCGGCGGCGGCGACCTGCGGCTGGCGGGCGACGGTGGTCGCATCGACCAGCGCGCGGTTGCGCGCCAGGCTGCCGCGCGAGGACGACAGCGAGGCTTCGGCCGAAGCCAGTTCGTCGCGGGCGTGGGCCAGTTCCTCGGCCGAGACCGCGCCGCTGGCGACCAGACCTTCGCGCCGCTTGACGTCGGCGCGGGCCTTCTGCACCGCGACTTCGCGCGCCGACAGATCGGCCTGGCCGGCATCGACCGCGCTGAACAAGCCGCGCACCTGGCGCACGGTGTTGGCGAGGTTGGCCACCGACTGGTCGTAGGCGACCTGGGCGTCGTTCGGATCCAGCTGCACCAGCACCTGGCCGGCGCTCACCTTCATGCCGTCGTCGGCGCCGATGCTGACCACGGTGCCCTGCACCTGCGGGGTGATGTTGACCACGTTGCCCTGCACGTAGGCATCGTCGGTGTCCTGGTGCCAGCGCAGCACCAGCATGTAATACAGCGTCCAGGCCACCGCGGCGATCGCGACCACGGCGAACAGGATCAGCAGCGCCTTGCGGCGCTTGCCGTTCTTCGGCGGCGCGGCGGGCGCGGCCGCGGCGGCATTGGGGTTGACTTCGGTCGTCATGGCGTGGGGGCCTTGGCAATAGCGTTGTTGTCGGAAGAAGCGTCGGGGACCGTCGCGGCCACCGGATCGGGCGGACTCAGTTGCAGGCCGCCGCCGAGCGCGCGATCCAGGTCGATGCGCGCGACCAGGCGCTGCGCGCGCAGCGTGGCGAGTTGCTGGTCGAGCTGCAGCAACGGGCGCTGCGCGGTCAGCACGTCGATCTGGGTGCCCAGGCCGGCGCGGTAGCGGCTGGTGGCGATCTGCCAGGCCTGTTGCGCGGCGTCGCGCGCCTGCTGCGCCGAGGCCAGCTGGCCGTCGAGCGAACGCGAGGACTGCACCGCGTCGGCGACTTCGCGCAGCGCGCCGATCAGGCTCTGGTTGTAGTTGGCCACGGCCAGGTCGTAGTCGGCGTCGCTGCCGGCCAGTTCGTTGCGCAGCCGGCCGCCGTCGAAGATCGGCATGCTGATCGCCGGGCCGCCCTGGTACAGGCGCGCTTGGCTGGTGAACAGGTCCGACAGGTGGGCGGTGGCGAGGCCGAGGATCGCGCTGAGGTTCACGGTCGGATAGAAGTCGGCCTTGGCCGCCTTGATCCCGTGCGAGGACGCTTCCACGCGCCAGCGCGCGGCGACCACGTCGGGACGGTGGCCGAGCAGTTCGCTCGGCAGCACGTCGGGCACGCCGGCGGCGTTGCCGGCCAGCAGGGTCGGGCGGACGATGCTCAGGCCGCGGTCCGGGCCCTTGCCCAGCAGCGCGGCGAGCGCGTTGCGGGCGGCGTCGATCTGCTGCTGCGCGGCCTGGATCTGCTGGTCGGCGCTGGCGCTGGCGCTCTGCGCGTTGCGGATCTGCAATTGGTTGTCGAGGCCGGCCTTGACCCGCTGCTGGCCGAGGCCGAGCAGGTTGTCGGAGCGCCGCTTCTCGGCCTTGGCCACGTCCTGCGCTTCGAACGCCTGCGCCAACGAGACGTAACTGCGGGCGATGTTCGACGACAGGGTCAGGCGCGCGGCCTGGGCTTCGACTTCGGCCGCGCGCGACTGGCCCAGCGCGGCCTGCCAGCGCGCGCGCTTGCCGCCCCACAGGTCGGGCGAGTACTTGAAGCTCAGCATCAGCACGTCCGCGCCGAGGTACTTGCCGCCGATCGGATCCGGCGCCAGGGTCTCGGGCAGGTGCGCGCCGGAGTACTGCGCGCTGCCGCCGAGGGTCGGCTTGCGCGCCGCGTCGGCGAGGCCGGCCTGGGCCACCGCCTGGCGCACGCGCGCGTCGGCCGCGTCCAGGCTCGGCGAACCGGCCAGGGCTTCGTCGATCAGGCCGTTGAGCTGGGCGTCGCCGAACGCGGTCCACCAGTCGCGCTGCGGGAACTGCGCGGCGGACAGGTCGGCGACGGCGAGGCTGCGCTTGGCTTCGAGGCTGTCGGCATCGAGCGCGCGGCCCGACGGCTGCAGGCCGCGGGTGCTGGCGCAACCGGCGAGTATCAACGCCGCGGCCAGCGGCGCGAGCACGTAAAGCAGCCCGCGGCGCGGGCGAGTGTCGTGGACGGACATGGCTCAGGAACCGGAAAGGGAGAGGTTGTCGCGGACCTGTTCGAGCAAGCGGTAGAGCTGTTCGCGGTCGGAGTCGCTGAGGCCGGACATGGCGCGCTCGCGCACGCGGCGGCCGCACTGGTCGATGTCGGCCCAGATCGCGGTGCCGGCTTCGGTCAGGTGGATGTTCAGCGCCCGGCGGTCGTCCGGATCGGCGACGCGCGCGACCAGGCCGCGGCTCTCGAGCTTGTCGAGCAGGCGGGTCATGGCGCCCGGATTGAGCTGGGCCGCTCGCGCCAGTTCGGTGACCCCGGCGGTGCCGATGGCCAACTCCTTGAGGGTGATGAACTGGCTGAAGGTCAGATCGTGGCCTGCCTGGGCCAGCTCGCGCTCCATCTGCGCCCACATCGCGTCGCGCACTTGGCGGAACAGCAGGCCGAGGTTGGAGGTGGAGCAGGGCTGGGTGGGGGTCGGGGTCGTCATGGCGCGGCATGTTGCTCGCCCGCGCAATAGTTGTCAATGCAAATATTGAGCTGGCAAAAGGCCCGTTCAGCAAGTAGCGACCGGGCGTTCGCAAAGCGATTCGCTCCGTTCGTTTTCGGCAACTATCTGATTAAAAAGAGTATTCCTCGCGGACGCGAGTCTGTGACCGAAGCGGTCGAATACTGACCGTCGCGCCGCGAGGACGATTTGTTGCGCCGCAACAGGCCAAACACGGCCAAGCCGGCGACGGACGGGGCCGGGATCCGGCGGGCGGGGGGCGCGCGACCGGCGGCGCCGATCCACGCAGCGCCGGCGCCGCCCCGGGGGCTCAGCGCGCGAACAGCGCCAGCGCGTCCAGCGCGATGTGCGCCACCACCAGCGGCCACAGCCGGCCGGTGACCGAGTACAGCCAGGCGAAGGCCAGCCCCATCGGCACCATCACCGCGCCTGCCTCGCCCTGGTAGAGGTGGTAGCTGGCGCGGATCGCGGTGCTCAGGTGGATCGCGGTCCACATCGACGGCCGTTCGCGCAGGGCCGAGACCAGGTAGCCGCAGACCAGGGCTTCCTCGAAGAATCCGTTCACCGCCGAGGCGGCGAGCATCAGTCGCCAGTCCAGGTCGGACGCGACCCGTACCGAATCGTCGGCGTCGATCGGCAGCAGCCCGATCAGCGCGGCCACGGCATGGAACAGCCAGAACCCGACCAGGGTCGCGGCGGCGAGCGCGACGCCGCGCGGCAGGTCGCGCCAGCCCGGCGCCGGCCCGAGCCGCGCCCAGGTCCAGCCGCGCAGGCGCAGGAAGGCGCCGATGATCGCCAGCGTCGCCAGTTGCGTGCCCATCAGTCCGCTCAGGCTGGCGTTGTCGAACACCGCCGTCAGCGGCTGCGGCGACAGCGCCATGCTCAGGCTCTGGTAGATCGACCAGCCGAAGGCTAGCGTGAGCACGCCGACGAATTCGCTGCGCTCCGACAGCGACTTGATCCAGTTGACCATCGTGCGTTCCCTGCGCCGACCGGGTCGGCCGCCCCCGATTCGATCCGCGGCGGTCAGACCCGCCGCAGCACCAGTTCCAGCACGAACTTGCTGCCGAAGAACGCCAACACCAGCAGCGCCATCGCCGCCAGGGTCCAGCGCACCGCGACCACGCCGCGCCAGCCGTAGCGCCAACGTCCCAGCAGCAGGCCGCCGAACGCCAGCCACGACAGCACGCTGAGCACGGTCTTGTGCACCAGGTGCTGGGCCAGCAGGTTCTCCACGAACAGCACGCCGGTCAGCAAGGTCGCGGTGAGCAGGACGAAGCCGACCGCGATGGTGCGGAACAGCAGGCTTTCCAGCTCCACCAGCGGCGGCAGCGCGCGCAGCCAGCCGTGGAACTCGCGCCGGCGCAGCGCGCTTTCCTGCAGCCACAGCATCACCGCGAACAGCGCCGCGACCGCCAGGGTGGCGTAGGCCAGCAGCGCCATCCATGCGTGCAGCTGCAGGCGCCAGTCCAGCGGCTCGGGATGCTGGACGTGGCCGTAGAGCTGGTAGGCCAGCAGCATCAGCGCCGACAGCGGGAACACCACCACGCCCAGCGCGGCCATGCGTCCGGCCGCGCCGACGATGGCGGTCAGGATCGACATGCCCAGCCCGACCAGCGACAGCGCGGCGAAGAAGTGCAGGTCGGCGCCGCCGGCGCCGCGCCAGGCCATCAGATGGGCCAGTCCGTGCAGCAGCACCGCCAGGTTGGCCGGCAGCAGCCAGCCGCGCGCGCCGCGGCCGCCGTCGCGGCGCACCGCGCGGACCAGCAGGCCGGCCGCGCTCAGGTACAGGGCGATGGCGATGAGAACGATTGTCATCGGGGGAGTTTGGCATAAGGGCAGGAGCGAGCGGAGAGCAGCGAGGAGCGAGCAGGGGCGCTTTCGCTAACTTCTCGCTCCTCTCCGCTCACTTCCGGCCCCGCTATACTGCCCGCCCCGTCGCCGCAGCCCCGCCCCCAGCCATGTTCGAGTCCCTGACCCAACGCCTCTCCGGCACCATCGAGCGCCTGCGCGGCCGCGGCCGCCTGACCGAGGAGAACATCCGCGAAGCCACCCGCGAGGTGCGCATCGCCCTGTTGGAGGCCGACGTCGCCCTGCCGGTGGTGCAGGCGCTGATCGAGCGCATCAAGGTGCGCGCGGTCGGCCAGGAAGTGCTCAAGTCGCTGACCCCGGGCCAGGCCCTGATCAAGGTCGTGCGCGACGAGCTGACCGCGGTGATGGGCTCGCAGGCCGCCGACCTCAACCTCAACGTGCCGGCGCCGGCGGTGATCCTGATGGCCGGCCTGCAGGGCGCGGGCAAGACCACCACCGTCGGCAAGCTCGCCAAGCACCTCAAGGAACGGCGCAAGAAGAAGGTGATGGTGGTCTCCGCCGACATCTACCGTCCGGCCGCGATCGAGCAGCTCAAGCAGTTGGCCGAGCAAGTCGACGTGCTGTTCTTCCCCTCGGCCGCCTCGCAGAAGCCCGAGGAGATCGTGCGCGCCGCCATCGCCGATGCGCGCAAGTCCTTCGTCGACGTGCTGCTGGTCGACACCGCCGGCCGCCTCGCCATCGACGAGGCGATGATGAGCGAGATCAAGGCGCTGCACGCCGCGGTCTCGCCGGTGGAAACCCTGTTCGTGGTCGACTCGATGACCGGCCAGGACGCCGCGACCACGGCCAAGGCCTTCAGCGAAGCGCTGCCGCTGACCGGCGTGGTGCTGACCAAGACCGACGGCGACGCCCGCGGCGGCGCCGCGCTGTCGGTGCGCTACATCACCGGCAAGCCGATCAAGTTCATCGGCGTGGGCGAGAAGCCCGACGGCCTGGACGTGTTCCACCCCGACCGCGTCGCCAGCCGCATCCTCGACATGGGCGACGTGCTGTCGCTGGTCGAGCAGGTCGAGCAGCAGGTCGACAAGGACAAGGCGCAAAAGCTCGCCGAGAAGGTCGCCAAGGGCAAGAAGTTCGACCTCAACGACATGAAGGACCAGCTCGAGCAGATGCAGAACATGGGCGGCCTGAGCGGGCTCATGGACAAGCTGCCGGGCATGGGCCAGATCCCGGACAACGTCAAGAGCCAGATCACCGGCAAGGAAGTGCCGCGGATGGTCGCGATCATCAACTCGATGACCAAGAAGGAACGGCGCAACCCGGGCCTGCTCAACGGCTCGCGCCGCGCGCGCATCGCCAAGGGCGCCGGCCTGACCCCGGCCGACGTCAACAAGCTGATGAAGCAGTACCAGCAGATGGAGAAGATGATGAGCAAGCTCTCCGGCGGCGGCATGAAGGGCCTGATGCGCGGCATGCGCGGCATGATGGGCGGCGGCGGCCGCGGCGGACTGCCGTTCCGCTGATCGCGCGCGCCGCGCACCGATTCGCGCCACGACGGCGGCCCATGGGCCGCCGTCGTCGTTTCCGCCACCGCATGCGCAGCCCCGGCCGCCGCCTGTAAGAGCGGCGCAAGCCGCGACCGCGCCGCCGCGGTAACGACGCGACCGCCGATTCCTGCGTCATCGCGAACGCCGCGCGCGCAGCGGACTTCGCCATCGCTGCGACCAAGACGTCGCCTCGCGACGTCGCCGCGGTCGCGCGCCGCCGCGGCGACGCGTCCTCGCGCAGACACCTGCGTCGCCGATCCCGCGACGCCGCCGTCCCGCGCATCGCCGACCGGCGGCCGGCGCCGTTCTCTTCGCGCGAGATGCCCGCGCGCAACACTTGCCTCCGCTCCACGGCAAGCGCCTCGCCCAAGGCTTCATCGCGGCGAGCGCGCCACCGCCCGCGCGGCTCGCCCGCGCGCCGCCGACGCCGCGGAGCGATCGTTTCAGCACCCGTCCACCCGCACTACGACGCAAGGACCGGCCATGCATCCGCACGGCCGCAAACCGATCATGGAGATCGCTCGATGACCCGACTTTCGACGATGTGCGGCGCGCTCGCGCTGGCCATCGCCGGCCTCGCCGCCGCACCCTCGGCCCTGGCCGAGACCTCGTATTCCTTCGCCAGCGAAACCGGCGACTACATCGGACAGGGCCAGTCCAAGACGTACACCGGCGCCGACTCGACCATCGCCGTCAGCGGCAACGCGCAAGCGCTGCAGATGAGCGTGAACCGCGGCAACGACAACTGGCGGATCGAACTCAGCGCGCCGCGCGGCCAGCGCCTGCAGCCGGGCCGCTACTACTTCGCCGAACGCTCCGCGTTCCGCACCGGCCGCTCGCCGGGCATCGATATCGGCGGCAACGGCCGCGGTTGCGGCAGTACCTGGGGCTCGGTCTACATCCAGCAGATCGAATTCGGCGCCAACGATGCGGTGACCGCGCTGGAAGCCACCGGCCTGCAGCGCTGCGAACTCGAAAACGCGCCGCTGCTGACCGCCAAGCTGCGCTACAACGTGCAGCCGCTGTCGCTGGCGCTGGACAGCGACGCCGGCGATTACATCGGCCGCGGCCTGCGCAAGGACTACGCCGGCGACACCAGCACCTTCGCCGTGTCCGGCAACGCCGGCTACCTGATCTACAACGTCTCGGGCCAGCGCGATTCGTGGTCGGCGATCCTGCGTCCGCCGACCGGCCAGACCCTGGGCGTCGGCACCTATCCGATCAGCCGCTTCGGCGACGCCAACAGCGTCGGCTTCGACTTCGCCGGCAACGGCCGCGGCTGCAACCGGGTCGCCGGCTCGATCGCGATCAAGGCGGTCGAGGTGGACCCGGTCTCGCGCATGGTCACCGGCCTGTCGGCCGACTTCGAGCAGCGCTGCGAGGCCGGATCGACCGCGTTGCGCGGCAGCATCCGCTACAAGCGCTGAACCCGTAGCCGGGGGAGGCAGATGCGGCCGGCGTCGGGGGCGATCCGGCCGCGGGGGCGGCGCCAGGACGGCGCCGTCCCGTCGCGGGCCCGCTGGCGCGGGCCGCGGCGAGGCAGGGCGGGCAGGAGGCCCGGCGATCGCGGGCCGGAACCGGGCGGGTAGGCCGCCCGGGGACGGCCCGGGTCGGTTCGCCGCGAGGAGGGGGCGCCGGCCGGGGCCAGGCCACGGGTTTGCCTGAGGCGCCCGATGGGCTACAATCGCCGGCTTACCCCGTCATTCCGACGGCTGGGCAACACAGGAAAGCAACCCTCATGGTCAAGATTCGCCTGACCCGTGGCGGCGCCAAGAAGCGTCCGTTCTACCACATCATCGTCACCGACAGCCGCAGCGCCCGCGACGGCCGCAACATCGAGCGCGTCGGTTTCTACAACCCGGTCGCCGCCGGCAACGAAAAGCGCGTCGAGCTGAACCTCGATCGCGTCAAGCATTGGGTCGCCAACGGCGCCCAGCTGACCGACAAGGTCGCCGACCTGTACAAGCAGGCCGTCAAGGCCGCTCCGGCCGCCTGAGCCGGCGGGCCGCGCGCCACGCGCGCGGCCCTCTTACGCATATGAGCGAATCCTCGCGCCGCATCCTGTTGGGCAGGGTGCTCGGCGCGTTCGGCATTCGCGGCGAAGCCAAGCTCGAGTCCTGGACCGAGCCGCGCGCCGCGATCTTCCGCTACCAGCCGTGGATCGTGCGCGATCCGCACGGCGGCGAGCGCGAACTGTCGGGCGTGCGCGGCCGCGAAAGCGGCAAGTACCTGATCGCCAACCTGCCGGGCGTGACCGATCGCGACGCGGTCGAGGCGCTGCGCGGCACCGAAATCTATGTCCCGCGCTCGGCCCTGCCGCCGCCGCGCGAAGGCGAGTTCTACTGGGTCGACCTGGAAGGCCTGGACGTGGTCACCACCCAGGGCCTCGCCCTGGGCAAGGTCAGCCATTTGTTCGCGACCGGCGCCAACGACGTGCTGGTCGCGCGCGACGACGAACGCGAGCGCATGATCCCGTTCGTGATCCCGCAGTACGTGCTGTCGGTGGATTTCGAAGCGCGGCGCGTGACCGTCGACTGGGATCCCGATTTTTGAGCAGTGAGCGCAGAGGAGCGAGAAGTGAGCGAAAGCTCGCTCCTGCCGCTCTCGCTGTTGCTCGCTTCTCGTTCCTCTCCGCTCACTCCTAGTCCCATGCGCATCGACGTGATCAGCCTGTTCCCCGAGTTCGTCGCGCAATGCGCGGCGTTCGGCGTGGTCGGCCGCGCCGGCGAGCGCGGGCTGCTGTCGATGCACGGCTGGAATCCGCGCGATTACGCCGAAGGCAACTATCGCCGGGTGGACGAGCGTCCGTTCGGCGGCGGGCCGGGCATGGTGATGTTGATCGATCCGCTGCGCGCGGCGATCCGCGCGGCGCGCGCGGCCGATCCGGCGCCGGCGCGGGTGGTCTACCTGAGCCCGCAAGGCGCGCGGCTGGACCAGGCCAAGGTGCGCGAGCTGGCCGGCCACGCGCGGCTGATCCTGCTGTGCGGGCGCTACGAGGGCGTCGACGAGCGATTGATCCGGGCCGAGGTCGACGAGGAACTGTCGATCGGCGACTACGTGCTGTCCGGCGGCGAGCTGGCCGCGGCGGTGGTGGTCGATGCGGTCGCGCGCCTGCAGGACGGCGCGCTCGGCGATGCCGAGTCGGCGGTGCAGGACAGTTTCGAGGACGGGCTGCTGGACTGCCCGCATTACACCCGCCCGGTCGAGCACGAGCTGGGCGCCGTGCCCGAGGTGCTGATGTCGGGCAACCACGCCCGCATCGCCCAGTGGCGCCGGCAGCAGTCGCTGGGCCGGACCTGGCAGCGCCGACCCGACCTGTTCGACGAGGCGGCCCTGTCCAAGGCCGACCGCAAGCTGCTGGCGGCCTACCGGGCCGAGCTGGCGACGGCCGGGGAGGGCGCGGAAACCGGTTCCAGGGCCGCTTCCGAGGCCGTTTCCGCCCCAGCGGCGGACGGTTCTGCGACCGGCGGCGCGGCGCGGGGCGATTGAGCCCTAGCCACGGCCGAAAAATTCCCGTTATAATTAGCCGCTTAGCTGTATCCATGCCATGACGCGGGTCCACGTGCACTCGCGCAACAACTAATCCAACAGGCCATAGCCATGAACAAGCCGTCGATCCATACGCTGGTCCAGAATTTCGAAGCCGAGCAGGTGCAGCGCAAGCTGCCCGAGTTCAGCCCGGGCGACACCGTCGTCGTCAACGTCAAGGTCAAGGAAGGCAACCGCGAGCGCGTCCAGGCCTATGAAGGCGTGGTCATCGGCAAGAAGAACGCCGGCCTCAACTCGTCGTTCACCGTGCGCAAGATCTCGCACGGCTACGGCGTCGAGCGCGTGTTCCAGACCCACAGCGCCGTGATCGACTCGGTCCAGGTCAAGCGCCGCGGCAAGGTTCGCGCCGGCAAGCTGTACTACCTGCGCGGCCTGGAAGGCAAGAAGGCCCGCATCAAGGAAGATCTGGCCGCCTACGCGCGCGCCAAGAACGCGCCGGCCGCCGAGTAACCCGGTACGCCGCTGCTGCGTCGCGAACGGCCGCCGAAAGGCGGCCGTTTGCATTTGCGCCGATGCGGCGTGCAACCGGCGGACCAGGCTGCGTTCGGCGTGCCGATGCAAGCCTCGAAGCCGCGTTCTTGCGAGAGCCACGACCCGTGGCTGCATCGCGACAAGGCGGTGAGCTTCGGCACCCGCGCCTGTGGACTGACGTAAGGCTCGCTGGACGCCGCGCGCAAACCCGCGCCCAGCGAGCCGCCAGTCCATGGGGAGCCCGCACATGCGCAATCGCTATCGGCGAAGACGCACAGTTCCCGCATTACGTCCGGGCGTGAGCGCAATCGCCGGCCGCCGACGTGACCGCGATCGCCCCCGCGCCCGGCCGGCCGCGCCGCTGTGCGCGGGTCGCGAATCGCGCTAGATTCGCCACGCGGTCCTGCCCGCCGCAGTCCCCGAACATCGCGCCGCCCCCGCGGCGGGAGCGTCCATGAATCCTGGCCTGTCCGAAGGCGACATCTGCACCTATCCGCGCAGCGACGGCACCTGGGGCTTTTTCTGGGTGCAGCGCGTCGATGCGTTGCCGGACGGGCGCGAAGCGCTGTCGTTGCGCAAGTTCGACACCCACACCGTCGACGAGGTCCGGCGCGAGGACGAGGCCGACGTGGCCGAGCTCAAGACGATCCGCCTGCTCGGCCACTTCCCCATCGTCGGCACGCGCGTGGCCGAGGCGCGGCCGCAGGTGATCGGGCGCATGCCGGTGCGCGAGGAGGACCTGGAGGGCTACCGGATCTGGCGCGAAGCCTTCGACCAGGGCGAGGCCGGGGTGTTCACGCTGGAACTGGAGCAGATCTGACCGCGGCGGTCGCCGGGCTTGTTTTTTGTGGGAGGGCCTTCAGGCCCGATGCCCTTCGCTCGGATCGCGGCGATCGGACACAAAAGTATCGGGCCTGAAGGCCCTCCCACAACAACCGCCGCAGGCCGCCGCCGCGCTCCTCAGCCGCGCTCCAGCCGATCCTCGTCGACCGCCACCGCATCGTCGTCGGGACTCGTATCGGCCACCGGCGCCGGCGTATGCGCGGGCACTTCCGCCGGCGTGGCGATGGTCTGGGTCGCCAGCGGCGCGGCCACGCGCTCGGGCGCGGCCATCATCTTCGCGCGGCGCCAGCCGCCCCAGCGGTAGTACGCCATCGACACCAGCATCGAGCACAGCGCGCTGACCGGAAAACTCCACCACAGCGCGTCCAGGCCCAGCACCGGCTGCAGGAAGGTCGCGAACGGCACGCGCACGCCCCACAGCGCCGAGCCCAGGATCAGCAGCGGCGGAATCACCGCGCCGGTGGCGCGGACCACGCCGGAGATCACGAAGGTCACGCCGAAGAACAGGAACGAGAAGATCGCGATGTGATTGAGGTGGCGGGCGATCTCGAACGAGGCGCTGCCGTCGGGCAGGAACAGCGCCAGGGTGTAGCGGTCGAACAGGATCAGCGGCGCGATCAGCGCGCCGGTCAGCAGGAAATTGAACAAGGTGCCGGTGCGCGCGGCGGCGTCGACCCGGTCCCAGCGGCCGGCGCCGACGCTCTGCGCGGCGATCGACGAACACGCCGCGCCGATCGCCATCGCCGGCATCTGCACGTAGGTCCACAACTGCAGCGCGGCGCCGTAGCCGGCGGCGATGGCGGTGCCGTGGGCGTTGACCAGGCGGATCATCGCGATCATCGCCAGCGAGATCAGCACCATCTGCAGGCCCATCGGCACGCCCTTGACGATCAGCGCGCGCAGCACCGCCGGATCGATCTTCAGCAGGTGCGCGTCGCCGCGGCCGAGCCACAGCACGTGGCGCTTGCGCCGCAGGTGCAGCAGCAGCGCGGCCAGGCTGGCGCCCTGGCCGATGAAGGTCGACAGCGCCGAGCCGGCGATGCCCAGCCCCGGCAGCGGGCCCCAGCCGAAGATCAGCAGCGGGTTGAGCACGATGTCCAGCGCCACCGACATCAGCAGGAACCGGAACGGCGTGCGCGAGTCGCCGAGGCCGCGCAGCGCCGAGGACAGGAAGGCGAAGGCGTAGATGAAGGGGATCGAGAGGAAGATCACCCGCAGGTATTGCTCGGCCAGCGGCTGCGCGGCCGGCGGCGTGCCCATGCCGCGCAGGATCGCGTCGGCGAAGAACCAGCCGACCGCCGCGATCGCCACCGACAGGCCGAGGAAGAAACTGGCGCTGGTGCCCATGATCCGCCGCGCCCGCGCGGTGTCGCGCGCGCCGGTGGCCTGGCCGATCAGGATGGTCGCGGCCATGCCGACGCCGAACATCGAGCCGATCAGGAAGAACATGATGTTGTTGGCGTTGGCCGTCGCGGTCAGCGCGGCCTCGCCGAGGTAGCGGCCGACCCAGATCGAGTTGATCGAGCCGTTGAGCGATTGCGCCGCGTTGCCGGCCATGATCGGCAAGGCGAACGAGATCATGGTGCGGCCGATCGGGCCTTCGGTCAGCAAGTGGCTGCCGCGGGATGCGCTGGGGGCCATGTCGGTACCGGGCGGACGGGCGAGACGGCAGTATGCCGCGCGGGGCGCGCAGGAGCGGCGACGGGCCGCGCGGGGCGAACGAGTGCGCAGTATGCCGCGCGCCCGGGCCGGGGCGGCGCCGGCGATTGCGCGCGGTGTGGCGCGATCGCTCGAAATCCGCACGCGCCGCGGCCGTGCGGCGGCGACGGGCGGCGCGGCGGCGTCGCATCGGCGGCGCGCGCGCGGTGGTATCGTTCGCGCCGATGAGCAAGCAAGACGAAACGACGGGCGCGCCGGCGCAGGCGACGGTGCGATTGGACCTGTGGCTATGGGCGGCGCGCTTCTACAAGACCCGCAGCCTGGCGCGGCAGGCGGTGGAGACCGGCAAGGTCGAAGTCGGCGGCCAGCGCGCCAAGGCTTCGCGCGCGGTGCGCCTGGGCGACGCGCTGAAAGTGGCGCGCGGCGAGGAACACTTCGAGATCGCGGTGACCGGTTTGAGCGACACTCGCGGGCCGGCCAGCGTCGCGCAGACCTTGTACGCCGAGACCGAGGCATCGCGCCTGGCGCGCGACCAGGCGCGCGCCGTGCGCGCGGCCGAGCGCAACGGCTACCGCGCGCCGGAGACCAAGCCGGACAAGCGCGCGCGGCGGCTGATCAAGGCGTTGGGGGATATCGACGCGTTGTAGCGGCGACGCGGGCGAGTCGGCGCGGGCGCGGTGTCGGCGTTGCGATCGTCGTGGTCGTGGATTCGGCGCGATCTGCCGTTGCGCGGTCGCGGCTTGCGCCGCTCCTACAGGGAGCGGACGACGCTTGCGATCTCCCTGTAGGAGCGGCGCAAGCCGCGACCGCGTTGCTGCGGCAGCCGGCGCGGCTCGGCTTGTTTCGTGGAAGCCCGCGTGCAGGGCGAGCAACGCAGATGCGCGCGGTATCGCGCGGCCGCGACCGTCTCCTGCGAAAACCGCGCTCCCCGACACACGAACGGCCGCGCGAGGCGGCCGTTCGGCGAATCCCGGCGACTAGGCGCCGGGCAGGGGAACTCAGCGCTTGCCGCCGAGCAGGTTGCCGCCGATCTTGAGCAGGTCGCCGATGCCGAGCTGGCCGTCGCCGTCCTGGTCGAGCACCGCGCCGAGCAGGCCGCCGGCGCCGCCCTGTTGCTGGATGCGCTGGTGTTCCTGGCCGAGCGCGTCGCCGAGCTGCTGCGGGTTGGCCGCGGCCTGGTTGCCGCCGGAGAACATGCGCTGGGCGAGGTAGGACAGCACGATCGGCGCGAGGATCTTCAGCAGGGTATTGGCCTGGCCGCCGCCCAGGCCGGTGCTCTGGCCCAGCCCCTGCGCGGCGGTGTCTTCGCGGCCGCCGAAGATGTGGCCGAGGATGCCGGCGCCGTCGGTCTGGCGACCGCCGCCACCGCCGAGCACCGCGCCGAGCACGCCGCCGAGATCGAGCCCGGCGGCGCCGCCGCCCGCGTCGGCATGATCGCGCTGCAGCGCGCCGAACAGCGCCTGCGCGCCCTCGGGCTGGCTGGCGTTGCGGCCCAGCGCGCCGAGCAGCAGCGGCAGCGCCTGGCCGACCGCGCTCTGGGTCTGCGACTCGGACAGGCCGAGCTGGCTGCCTATCTGCGCCAGCGGCTGGCCCTGGAGCTGGTTGAGAAGGTCGTCGGTCAGCGAGGCGCTCATCGTTAAATTCCGGTGTACGGGGAGTGCAGATGCTAGCGCCGGCTCGTTAGTGCGGGGTGATGCCGGTGGCTGGGGCTGGAGTGGGTGTGGAGACTGGGTGCGTAGCGGTGCTTGGTGTGTGTTGGGATGTTTGCTGGTGGCACGAGTGGGGACGTCGTGGTGGCCGAAGCTACGAATCTTCCGAGCCGTCATTCGGGCGAAAGCCGGAATCCAACCGAAGCGACGTCGCTCCGCCGTCGTTCTTTGAAGCAACGAACCTCTCAAGCCGTCATTCCGGCGAAAGCCGGAATCCATTTTGACTCTGCGGTTGCTCTTGCCTTTGTTGTCGCAACGCGTGACGACAAGCCACGATCAAAAGCTTCCGTCCGCAAGCGGCCGGGTCACTTTCTTTGTCTTAAGCCACAAAGAAAGTAACCAAAGAAAAGGCCTTGTTTTTTCGGATCAAGAGCCACTAAGTCCAGCACCGGGCGCGGGGCCGCGCCATAAGGGACATCCTGTCCCATGGCGCACGTGCGCATCCGTGCGCACGCCCTTCGGGGCTGCGGGGCGTGTGCTTTGCTTGGGGTTGCGTCAGAGCCAACGGCAAATGCAAAAGCGAATGCAAAATGAATTTCGGTTTGCGTTGGAATGACGGTTGGTGGGGCTGTGTTGGCGCGAGCGCTGTCGCCGACGCGGCGGGCAACAAAAAAAGCCCGGCGGGAGGCCGCCGGGCATGAGATCGCAGAGGGTTTCGCGGAGCGCCGCCGCCGCGGCGCCGCGCGAGGCGGTCGCCGCGACGGGGGCGCTTATTTCTTCAGATCGAACCGGTCGGCGTTCATCACCTTGTTCCAGGCGGCGACGAAGTCGCGCACGAATTTCTCCTTGGCGTCGCCGCTGGCATAGACCTCGGCGATCGCGCGCAGTTGCGAGTGCGAGCCGAATACCAGGTCGACGCGGGTGGCGGTCCACTTCGGCGCGCCGGTCTTGCGGTCGCGGCCTTCGAACGCGTCCTGGGCCTCGCTGGTCGGCTTCCACGCCGTGCCCATGTCGAGCAGGTTGACGAAGAAGTCGTTGCTCAACGCGCCGACCTTGTCGGTGAATACGCCGTGCTTGCTGCCGCCGGCGTTGGCGCCGAGCACGCGCAGGCCGCCGACCAGCACGGCGGTCTCCGGCGCGCTGAGGTCGAGCAGTTGCGCGCGGTCGATCAGCAGCGCTTCGGCGATCGGCTTGTACGCGCCGGCCAGATAGTTGCGGAAGCCGTCGGCGAGCGGTTCGAGCGCGGCGAAGGATTCGACGTCGGTCTGCTCCGCGCTGGCGTCCATGCGGCCGGGCGCGAACGGTACGTCGATCGCCACGCCGGCGTTCTTCGCCGCCTGTTCGACGCCGGCGGCGCCGCCGAGCACGATCAGGTCGGCCAGCGAGACCTTCTTGCCGCCGGCGGCGGCGTTGAAGTCCTTCTGGATGCCTTCCAGCGTCGCCAGCACCTTGGCCAGTTGCGCGGGCTGGTTGACCTC
Source organism: Lysobacter enzymogenes (assembly GCF_023617245.1). Lineage (NCBI taxonomy): Bacteria > Pseudomonadati > Pseudomonadota > Gammaproteobacteria > Lysobacterales > Lysobacteraceae > Lysobacter > Lysobacter enzymogenes. The sequence continues at coordinate 2,248,786 of NZ_CP067396.1, forward strand.
CCAGTCCTTCTGCGGCGCCAGGCGGATGCGCGCGCCGTTGGCGCCGCCGCGCTTGTCGGAGCCGCGGAAGGTCGAGGCCGAGGCCCAGGCGGTGGACACCAGCTCGGACACGCTCAGGCCTGACGCGAGGATCTTGGCCTTGAGCGCGGCGATGTCGCCGGCGTCGACGAGCGGATGATCGACGGCCGGGATCGGGTCCTGCCAGATCAGTTCCTCGGCCGGCACTTCCTTGCCGAGGTAGCGCACGCGCGGACCCATGTCGCGATGGGTCAGCTTGAACCAAGCGCGGGCGAAGGCGTCGGCGAACTGGTCGGGATTTTCGAAGAAACGGCGCGAGATCTTCTCGTAGGCCGGATCGAAGCGCAGCGACAGGTCGGTGGTGAGCATGGTCGGCGCCTGGCGCTTGTCCGGATCGTGCGCGTGCGGGATCTTGTTCGCCGCGGCGGGGTCCTTGGCGATCCACTGGTGCGCGCCGGCCGGGCTCTTGCTCAGTTCCCATTCGTAGCCGAACAGGTTGGCGAAGAACTCGTTGCTCCACTGCGTCGGCGTGCTGGTCCAGGTGACTTCCAGGCCGCTGGTGATGGCGTCGCCGGCCTTGCCGCTGTTGAAGCTGCTGGCCCAGCCCAGGCCCTGGTCGGCGAGGTCGGCGCCTTCGGGCTCGCGGCCGACGTGCGACTCGGGGCCGGCGCCGTGGGTCTTGCCGAAGCTGTGGCCGCCGGCGATCAGGGCGACGGTCTCTTCGTCGTTCATGGCCATGCGCGCGAAGGTCTCGCGGATGTCGCGCGCGGCGGCGATCGGGTCGGGATTGCCGTTGGGGCCCTGCGGATTGACGTAGATCAGACCCATCTGCACGGCGCCGAGCGGATTCTCCAGCACCCGGTCGCCGCTGTAGCGTTTGTCGCCGAGCCATTCGGTCTCCGCGCCCCAGTACACGCCTTCTTCCGGTTCCCACACGTCGGCGCGGCCGCCGGCGAAGCCGAAGGTCTTGAAGCCCATCGATTCCAGGGCGACGTTGCCGGTGAGGATCAGCAGGTCGGCCCAGGAAATCTTGTTGCCGTACTTTTGCTTGATCGGCCACAGCAGGCGCCGGGCCTTGTCGAGGTTGCCGTTGTCGGGCCAGCTGTTGAGCGGGGCGAAGCGTTGTTGGCCGGCGCCGGCGCCGCCGCGGCCGTCGAAGATGCGATAGGTGCCGGCGCTATGCCAGGCCATGCGGATGAACAACGGGCCGTAATGGCCGAAGTCGGCCGGCCACCAGTCCTGCGAATCGGTCATCAGCGCGTGCAGGTCTTTCTTGACCGCGTCGAGATCAAGGCTCTTGAAGGCTTCGGCGTAATCGAAGCCTGCGCCCATCGGATCGGTCGCTGGCGCCTGCTGGTGCAGGATCTTGAGGTTGAGTTGGTTGGGCCACCAGTCGCGGTTGGAGGTGCCGCCGCCGGCAGCGTGGTTGAACGGGCATTTGCTTTCTTTCGACATGGGTGCGTGCCTTTGACGGTGGGTGCGGGCGGGTGGGCGAGGGCGAGTGGCGCGTGCGCAACGCAGCGCCGGGCCGACGCGCGCGATGTGCGCGGTCGGCGGGGCGGGGGCGGTGGATGGGGTAAGACGGATCGGCGCCGGCGCGGTGCGTCGGCGATGCGCGCGCCGCCGTGGGCGGCCGCGAAGGGTACGGCGTTGGGATCGTCCGGCTGGCTCATCGCTGGCGTGGGTGATCGCGGAGTGCCAAGCGACGATAGGCGGGGTCGACGCCGAAGTGAAATTGATCCTTACGACATATTCGATAGGGATCGACTATGGCAGGCCGCCCGGCGTCCGCTTCGCCCGCCGATCATGCGAGCCGGGCGATGGCGGTGGTGTGACCGCGCGCGGGAATCGCGACGCACGGCGCGCATCGCGCGGCTTGTTGCCGTGCAACACGCATTGTGCGCGCCGCGCGCTGCCTACACTGCGGCCAGCGCCGGCCATCGGGGCCGGCGTTGGCGATCCAAAGTCCAAGGAGGCAAGACGATGAAGCGGATGCACATGGGATGGTTGGCCGCGGCGGCGCTGGTGTTCGGGTTGGGGTTCGGCGCGTCGGCGTCGGCGTCGGATCCGGGCTGCTACAGCACGTGTCAGGAACTGGCGAACGATTGCAGGGCCCAGGCCGGCGGCGGCAGCACCGCGCATTGCGGGCGGATTTATCGCGAGTGCATCGCGGCGTGCAATCTGGAGGGGTGAGCCCGGGGCGTTCGTTCGAGCTTGCGCCGCAGGCGTGAGGTTTCGCGGTCGCGGCTTGCGCCGCTCCTACACGCAGGCCGTGTAGGAGCGGCGCGACGGACGTTTCAATCGCCCAGGCCCAGCGCCTTGGCGACGCCGGCGCCGTAGGCCGGATCGGCCTTGGCGCAGTTGCCGATGTGGCGGCGCTTGATGAACTCCGGCGCATCGCCCATCGCGCGCGCGGTGTTGTCGAACAGCGCTTGTTGCTGGGCCGGGGTCATCAGCCGGAACAGGTCGCCGGGCTGGGAGTAGTAATCGGCGTCGTCCTCGCGGAAGTTCCAGAAATCCGCGTCGCCGTTGATGCGCAGCGGCGGCTCGCGGTATTCGGGCTGCTCCTGCCACTGGCCGTAGCTGTTGGGCTCGTAATGCAGCTCGCCGCCGTAGTTGCCGTCCACGCGCATGGCGCCGTCGCGGTGGTTGCTGTGCACCGGGCAGCGCGCGGCGTTGACCGGGATCTGGTGGTGGTTGACCCCGAGCCGGTAGCGCTGCGCGTCGGAATAGGCGAACAGCCGCGCCTGCAGCATCTTGTCCGGCGAGTAGCTGATGCCCGGCACCAGGTTGTTCGGCGCGAACGCGCTCTGCTCGACGTCGGCGTAGAAATTGTCGGGATTGCGGTTGAGCTCCATTTCGCCGACTTCGATCAGCGGGTAGTCCTTCTTCGGCCAGACCTTGGTCAGGTCGAAGGGATGGTAGGGCACCTTGTCCGCGTCGAGCTCGGGCATGACCTGGATGTAGACCTTCCACTTCGGGAAGTCGCCGCGGTCGATCGCCTCGAACAGGTCGCGCTGGTGGCTTTCGCGGTCGCGCCCGATCAGCTCGCCGGCCTCGGCGTCGGTGAGGTTCTTGATGCCCTGCTGGGTCTTGAGGTGGAACTTGACCCAGTAGCGCTCGTTGTCGGCGTTGATGAAGCTGTAGGTGTGCGAGCCGAAGCCGTGCATGTGGCGATAGCTGGCCGGGATGCCGCGGTCGCTCATGACGATGGTGACCTGGTGCAGCGCCTCGGGCAGGCTGGTCCAGAAGTCCCAGTTGTTGCGCGCGCTGCGCAGGTTGCTGTGCGGGTCGCGCTTGACCGCCTTGTTGAGGTCGGGGAACTTGCGCGGATCGCGCACGAAGAACACCGGCGTGTTGTTGCCGACCAGATCCCAGTTGCCTTCCTCGGTGTAGAACTTCAGCGCGAAGCCGCGGATGTCGCGCTCGGCGTCGGCCGCGCCGCGCTCGCCGGCGACGGTGGTGAAGCGGGCGAACATCGGGGTCTGCTTGCCGACGCCGTCGAAGATCTTGGCGCGGGTGTAGCGGCGGATGTCGCCGGTGACGGTGAACGTGCCGAACGCGCCGGAGCCTTTGGCGTGCATGCGCCGCTCGGGGATGATCTCGCGGTTGAGGTTGGCGAGCTTCTCGATCAGCCACAGATCCTGCATCAGCAGCGGGCCGCGCGGGCCGGCGGTCATGCTGTTCTGGTTGTCGACCACCGGCGCGCCGAAGGCGGTGGTGAGTTTGCTGCGGGGCTTGGAATCGTCGGGCGGGCTCATGCTGGCTCCGTGCCTGGGATGGGGAGGAGCCTCGACGATAAGTGCGGTGGGGTGGGATTAGGAAATTGAATGTTTCGACTTGTTCGATAGGGATGAGCTATTGCGGCCGCGATGGAGTGCGTTGTTGTGAGCGCGGTCGCAGGTGGCGTGGCGTCTGGGAAAAGAACGTCGGGCCTGAAGGCCCTCCCACAACAGCGGCCGACGCGCTCGGCTGTTGTGGGAGGGCCTTCAGGCCCGACGCTTTCATCTCAGCCGCGACCATGCTTCACCGCAGCCGCGAACGCATCACTCTCCGCTTATCGCATCGAACTCGCCCGCCAGCACCCGATCGAGCCGCCCGCTGCGCCAGCCGCGCACGCCGTCGCGCACCAGCGGCGCCGGCGACTGGCGATAACGCCGGGCGATGCGCCGCTCGCTCTCGCCGCCCGCGGACGCCGGCGCGCCCTGCGCCTGGCGCGCGCGGCCGGGCAGGTCGGGCGCGACCTGGACCAATACCGACAGGCGCTGGGTTTGATCGTCGGCCTTGTCTTCGTACACGTGCAGGCCGGCCTCGTGCTGCAGCAACTCGAACGCGCCGAAGCCGCTGACCGCGAGCCAGGCGCTGCCGCGCTCGCGGTCCTCGCGCAGCACTTGCACGCGCATGTTGCGGCGTTGGGCCCAGCCCAGGTACATGTCCAGCACCTGCCGCCACCACGCGCGCAGGTCCTGGCCCTGGCGCGGCTGCGCCGATTCGCTGAGGTCGATCTCCACCAGCGCGTCCTGCGGCCGCTCGCCGCGCAGCGCGTCCACCGCGAGGCCGAGCAGGAACAGCAACTGCGCCAGCGATTGCACGAAGCGCGCGTTGCCGCCGTCGCGGCCGAGCCGCTGCTGCAGGCGCAGCGCGGTGTCGAGCGCGCTTTCGATGCGGTCGCGGCGCTCGATCCGGTCGAGCGCGGCGTGGCGGTCGGGCGATTCCCAAAAACCGGCGGCGGCCATGCGCGCGTAGTCGGCTTCGCGCTCGCCGCGCCAGTGCGCGCCGAGCACGATGTCTTCCAGCGCCGCCAGCCGCGCGTCCAGGCGCGCGACCGCCTCGCTGCCGGAGACCGGCGCGTAGACCAGATCGCGCAGGTCGTCGGTGGCGGGCGCGGCCGCGCCGTCGGCCGGTTGCGGCGTCGGCGCCGGCGCCGCGAGCGCGCCGGCGGCGGGATTGGGATCGATGAACTCGACCTCGAGCTTGTCGCCGGCGCTGCGCACGAACAGGAACTGATCGCCCTGCGGCGCGCGGTGCTCGACGATGCTGCGCGCCAGCGGCGCCAGCAGGTAGTGCTCGATCGCGCGGCGCAGCGGGCGCGCGCCGAGGTCCGGGGTGAAGCCGCGGTCGAGCAGGAACTCGATCGCCGACGGCTCCCATTCCACCGCCCAGTCGCGGTTGCGCAGGCCGCGCCGGGTCAGCACGCGGGCGAGTTCCTTGTGCAGGATCTCGCGCATCAGCGCGCGGTCGAGCGGATTGAACAGCACCACCCGGTCGAGTCGGTTGATGAATTCGCGGCGGAAGGTCTCGAACAGCGCCTTCTCCACCGCGCTGCGCGAATAGCCGCCGCGCACCGAGGTGAAGCCCGGCCCCGCGCTGCGCGAAATGGTCGAGCCGACGTTGCTGGTGAGGATGATGATGCTGTGGCGGAAGTCGGCGGTGTGGCCGCTGCGGTCGCTCAGGCGGGCGTCGTCGAACACCTGCAGGAACAGGTCCCACACCTTCGGATGCGCCTTCTCGAATTCGTCCAGCAGCACCACCGAGAACGGCTGCTCGCGGATGCGCGAGGTCAGCGAGCGCACGCCGCCGGCGCCGCCTTCGTCGGCGGTCAGGCGCCAGGCCGAGTCCTCGGACTGGAACTCGCTCATGTCCAGGCGCAGCAGGCGTTCGTCGCTGCCGAACAGCAACTCGCCGAGGGCCTTGGCCAGTTCGGTCTTGCCGGTGCCGGTGGGGCCGGCGAACAGGAACACGCCGATCGGCCGGCCGTTGTCGGTCAGGCCTGCCTTCAGCATGGCGATGCGGTCGAGCAGCGCGTCCACCGCCTCGTCCTGGCCGAGCACGCGGCGGCGGAAGAACTCGCGCAGTCGCTCCAGGTCCAGGCTCTGGCGGTCGTCGATGACTTCCAGCGGCAGGCCGCTGCGCTGGGCGATGGTCGCGAGCAGGCGTTCGCCGTCGAGCGGCAGCGCCGCCGGCTCCTGCGCGCATGCGGCCTGCAGCGCGTCGCCGAGCAGGCGCAGCAGGCGCCCGGGTTCGTGCTGTTCGGGGAAGTACTGCGCGGCCATGCGCGCGGCCTCGGCCAGGGTGCGTTCGCCGGCGACCTCGCGGCCCAGGCGCTCGCTTTCGATCCGCGCCCATTGCGCGGCGAGCGGGGCCAGCGCGGCCGGTTCCAGCGGCATCAGGTTGAGCAGTTCGAAGTGGTGCTTGATCACCGGCCGCGCGATCAGCAACTGGGCCAGCTGGCGCGGGGTGATCTCGCCGATTACGCGCAGGCGGCCGCGCTCGATCGCCGGCAGCACCAGGTCGAGCAGGCCGCGCGGGTCGCGCGAGTGCGAGCCCTTGGCGAGCAGGTCGAAGAACTCCGGCGCGCGCCAAAGCGCGCGCGGGCGGTCGAGCACGGCGAGCATCTCGCGCACGCGTTCTTCCAGCTCGCCGATGTAGCTCTGGCCCGACAGGACTTCCGCCGCGCTGGCCTCGAACACCAGCCAGCCTTCGGCTTGCAGGCGCTGGGCCAGCAGGTCGATCAGCACGGTCTTGCCGACGCCGTGCTCGCCGGTCACCAGCACCGAGGCCGCGGCGTCGCCGGTCAGCAGTTCGTGCAGCCGTTCGAGCTGTTGTTCCAGCGCGGCGTGGGCCACGCGCACGCCCGGCTTGGGCGCGGCGTCGACCCGGCCGAACGCGCCGAGCACGCGGGTTTCGCGGCGGCGGCCGACGGCGCGCTCGGCCTGCTCGATCAACGGCTGCAGCATCGGCGAATCGAAGCGCTTGAGCGTGTCGCGCAGCTGGCCGGCGGCGCTTTCCTCGAGGTCGTCCAGCGCCGGCGCGGCCGGCGCCGGGCCGAACTGTTCGGCCCACTGCAGGTAGTCGCGCAGGTGCTGGCGCACCGGGGCGAAATCCCACCACCACGGTTGGGCGTGGCGCAGCAGCCGCGGCAGCGCGCCGGCGTCGGCGCGGGTGCGCAGGTGTTCGATTAGGAAGTGCAGCGGATAGCCGCCGAAACCGCCGGCCTGGTCGAGCACCGGTTCGAGCGCGACATCGGGGCGACGCGGCAAGGCCTTGGTCACCATCGATTGCAGGACGTAGCCGGAGCCGGTGAGGTGGCGGATCAGTTCCTCGGCATCGAACAGCGCCGGATCGGCGAGCAGTTCCGCGCCCTGATGGAACTCGGGCAAGGCGAGCAGATCCTGCGGGCGCTGGATGCGTTCGTCGAGCGCGTCGAGGCGGCGGACCAGGGCGAACAGGCGCTCCTGCGGCGTTTCCCCGGCCTGCGCGGCGCTGTCCCCGGCGGGCGCGGCGGACGCTTCGGTCCCGCTCGCGTCCGCGCCGTCGCTGTCGTCGTCGCGGCTGGCGGTTTGCGCGACGAGGGCCTGCGCGCTCGTCGCGGCGGGGCGGTAAAGGCGGGCGAGGATCAGGCCGGCGACGATGCCGACCAGGAATAGCAGGGCTTCCACAGGCGCTCCGGTGTCCGTTCCGGGCGACAGTTTAGCGGCTGGGGTGCGTGGCTCGCGGGCGGGGGCGGGTTGCGGCGGTCACAGATTGGCGGTGGCTGGGACGAGAGCGTCGGGGCTGAAGCCCCTCCCACAAGAGCGTTGCGCTTGTCGTTGTGGGAGGGCCTTCAAGTCCGATGCTTTTGTGTCCGATCATCGCGATCCGAGCGAAAGGCATCGGGCCTGAAGGCCCTCCCACTGCAGCATTCAAGCCACCGCAGCATTCAAGCCGCTGCAGTGCTCAAGTCTCTGCGGCGTTCAGGCCAGCGCCTTGATCCGGTACAGCGCTTCCAGCGCCTGCTTCGGCGTCAGTTCGTCCGGATCGACTTCGGCCAGCGCGTCCAGCGCGGCCGAGGACGGCGCGGCGAACAAACCGAACTGCTGCGGCGCATCCAGCGCGGCCTTGGCGAACGACGGCTTCGGCGTCTCGCGGCCCTGGTTCTCCAGCTCGATCAGGCGCCCGCGCGCCTGCTTGACCACCGACTTGGGCAGGCCGGCCAGCGCCGCCACCTGCAGGCCGAAGCTGCGGTCGGCCGGGCCGTCCTTGACCGCGTGCATGAACACCAGTTGCTCGTTGCCGCTCTGGTCGCGGTGTTCGACCGCGTCCAGGTGCACGTTGGCGATGCCGTTGCCCGGTTCGGCCAGCGCGGTCAGTTCGAAGTAGTGGGTCGCGAACAAGGTGTAGGCGCGATTGTGGTGCGCCAGGTGGCGCGCGCAGGCCTCGGCCAGGGCCAAGCCGTCGTAGGTCGAGGTGCCGCGGCCGATCTCGTCCATCAGCACCAGCGAGCAGTCGGTGGCGTGGTGGAGGATGTAGCTGGTCTCGCTCATCTCGACCATGAAGGTCGACTGGCCGCGGGCGAGGTCGTCGCCGGCGCCGATGCGGGTCAGGATGCGGTCGACCGGGCCGAGCGTCGCGCGCGCGGCCGGGACGAAGCTGCCGATGTGCGCGAGCAGCACGATCAGCGCGTTCTGGCGCATGTAGGTGGACTTACCGCCCATGTTCGGACCGGTGATGACCAGCATGCGTCGGCCGTTGCTGTCGTCGAGCACCAGGTCGTTGGGCTCGAACGGCTCGCTGCGCACCGCCTCGACCACCGGGTGGCGGCCGCGCAGGATGCACAGGCCCGGCGCCTCGGTCAGCTCCGGCTGCGACCAGTCCAGGCTCGCGGCGCGTTCGGCGAAGGCGCACAGCACGTCCAGTTCCGACAGCGCCGCGGCGCAGCGCTTGAGCGGTTCCAGGCGTTCGTTGAGCGCGTCGAGCAGTTGTTCGTACAGCAGCCGCTCGCGGGCCAGGGCGCGTTCGCGCGCCGACAGCACCTTGTCCTCGAACTGCTTGAGCTCTTCGGTGATGTAGCGCTCGGCGTTGCTGAGGGTCTGGCGGCGGGTGTAGTGGGTCGGCGCCTTCTCGGCCTGGGCCTTGCTGACTTCCAGGTAATAGCCGTGGACGCGGTTGTAGCCGACCTTGAGCGTGGCGATGCCGCTGGCGATGCGCTCGCGCGCTTCCAGGTCGACCAGGAACTGGTCGGCGTTGGTCGACAGCGTGCGCAGCTCGTCGAGTTCGGCGTCGTAGCCGGGCGCGAACACGCCGCCGTCGCGCGCCAGCACCGGTGGCTGCGGCACGATCGCCTCGGCCAGCAGGTGCGCGTGCGCATCGTGCTCGCCGAGTTCGTCGGCCAGCGCGGTCAGGCGCGGCGCGTCGAGCGGGCGCAGCAGGCCGCGCACGTCCGGCAGCAGGCCCAGGCCGTCGCGCAGCGTCGACAGGTCGCGTGGGCGCGCGCTGCGCAGGGCGATGCGCGAGAGGATGCGTTCGAGGTCGCCGAGCGCGCGGAAACGTTCGCGCACGTCGTCGCCGGCGCGGCTTTCGATCAGCGTGGCGACCGCCTGGTGGCGGTGGCGCAGCGCGACGCGATCGCGCAGCGGCCGGTGCAGCCAGCGCCGCAGCAGGCGCCCGCCCATCGGCGTGACCGTGCTGTCGAGCACGCCGAGCAGGGTGGTGCGGCTGTCGCCGTCGATGCGGCTGTCGAGTTCCAGATGGCGGCGGGTCGCGGCGTTCATGGCGATCGCGCCGTCGCCGGATTCCACCGCGATCGAAGTCAGGTGCGGCAGGCGCTGCTTCTGGGTTTCCTCGACATAGCCCAGCAATGCGGCCGCGGCGGCGACCGCCAGCGGCTTGTCTTCCAGGCCGAAGCCGGACAGGTCGTGCAGGCCGAAGAAGCGCAGCAACTGGCGGCGGCCGCTGTCGACGTCGAACAGCCACGGCGCGCGCCGGCGCACGCCGTTGCGTTCGGACACGAACGCGCCCCAGCCGTCTTCGTCGGGCATCAGCGTTTCGGCCGGTTCCAGCCGCGCCAGTTCGGCTTCCAGCGCGTCTTCGCTCGCCACTTCGTTGACCAGGAAACGGCCGGCGGCGAGGTCGGCCCAGGCCAGGCCCCAACCGCTCTTGCCGCGCGAGACCGCCAGCAGCAAGGTGTCGCGGCGCTCGTTGAGCAGCGCCTCGTCGGTGACCGTGCCCGGGGTGATGATGCGCACCACCTTGCGCTCGACGATGCCCTTGGCCAGGGCCGGATCGCCGATCTGCTCGCAGATCGCCACCGATTCGCCCAGAGCCACCAGCCGCGCCAGATAACCTTCGGCGGAGTGGTGCGGCACGCCCGCCATCGGAATCGGCTGGCCGGCCGAGGCGCCGCGCTGGGTCAGGGTGATGTCGAGCAGGCGCGCGGCCTTGCGCGCGTCGTCGTAGAACAGTTCGTAGAAATCGCCCATGCGGAAGAACAGCAGCACGTCGGGGTGCTCGCTCTTGGCGGCGAAGAACTGCTTCATCAGCGGGGTGTGTTCTTCGGCGCCCTTGCTGGCGCCGGCTTTCTGGGTTTTCTGCATTTGATTCAACGATTTAGATAGTTTCGGTGCAGCGAATTGGCGACCAGTATGGACAATCGGGGCCGTCCAGACACGTCCGGCCCGCGGCGACGCCGGCATCGCGGCCGCGGCGCCCGGTCCGCGCCGCTGCGCCAGGGCCCGCGCCGGGCGGAGTGGGGCGCGGCGTATGCGCGATCCTCGCGCTGCGGCAACGTCGCGGACTTTAATAACTTCTAAATCCGCCACACTAGGCTGCCGCGATCGCCGCGAAACCGGCGGCGCCCGCGCCGCCGGGCTGCGCGCGGCCCACTCCACGCCCCTGACGAAGCCCCGATGCCTTCAACAATCCGTTGGTTCGCCCTGATCGCTGTGTGTGCGGGTTTGCTGGGCTGCGCGGAGAAACCGGACGCGGCGGCCGCCGATGCCGGCGCCGATGCGTCGGCGCTCGCGGTCTCGCTGAGCCAGGCGCGGTTGCAGCCGGTGCAGCGCTCGGTCAGCGTGTCGGGCCCGGTGTCGGCCTACGAGGAGATGCTGCTGGGCGTGGAGCTCAGCGGCCAGCGCGTGACCGCGCTGCATGTCGATGTCGGCCAGTCGGTGCGCCGCGGGCAAGTGCTGCTGGAACTGGATCGCCGCACCCTGGACAGCGAGCTCGCCCAGGCGCAGGCCAGCTTGAAACAGGCCCAGGCCTCGCTGACGCTGGCGCAGGTGAACTACGACCGCGGCGCCAAGCTCGCCGCCACCCAGTTGATCAGCGCCAGCAGCCTGGACGAATTGCGCGCGACCCGGGTGCAGGCCGAGGCGCAGGTCGCCACCGCCCGCGCCAGCCGCGATGCCGCCGGCTTGCGCCGCGATTTCGCCGAACTGCGCGCGCCCGCCGACGGCGTGGTGTCCAAGCGCCTGGTGCAGCCGGGCCAGGTGGTCTCGGCCGGCGCCGAGCTGCTGCGGCTGATCCGCGACGGCCGGCTGGAATGGCGCGCCGAACTGTCCGAGGCGCAGTTGGCCGACGTCGGCGTCGGCGACCCGGTGGAACTGGCGTACGGCGCCCGGTCCGTCGCCGGCCGCATCCGCGCGGTCAGTCCCGGCGTCGATGCGCAGACCCGGACCGGCACGGTCTACGCCGACCTGCCGCAGCCCGGCCCGCTCAAGCCCGGGGTCTTCGTCGAGGGCCGCATCGTCACCGGCGACGGCCAGGCGCTGATGGTGCCCGCCGCCGCGGTGGTGCAGCGCGACGGCCACAGCTATGTGTTCACGATGAAGGACGCGCACTCGGTGCAGCGCCGCCGGGTCGGCACCGGCCAGGCCGCGCGCGGCCATATCGAGATCGTCGACGGGCTCAAGCCGGGCGAGCGCGTGGTCAGCGGCGGCGCCGGCTTCCTCGGCGACGGCGACCGCGTGCGGGTGGTGCCCGCCGCCGCGGAGCGCGCGCCGTGAATTTCTCCGCCTGGGCGATCCGCCGGCCGCTGCCGGCGATGATGGTGTTCTTCGTGCTCTGCGTCGCCGGACTGTGGGGCTTCCACCAGTTGCCGGTGGCGCGCTTTCCCGACATCGCGTTCCCGATGACCACGGTCACGGTGACCCAGCCGGGCGCCTCGCCGAGCCAGCTGGAGGCCGAGGTCACCCGCAAGATCGAGGACTCGGTGGCCACCGTCACCAACGTCAAGCGGGTGATGTCGACGGTCAGCGAGGGCGTGAGCACCACCCAGATCGAGTTCCAGCTCGAAGCCGACCTGGCCACCGCGCTGGACGACACCCGCGACGCGGTCACCCGCATCCGCACCGACCTGCCGCAGGACATCCAGGAACCGGTGATCTCCAAGGTCGAGATCGGCGGCTCGCTGATGACCTACGCGCTGGTGGCGCCGCGGATGAGCGCGGACGAGGCCAGCTGGTTCGTCGATCGCGAAGTCTCCCGCGCCATGTACGGCGTGCCCGGCGTGGCCCGGGTCACCCGGGTCGGCGGCGTGGATCGGCAGGTGCGGGTGGACATGGACCCCAACGCCTTGCTCGCTTACGGCGTCACCGCCGGCGCCGTGTCGCGGCAGCTGGCGGCGATCCAGGTCGAGCGCGCCGGCGGCAAGGCCGAGCTGGACGGCGCGCAGCAGACCATCCGCACCCTGGGCACCGTCGCCGATGCCAAGGCGCTGCGCGATTACTCGATCAGCCTGCCCGACGGGCGAGCGGTGCGGCTGTCCACGCTGGCGCGGGTCAGCGACGCCGCCGCCGACCCCAGCGAAGCGGCGCTGCTGGACGGTCGCGACGTGGTCGCCTTCTCGATGTCGCGCACGCGCGGCTCCAGCGAGGTCAAGGTCGAAGCCGGCGTGCACGCGGCGCTGGACCGGCTCAAGGCCGGCCACCCCGGCATCGATTTCCGCCTGGTCACCACCGCCATAGACGAGACCCACCGCTCCTACGATTCGTCGATGACGATGCTGTGGGAGGGCGCGCTGCTGGCGCTGCTGGTGGTGTTCGCGTTCCTGCGCAACTGGCGCGCGACCTGGGTGTCGGCGCTGGCGCTGCCGCTGTCGATCATCCCGACCTTCGCGGTGATGTACTGGTTCGGCTTCACCTTGAACCTGATCACCCTGCTGGCGCTGTCGGTGGTGGTCGGCATCCTGGTAGACGACGCCATCGTCGAGATCGAGAACATCGTGCGCCACCTGCGCATGGGCAAGCCGCCGCTGGAGGCCGCGCGCGAGGCCGCGGGCGAGATCGGCAACGCGGTGATCGCGACCTCGCTGACCCTGGCGGCGGTGTTCGTGCCGGTGGCGTTCATGCCCGGCATCGCCGGCAAGTTCTTCCGCGAGTTCGGCTGGACCGCGGCGACCGCGGTGCTGTTCTCGCTGCTGGTCGCGCGCCTGCTCACCCCGATGATGGCGGCCTACCTGCTCAAGCCGCACGGCGAGGAGGCCGGCGACACCCGGCTGATGCGCTGGTACCTGGGCTGGGTCGACGCCGCGCTGCGCCATCGCGCGCGCACGCTGTGGATCGCCACCGCGCTGTTCGTCGCTTCGCTGGCGCTGGTGCCGCTGATCCCGGCCACCTTCATCCCGCAGTCGGACCTGGGCCGCAGCAACCTGAGCCTGGAACTGCCGCCGGGCACGCGCCTGGAGGAGACCCGCGCGGTCGCCGAGCGCGCGCGCGCGCTGCTCAAGGACATGCCCGAGCTCAAGCAGGTCTATACCGCGATCGGCAGCGTGCTGGACCTGGGCGACCCCTCGACCACCGGCGTGCCTGACGTGCGCAAGGCCACCTTGGTGCTGGACTGGGGCCTGGCCGACGACCGCGAACGCGACCAGCGCGCGCTCGAGCGCGACGCGCGCGCGCGCCTGGCCGACCTGGCCGGGGTGCGGGTGAGCTATGTCAGTTCCGAGCCCGGCAACCTGCTGCAACTGGTGCTGTCCGGCGACGATCCGCAGCGGCTGCAGGACGCCTCGATCGCGCTGGAGCGCGATCTGCGCGCGATCCCCGGGCTGGGCAGCGTGACCTCGTCGGCGTCGCTGCTGCGGCCGGAAATCCAGATCGTGCCCAATCCGGCCCGCGCCGCCGACCTGGGCGTGGCGACCGCCGACATCGCCGAGGCCGCGCGCATCGCCACCGCCGGCGACTACGAACAGCGCCTGGCCAAGCTCAACCTGCCGGACCGGCAGATTCCGATCCGGGTCGGCTTCGCCGAGGCGACGCTGGCGAATCCGGCGTTGATCGGCCAGCTGCGCGTGCCCGGCCGCAACGGCCCGGTGCCGCTGGCGGCGGTCGCCGAGATCCGCATGGGCAGCGGCCCTTCGCAGATTTCGCGCTACCAGCGCCAGCGCAACGTGACCCTGACCGCCGAACTCAACGGCCGCCCGCTGGGCGAGGTCATGGAGACGGTGCAGGGGCTGCCGAGCGTCAAGCAACTGCCGCCGGGCGTGAGCTTCCTCAACACCGGCGACGCCGAGGTCTTCGTCGAACTGTTCATCGGCTTCCTGCTGGCGATGGCGGCGGGGCTGGCCTGCATCTACATGGTGCTGCTGTTGTTGTTCAACCACGCGCTGATGCCGCTGACCATCCTGACCGCGGTGCCGCTGTGCGCCGGCGGCGCGTTCGGCGCGCTGCTGCTGACCCAGAACATGCTGTCGCTGCCGGCCCTGATCGGCCTGCTGATGCTGATCGGCATCGCCACCAAGAACTCGATCCTGCTGGTGGACTACGCGGTGATCGCCGAGGACGAGCACGGCATGACCCAGCACGATGCGCTGATCGACGCCTGCCGCAAGCGCGCCCAGCCGATCGTCATGACCACGCTGGCGATGGGCGCGGGCATGATGCCGATCGCGCTGGGCTTCTCCGGCGACTCCAGCTTCCGCGCGCCGATGGCGATCGCGGTGATCGGCGGCCTGATCACCTCGACCCTGCTCAGCCTGATCGTGATTCCGGCGGCCTTCACCGTCATCGACGATCTCGGCGAATGGTTGACCCGCAAGTTCCGCCATCGCTCCTCGCACCCGGCGCCGCCGGCGGCGTCGGGCTGAGCGCGCCGCGGGCGGGGCGCGGACTCAGCGGTCCGGGTGCGCGAGCGCGGCGGCGAGCCGGGCCCGCGCTCGCGCGAGTTCGCCGGCTAGGCCTTGATAGCTCGACACGCCGGCGGACATCTGGTCCAGCACCGCCGCGACCGCTTCGGCGGCGGCGACCGCTTCGCGGCAGGCGTCGGCATCGGCTGTCCGCGCGCTCGCGCATGCGCAGGGCGGGCGCGGCCAGCGGTCGCGATACGCGGCGGCGACGCGCATGAGTCGGTCGTAGCCGGGCTTCACCGCGGCGCGGTCGTCGAAGTGCAAGGCGGCGTCGATGGCGTCCGCGCATGCGTCGAGCTCGGCCAGGAAGCGTGCCAACAGGAAACGGGCCAAGCATTCGGCCGGTTCCCCGCGCGATCGTTCGCGGTCCGCCGCTGCGCGTGCGGGCGCTTGCTCGTCGGTCATCGGGCGGCCTGTCGCGGTGCGAATGCGGCCGCCAGCTTGGCGCAGCGCGGCGCGCGCGGCAATCGGCGCGCGCCGGCGAAGCCGCGGCGGACGCAGGCGCCGCGCCGCGGCGCGCCAGGATCAGGCGTTGCGCGGATCGAGCTGGCTGATCGTCGCCAGCGACAGCCCTTGCGTCGGCCCCGGCGGCTGCGCCTGCGACATCGGCACGCCTTCGCAGCGCGACTCGGCGGCGCGGTCGGCGGCGGCCTGCGCGGCTTCGGCCGAGCGGGCGGCCGCGGCGGCGGCGTTGCCGGCTTCTTCGTGCGCTTCCAGCTGGGCGTCGGTGGTGATCATGCCGCCGATCGCGTCGTCGACCGCCTGCGCGGCTTCCTCGGCGGCTTTGGCGGCTTGCTGCGCGGCTTCGGCGGCTTCTTTGGCGGCCTGGGGATCGTTGCAGGCGCGGGCCGCGGCGGCGGCCGCGTCGGCGGCTCTCTGCGCGGCGGCGGTGGCTTCCTGGGTCATCGCGCCGAGCTGCGCGTCGGCCTGGGCCTGGTTGGCGGCGTTGGCGTTGCTGGCGGCGTCGGAGCCGCCGACGCCGGAGGCGCCGGAAGAGGATTCGGCCATGGGTACGCTCCTTGTGGTCCGTTCGGACAGGGGGACGGCGCAGGGGGACGGCGCCGCAGTCCGAAGCTACCCCCGGCCGGCGCGCGGAGGCACTAGGGATGGCCCTAGATCGTCTTGCCCGACCCGGCGGTTCGCGCGCCTGGCGGTCGCGGCGCGTTCGCGGCGGCGGCCGCGCCGCGCGCGCGACACGCGGCCGGGGTCATCGCGCCAGGCCGTTAAGCGCGGCGAACGGATCGTCGCCCGGATCGCGGTTCCAGCGGTACTCGGCGCCGTTCGCCACTCGCGTCGCGGTATCGCCGCCGAACAGCTTGGCGATCAGCGCCAACGACATGTCCATTCCCGCCGAGATGCCCGAGGAGGTGAAATATTTTCCGTCCTCGACCCAACGCGCCCGCTCGACCCAATCGACCTTGGGCCCCTGCGCGGTGGCCCAGGCGAAGGCGCGCTTGTTGGTGGTGGCCCTGGCGCCGTCGAGCACGCCGGTACGGGCCAGGATCGCCGCGCCGGTGCAGATGCTGGCGACATGCGGCGTCTTCAGCGCCAGCGCCTTGACCGCTTCGATCAGCGCGGCGTTGCCGACTTCGCGGCGGGTGCCCATTCCGCCGGGAACCAGCAGCACGTCCAGGTCGGGCGCGTCCGCGAACGCGCGATCGACCGCGATCGCCGGTCCCGCGCTGCTCGCGACCAGGCCCGTGTTCTGCGCGAGGATCGCGATCCGCAGCCGGTCGCGCAGGGCGCCGAACATTTCCAGCGGGCCGAACACGTCGAGCAACTGGAAGCCGTCGAAGACGACCATGCCGACCCGCATCAGATCGTCGCCGGCATCGTTCGCGCCGTTTGCGCCGCCGGCTGCCCGCGCGGCGCCCGGCGTCAGCGCAAGCGCCGAGGCGGCCAGGCCCAGGTGGAGCAGGGCCGCCCGCCGCGAGCGCCCGTTGAGGTCCATGCCGCCCATGTCGTTCATCGCATCGCTCCAGTCCGGCTTGCGACTGTAGAGACGCGGCGGCGCAGGCCGGATGCGGCAGAACGCCACAGACCGCGCGTGCCCGCGCCGCGGCGGCGCGTCTCAGAACAGGCCCAGCACCGAGCGGGTCAGCGGGTTGGCCGGGTCCGACAACAGTTTGGCGGTCAGCAGCAGCGACATGACCAGCAGCAGCGGGCGGATCACCCGCGCGCCGACACGCAAGGCCAGGTGCGCGCCGAGCTGGCCGCCGAGCACGCTCGACAGCGCCATCAGCAGGCCCAGGGTCCACAGCACCTGGCCGCCGACGATCAGGGCGAGCAGCGCGGCGACGTTGCTGGAGAGGTTGAGGAACTTGGTGTGCGCGGTGGCCGAGACCAGCCCCATGCCGAACAAGGCGACCAGCGCGGTGGTCAGGAACGCGCCGGTGCCGGGGCCGAAGAAGCCGTCGTAAAAGCCGATCGCGGCGACCAGGCCGACCAGCGCCGCGGGACCGAGGCGGCTGTGCCGGTCGTCCTCGGAGGCTTTGGGCGCGAGCGCGAAGTAGACCACCATCGCGATCAGCAGCACCGGGATCAGTCCGCTGAGGAACGCCGGGGAAACGTGTTGCAGGGTCAGGGCGCCCAGCGCGGAGCCCGCGAACGCGGCGAGCGCGGGCTTGCGGAAGCGGCGGAAATCGATCCTGCCCTTGCGCGCGAACGCATACACGGCGCTGGCCGTGCCGAAACTGCTCTGCAGCTTGTTGGTGGCGATCGCGGCGACCGGCGGAATGCCCGCGGCCATCAGCGCCGGGATCGTCAGCAGTCCGCCGCCGCCGGCGAGCGCGTCGATCACGCCCGCCACGAACGCCACCGCCATGAGCAGCGCAATCACTTCGATGCCGAATTCCATACGTGACCTGAAAGCGTGTAGAGCGGCGTCGGAGTCGATGCGGCTTTATGCGCCGATTATGAAGCAAACCGCAGCGCCCACTGCGCCGGGCGCGGGCGCGGGTGCGACGCGAACAGGCCGCGCCGATCCGATGCGGGATTCGACGATGGCGGACCGGCGTCGCGTTGTCGCCCTGGCGGCCCCGGCGCGGGAGCATGCGCCGACCGGCGCGGCGGTTCGCGCAGCCGCGCGCGGTCCGTTGCCTGGATCGCCGCGGCCGGCCGCGACGTTCGCCCGGTGCGTCGACTCGCGCGCGCGCCGCGGCGTCCGCGCCATCGCGATCGCGAAAACGTGATGCAGCCCGGCGCGGCTGTTGCAGCGCACATTGCGCCCGCTCGAAACCGTACGCTAGCGTCCGGGGGGCGATGACAGGGGCGGCGCAGCGGCATCGCAGTCGGCCGTCGTTGAGGTCCGTCGCAGATCGGCCACGGCGGCGACGGCGCCGGCCGCGTTGTCATGAGTCGGACTTGTCGCGAAGCGAGCCTGCGCACCGGGCTCGCGCTGGATTGCCCGTATCGCTCGTACCGCCCGTATCGCCCAGCTTCTGCCTTCCGCACTTTCTCACCGGGCGCCCGCGTGCGCCCGCCGCGTACATCATCTCGAAGGGGAATTAAGGATGAAGACTCTGTTCCGCAACAACGCGGGGCGGTTGCTCCCGGCTGCGGCCCTGTTCGCGCTCTGCGCGCCGGCCATGGCCAGCACCTTGAACCAGAACGTGTCGTGGACCATCGACCGGGCCGGCACCAGCACCGTCTACCGCACCGTCGCCTACGGCGATTCGATCTTCGCCGGCTACAACGGCTCGATCAGCAACGCGGCCAAGTACTCGGCGCCGACGGTGGACGCCGAATACCTGTCGGCGCGCTGGAACGCCGACATCGAGAACGTCCGCCGGGCCAAGTCCGGCGCGGTGGCGCGCGACGTGTACGAGAACAAGATCGTCGCCGAGCGCTCCTACATGCAGGCCGCCTCGACCCGCGCGGTGAGCTTCGAGATGTGCGGCAACGACGGGCTGCAGGCGCGCACCGCGTTCAAGGAACAGACCGGCACCTGCAACTACGCCGTGCTGGATTCGGCGGTGAACTCGTGCAAGACCTACGTGGCCGCGGCGATGGACTACATCAACGCCAACGCCCACGCCAACGTCAAGCTCAAGGTCGTCTCCAACCTGTACTACCCCGGCTACGCCGCCGACAACGTGCAGAGCTCGTGCCGCGACGCCGCCACCGGCCAGACCGTGAGCCTGCGCGACAAGTTCCTGCCGGCGATCGCCAAGATGAACTACTGGACGTGCGAGTACGCGCGCCAGAAGGGCTTCAAGTGCGCCGACAGCTTCGCCCAGTACATGGGCGCGGACTACGACAGCAACGGCGACGGCCAGATCGACGCCGACGCGCTGCGCTACGTGGTCGGCGACTCGGAGGCCAGCTACGTCAACCGCATCGCGGTGACCTTGCGCGCGACCTTGCGCGACGCCAACGCCAAGTTCGTTTCCTCGTCGAGTTCCTACGACTACATCCAGTCCGACGACACCCACCCGACCTACACCGGCGGCACGGTCTCGGCCGGCCTGTGGGGCGGCACCACCGGCAGCGGCGCGTCGCGCTATCCGACCATCAACAGCGGCCGCAACCCGATCTGGAACCAGTACGGGCACGAGCGCATGGGTTGGGCCTTGTCGGTGTACCAGCCGGCGAGCCCGTGAACCGCGCGCAGGCTAAGGGCTTAGCGCCATGACCGAACGCAATCGCGCGCAGGCTTCGCCGTCCCGCGCGGACGGCGCGGGCCTGCGCGTGATCGCGAAACCGCCGGCGCGCGATGGCCGGCGATGGGGCGCGGCCTGTGTCGCCGTCGCCGTCGTCGGGGCGCTGGTCGGCTGGTGGTTGTGGCCCGTGCGCGGCGCCAACGCCGGCGGCATGCCGCCGGCGCGCATCCAACACGATGCCGCCGCCACGTCCGTGGGCGGTTCGCCGGCGGCCGACGCCGCGGCGCGCGCGGCGTCGCGGCAGGAACCGCCGACGATGCCGAGCGACGATCCCGACGACCTCGCCGCGTATTTCCGCCCCGGCGATCCGGAGCCGAGCGGCGCGCAGGTCATCGAGGCCTTGCACCAGGCCGGCGTGCGCACCGGCATCGGCGCGTTCAATCCGCCCGGCACCAGCCCGCCGCTGGCCGGTCTGGCGGTGCCGGCCGATTACGAATTGCCGACCGGTTACGTGCGCCATCACCAGGTCACCGACGAGGGCGTGCCGATCGAACCGGTGTTGATGTTCGCGCCCGGTTTCGTCCTGCGCGACGCGCGCGGGCGGCCGATCGCGATGCCGGACAACCGGATCGTGCCGCCGGAACTGGCGCCGCCGGGCATGCCGCAGCGCCAGATCGAGATTCCCCGCCACTGACACCGCGACACGGAGCGTTCGATTTGGTCCAGGAGCGGTCGTCCCTGTCCCGCTGGCGCGGTCCGGCCGGCATGCTCGCCACTGCGCTCTTGCTCGGCCTGTACGCCCGTGGCGGCCTCGCCTGGGGCCTGGGCTTCGTCGCGCTGGTGCCGTGGCTGCTGGCGCTCGGGCGCGGCACGACCCTGCGCGGCGCGCTGGCGAGCGGCGCGCTGATGAGCGTCGCCTTCGTCGCGGCGGTGTTCTATTGGTTCGGCGCGGCGATCGGCGCCTATGTCGGCGTCGGCGCGACGACGGCGACCGCGGCGCTGCTGGCGCTGGCGCCGTTGATGCAGCCGCAATGGCTGGCGTTCGCGCTGGCGAGGCAATGGGCCGGGCGCCGCTACGGCGCAGTACTGCGCGCGCTGGCCGCGACCTCGGCGTGGCTGGCCTGCGAATGGCTGGCGCCGAAAGCGCTGGGCGACACCCTGGGGCACGGCCTGTATCCGTCGGCGACGTTGCGCCAGGTCGCCGACCTCGGCGGCGCCGCCGGGCTGACCGCGTTGCTGCTGCTGGTCAACGAAGCCGTGGCGACGGCGATCGAACGGCGCGGACAGGGCGCGCGCGCGCTGGCGCGGCCGCTGGCGGCCGCGGCGCTGATCGTGGCGTGCATGGCCGGCTACGGCATGGCGCGCCGCGCGGCCTTGCAGGCGCCGCCGGCGCCGGCGCCGGCGCTGCGGGTGGCGATGGTCCAGGCCAGCATCGTCGACTACGAGCGCCTGCGCGGGCAGATCGGCGCCTATGCGGTGGTGCGCAAGGTGCTCGACGCGCACTACGCGCTGTCGGCCTCGGCGATCAACGATCACGGCGCGGACGTATTGCTGTGGTCGGAGACGGTCTATCCCACCAGCTTCGGCCATCCGCGCAGCGAAGACGGCGCCGCGTTCGACCGCGAACTGCAGGGCTTCGTCGATCACGCCGGCGTGCCGCTGGTGTTCGGCACCTACGACCGCGACGCGCTCGGCGAGTACAACGCGGCCGCGTTGCTGGAGCCGGGCAAGGGACTGCTCGGCGTCTATCGCAAGACCTATCCGTTCCCGTTGACCGAGCACGTGCCGGCGTGGCTCGACGGCCCGCTGTTGCGCCGCGCGCTGCCGTGGACCGGCGGCTGGCGTCCGGGCGACGGCGCGCGGGTGCTGCCGCTGCGCAGCGCCGACGGCCGCGAAGTCAACGTGGTGCCGCTGATCTGCCTGGACGACGTGCATCCCGACCTCGCCATCGACGGCGCCCGGCTCGGCGCGCAGGCGATCGTCGGCATGTCCAACGATTCCTGGTTCACCCATTACCCGGTGGGCGCGCGCCTGCATCTGGCGGTCGCGGCGTTCCGCAGCATCGAGACCCGGCTGCCGCAGGTGCGCGTCACCAGCAACGGGCTCAGCGCGATCATCGACGAGAGCGGCGAAGTGCTGGCGCACACCGCGACCGGCGACCGGGCGGTGCTGACCGCGGCGATCGGCGCGCGCGCGCCGATGCCGACGCTGATGGTGCGCTGGGGCGATTGGGTCGGGCGCGCGGGCGCGGGAGTGCTGCTGGGATTGGCGATGCTGGCGGTGTGGCAGTCGGTGCGCCGTCGCGCGGCCGCGGCGCCGCGCGAGGAAACCACGGTCGATGCGGCGGTGCTGACGCCGCCCTGGCGCGCGCTGGCCGGCGCGTTGCGGCTGTGCGCCGGGCTGGGGTTGGCGTGGCTGGCGTTCGACATGCTGACCCGCATCGGCTTGCAGATCCAATCCTTGTCGCAACTGCGCCTGTTCGCGATGGCGGTGGTGGCGCCGGCGGTGGCGGCGTGGGCGATCGGGCGCGCGTTCGCGGCGCAGCTGCGGGTCGAAGACGGGATGTGGGTGCTGGAACAGCGGCGGCAGCGGATCGAACTGCCGCTGGCGTCGGTCGCCGCGCTGCGGCCGTGGCGCATCGCGTTGCCGGGCAGCGGCGTAGACGTGCGCCTGGCCGAGGGCCCGCGCTGGACCCGCGGCCTGGCGCTGGCGCGGCCGCAATCGCTGCTGCGGCTGTTGGCGGCCGGCGGCGCGTCGGTGCGCTGGGAAGGCCGTTTCGCCGCCGCCTGGGCCGAGTGGGCCCAGGCCCGCGCCGACGCGCACCGGCGCCGGCTCGATCACCCGCTGGCGAAGTTCGCGCTGTTGCCGCTGTTGCTGGCGTTGGTGGCGTTCCGGCTGCATCAGGTCATCGCCTTCGGCGGCACCTTCGGCGAGTACTACAGCTACGGGCTCGGCGCGTACCTGACCGGCCTGCTGATCTGGTGGGCGTCGTGGTCGATCGGCCTGATGCTGCTCGCGGCGGTGTTGCGGATCGGCATCGAAGCCGCGGTGGCGGCGGCCTCTATCTTGCGCGCCACGCGGGCCGCGGCGGTGCGCGACGCGCTGGAATGGCTGGGCCGGGCGGCGTTCTATCTCGGCGTGCCGGCATGGCTGGCGTGGCGATTGCTGTCGGCGGGATGAGCCGGGCGGCGGGCGGAGCAGGACGAAGCTCGCGCGCATGCGCCGCACTTCGCGCGCCGGGGTCTTTCCGCACCCATTGGGCCGGCCGCTCGACCGACGGTTGAGGTCGTCGACGCGGTCCGGCCTCGCAGCGAACCTATCCGCGAACCGCGCTGCGATTATGCGGACTTCCGCATCCCAACCGGGCAAGCGCGACTAGTCCGGCGCGCCGCGCCGGTGCGAGCATCGCCGGGGTCGTCCGCCGCCGCTGGAGCTTCGATGAGCCTCGCCGCCCGCCTGTTGCGCCGCAAGTCGGTCGAACAACTGCAACGCCAGGCGCAAACGCGCGGCGAACTGCAACGGGTGCTGGGGCTGTGGCATCTGACCGCGATCGGCCTGGGCGGGATCATCGGCGTGGGCATCTTCGTGCTGACCGGCACCGTCGCCGCCGATCACGCCGGGCCGGCGGTGGTGCTGTCGTTCGTCATCGCCGGCATCGCCAGCGCCGCGGCGGCGCTGTGCTACGCCGAGTTCGCCGGTTTGATCCCGGTCTCGGGCAGCGCCTACACCTACGGTTACGCGGTGCTCGGCGAGTTCGCCGGCTGGCTGATCGGCTGGGACCTGCTGCTGGAATTCGCGTTGATCGCCGCGGTGGTGGCGGTGGGCTGGTCGGGCTACGTGCAGGCCTTGCTGGCCGCGGCCGGGGTCGAACTGCCGCTGTGGGCGCGCGGCGCGTACTTCGGCGACGTGCCGGGGCAGTGGGTGAACCTGCCGGCGGTGTTCGTGGCGTTGGCGATCACCGCGCTGCTGGCGTTCGGCACCCAGGCCGGCGCGCGCTTCAACACCGTGGTGGTGGCGATCAAGATCGGCGCGGCGGTGTTGGTGATCGCCGCCGGCGCGGCCTTCGTCGATCCGGCGCGCTGGCAGCCGTTCATGCCGTTCGGCTTCGGCGGCGTGGTCACCGGCGCCTCGATCGTGTTCTTCGCCGTGTTCGGCTACGAGATGATGACCACCGCGGCCGAGGAGGCGGTGAACCCGCAACGCGACCTGCCGCGCGCGGTGGTGCTGTCGCTGGCGATCGCGATGACGCTGTACGTCGGCATCTGCCTGGTGCTGACCGGCATCGTCTCCTACGCCACGCTCGACAACGACGCGCCGGTCGCCAACGCGTTCGCCGCGATCGGCATGCCGCGGGTGATGGTGGCGATTTCGCTGGCCTCGATCTGCGGCATCACCAGCGTGATCTTCGCCAACCTGATGGCCGGCGCGCGGATCTGGTTCGCGCTGGCCCGCGACGGCCTGCTGCCGGCGTGGTTCGGCCAGGCCCATCCGCGCTGGCGCACGCCGTGGCGCACGACCTGGCTGATCGGCGCGGCGGCGGCGCTGGCGGCGGGATTGTTCACCCTGGAAGAACTCGCCAAGCTGGTCAACATCGGCGTGCTGAGTGCGTTCGTGGTGATCTGCAGCGCGGTGCTGGTGCTGCGCCGGACCCGACCGGAGCTGGAGCGGCCGTTCCGCACGCCGTTCTCGCCGTGGGTGCCGCTGATCGGGATCGGTTTTTCGCTGTGGCTGATCTCGGGCCTGCCGTGGGTCACCTACGAGCGTTTCGCACTGTGGTTGCTGCTCGGCTGCGCGGTGTATTTCGGTTACGGCATCCGCCACAGCCGGCTGGCGGACGCGTCCGCCGGCGCTTGAGCGCGTCGCGGCGCGCGCGCACCGCGGCCGTTCGACGCGCGTCCGCGCAAGCTGGGCGGCTTCAAGCCGGCCTGCTCCAAGCCGGCTTGCCCGAAGTTGACCTGCGCGAAGTGCGGCCTTACGCGCCGCGCTCAGCGCTGGCCGCTGGCGGCGTGGCCCTGCATTTGCGCCGCGCCGGGCGGGTAACGCGCGGCCTGCGCCGCTTCGGCGGCTTCGTCCAGCGCGTCGGCGGCGATCGCGCGCGCGGGCTTGGCCGTCGCCGCGCACGGCGACGCGGCCGGCGCGGCGGCGCTGGCCCGGGCGTAATCGCGGCCGTGGCAGGTAGGCAGGCACGCGGCCGCCAGCAGGCAGGCGCCGGCGATCAGCGCGGCCGCGCTCGGAGGCGTAAGGGCTACGCCGAGGGTGGTTTTCATGCGATACCGAGGAAGTGTGGCGGGTGCGGCCGCTGCGGCCGCGGTGCGCGTTCGGACGCGCTTATCTGTTGGTGGCTTCGCCGATCTTGATGGCGCGGTGCGGCGACTGCATGTGCAAGACGTCCCCCTCAGGCCGCGGCGAGGATCGCGCGCGAAGTGCGGCATTGCACGCGAATGCGGCCGCGCGCGCCAGCTAGGAGCGACCCTAGTGGCGCCGGGAGACGGCGCGCGGGAGACGCGCGTCGGCGTAGGGCCGCGTCGGGCGGCGGCGTTCGCTCTGGCGGCCCGCTAACGCAGGTCGGCGGTGCGCTGGCTCAACGTCAGAGTCCGAGATTGTTCCAGACCTGCTGCAGTCCGCCCTGGCGGTAGGCCGGCAGCATCGCGCGCGCCTCGCCGGCGCCGAGGCCGGGGTGGTACTCGACGTGCGGGCGGTCGGTGATGCCGCGCCAGTTGCCGCCCCATTCCAGGCCGTTGGCGACCGCGATCTCGCCGTAGCGGTCCCAGTTGCCGTTCTCCGGCCAGCTCGGCTGGCCGCGCGCGTCGTTGAAGGCGATGTCCGCCGCCAGTCCGTAGTTGTGCCAGGAACTGCCGCCGGTGGCGTTGGTGACGATCCGGCCCGGCGCGGTGCGGCCCTGCGCATACAGCGCGTTCTGCTCGGCGACGCTGCGGTAGGTGTCGGTCACGCGCATGTCCATGCCTTCGCGGCGCGCGCGAGAGATCACTGATTCGACCCGCTGGGTCAGCGCGCGGTTGAGGTCGGCGCTGTCCAGGCGCGCGTTGGGATCGGCGGCGTGCAGGTCGACCAGGTTGCGCGTCTGCCCGGCCGCATCGGCTTCGCGCAGTTGCACGCGGGTGTTGATGTCGTCGTAGACGCTGCGCGGCGCGGTCTCGCCGGCGAGCTGCACCTGGCCGTCGTTGCGGATGCTGCCGGCGACCTGGCCGTCGGCGCCGATCAGTTCGCCGTTGCGGATGTCGTAGGTCTGCCCGTCCAGGGTCAGGGTCCCGGCGTCGGGCGTCAGCGCGCTCGGCGTGGCCTGCGGGTCCAGCGTTTGCTCGGCCACGCCTTGCAGATAGGTCGCAGTGGCCAGGTTCGGCGCGGCGTTGAACGCGTCCAGCGCCTGCACCTGCTGTTCGACGCTGAGCTGGGCGTAGTTCGGATCGGCGGTGAGCGCGGCCAGCGCGGCCGTGGCCTGGGGATTGTTCTCCAGTTCGTCGTCGAGTTCCTGCGCGCGGGTTTCGGCCGCGGTCGGCGCGGTTTGCGCGGTGTGCGAAACGGACTGGCTGTCCTGGGTGCTGGAACTGCCTGAGCTGCCTGAAGCGCCGTTGACGCTGTCCATGGGCCGGTCTCCTGGTCGTGCGCCGTCGCGACGGAATGCAGCCGTGCGCGGCGGCGGTGGGCGTAGCGTCCATTGCAGGCGCTGCGGGCGCGCGCGGCCAGCTAGGAGCGACCCTAGGCGCTGCGGGCGGTCGCGGCCGAGGGTGTGTCGCGGATCACGCATCTCGGCCGATGGCGCGGGCCGGCGCGACCTTGGCGCCGACGCGGAGCGCGCCGGTCGGCGCCGGCCGGCGCCAGCTCACGCGCCGGGCGCGGGCTCGGCCAGTTCGGCCGCGTGCGCGGTGCGCGGCCGGATCCAGGCGTAGCACAGCAGCGCCAGGGCGATGCCGGCGGCGGCGAAGAAGAACAGTTCGGCGTAGGCGTCGCGCAGCAGCGCGCGGGTGTTCTCGGGCAGTGTCTGCGCCGTCGCGCTTTCGCCGCCGGCGAGCAGGCCGCCGGCGAGCGCGCCGCCGCCGAGGCGGACGTGGGCGACGATCATCGCCGAGCCGGCGGCGACCACGACCGCGGTGCCGAGGGTGCGGCTGAGCGCCATCGCGCCGGTCAGCGCGCCGAGTTGCCGCGCCGGCGCGGCGTTCTGCGCGACCGCGTTGACCGTGGCCGTGCACGGGCCGATGCCGAAGGCGACCAAGGCGAGCAGGGCGCTGACCGACCACGCGCTCAGTTGCGACGCCAGCGCGCCCATCAGCGCCAGGGTCAGCGCCGCGATCGCCAGTCCCGGCAGCACCGGCCGTTTGTAATCGCCGCTGCGCGCGGCGGCGCGGCCGCCGATCAGCGCGCCGGCCGCGCCGGCGATCAACGCCGGCACCAACAGCGCGCCGGACACGGTCGGGCGCAGGCCGTGGCCGAGCTGCCAGTACGCCGGCATCAGCACCGCCACCGCGATGTAGAAGCCGTACAGCAGCAGGCTCGCGGCCAGCGCCGGGCCGATCGCCGGATCGCGCAGCCACGCCGGCGCCAGCAGCGGATCGGCGCTGCGGCGCTGGCGAGCGAAGAACACCGCGCCGGTCGCCAGCGCGACCGCCAGCGCGGCGAGCACCGGCGCCGACAGCCACGGATGGCGCGCGCCGCCCCACGACAGCGCCAGCAGGAACGCGCCGGTGGCGACGGCGAACAGCGCGGTGGCGGCCAGATCGATGCGGCCCTCGCCGTGCCCAGGGCCGAGCGCGCGCAGTCCCGGCGCGCCGATCCACAGCACCAGCGCGCCCAGCGGCAGGTTGATCCAGAAGATCGCGCGCCAGTGCAGCCAGTCGCTGAGCGCGCCGCCGAGCAGCGGACCGATCAGCCCGGCCGCGGCCCATACCAGGGCGAAGTAGCCGGCGTAGCGGCTGCGCTGGGCGGGGCCGGCGAGCTGCGCGACCGCGGCCTGCGCGACCACGATCAGGCCGGCGCCGCCGATGCCCTGCACGGCGCGTCCGCCGATCAGCGTGCGCATGTCCGGCGCCAGCGCGCAGATCGCCGAGCCCAGCGCGAACAGCGCCATGCACGCGCGCAGCAGCGCGCGACGGCCGTGCAGGTCGCTGAGCTTGCCGATCACCGGCGTGGCCGCGGCGGTGGCGAGCAGGTAGGCCGACAGCGCCCAGCCGAGCAGGTCGAATCCGGCCAGATCGCGCACGATCGCCGGCAGCGCGGTGGCGACGATGGTCTGTTCCAGCGCGCCGAGGAACAGCGCGAGCAACAGGCCGGTAAGCAGGCGCGAGTGGCCGGCGAGGGCGGGCGAGGGGGCGGGCATGGCCGGTCCTTGGGAGCTGGGGTGGGAGTCGGAAGTTGAGGCGCGGGGAGCGGAGAAGCGAAAAGTCAGAAGTGAGAAGCGAGGAACGGGAACGGGAACGGGAACGAGGCGGGAGGCGGAATGCGGAATGCGGGAAAATCTAGGCGGGAACGAATCGCCTGTGACCGGCCCACGTGCGCCGTCATTCCGGCGAAAGCCGGAATCCATTTTGTCGTTGCTTCTGATTCGCCTCTGTCCGGGTGAAACGGACGCGGCGAAGGCAAAATCAAAATGGATTCCGGCTTTCGCCGGAATGACGATGGCTGGAGGCTGACGCGTGCGTGAGGGCGAAAGAAAGCGAGCGAGGGCGCGATGTACAAGCGACAGCGAACGCGAAACGTCGCGGCCAAATCCCAGCGGCGCAAACCCTGAGCCGTAACCCTCGAAGCGGAAACCCCGAGGCGGAAACTCCGAGGCGGAAATCGCGCGGCGCTAGCCTCCACGGCGCAACCCTCTCGGCGGACGCGCCGTCGCGCGCGTCCGCCGCTCGCGCTCACACCCGCACTAGCACCTTGCCGCGGTTGCTTTCGCTAGCCGAGAACAACGTCTGGTATGCGGCGGGAATATGCTCGAACCCGTCCTGCACGGTTTCGTGCGCGACCAGCTCCTGCCGCCGCACCAGCCCGCCGAGTTCCTCGTGCAGCGCGCTCCAGTTCTGCTCGGTGAACCACTCCAGCGAGAAGATGCCGCGGATGGTCGCGCGCGGGAACATGATGTACGGCAGCAGGCGCGGGCCGTGGTAGTCGCGCTGGACCTGGGTCGCCCATTGCCAGCACACCGCGACCTGGCTGCCGACGTTGAGCATCGAGAACACCGCGTCGGTGACGCTGCCGCCGATGCTGTCGAAGTACTTGTCCACGCCGTCGGGCGCGGCCTCGCGCAGCGCTTCGCGCATCTTGTCGGCGTCGTCGGCGAGCTTGTAGTCGATCACCGCGTCGAAGCCGAGCTGGCTCAGGTAGCGGGCCTTGCCGGCCGAGCCGGCGGTGCCGACCACGCGCGCGCCGGCGCGCTTGGCCATCTGTCCGACCAGGGTGCCGATCATGCCCGAGGCGCCGCTGACCACGACGGTGTCGCCGGGACGCACCTGCATGAACTTGGTCATCGTGCCCCAGGCGGTCATGCCGGGGCCGCCCATCACGCCCAGCGCGGTCGACAGCGGCAGCGCGTCGTCGTAGTGGCGCAGGTCGAGCTTGCGGTATGCCGGGAACACCATCGGGAAGGTGCCGGTCTGCCACAGCTTGGGTTTGCCGTCGCTGACCAGATGCGTGCGCCAGCCGCCGAAACCCTGCACCAGGTCGCCCGGCCGGAACGGCGCGTTCGGCCCGGCGTCGAGCACCTGCATGATCGAGTCGGCGCCCATGTGGTCGCCGATCGGCGTGTCCAGGCAGATGCCCTGCAGGTAGGGATCGACCGACACGTACAGGGTCTTGAGCAGCATCTGCTCCTCGCCCAGGCGCGTGTCGAGTTCGGTCTCGACTTTTTCGTAGATGCGCGCGGCATCGGGCACGCCCTCGACGTGTTCGCGTACCACCCAACGTTCGGTCTTCATGTGCTTGCGGTCCTGGTCGTGGCGAGTTGCGGAAAGCCGCTGGGCGGCGCGTAGGCGGGCTTGCTCGGCCCGACCGGGTGGATCAGGTGGGTCGGCATCGGCGCGTGGTCGTCGATGCTGGCGGTGAAGTCGCGGCCGTCGTCCTTGCAGATGAAGTGCATGACGTGGCGGCCGGCGGCGGCGGCGCGGATCAGCCCGCCGGTGGTGGCCCACACGCCGGAGATGTAGAAGTTCGACAGCCCTTGCATCACCGGGCCGTGCTTCTTGATCTCCTCTTCCATGGTCTCGCCGCTCTCCACGAACGGTTGCCAGCCCAGCACGGTGCCGTCGAAGTTGCCGGTGTAGCGCACCTGGGTCAGCGGGCTGGAGACGTCGCGCACGACGATCGAATCCTTGAGCCCGGGATAGCGCTTTTCCAACAGCCGGATCATCGCGTTGCTGACCCGGCGCTTGGCCGCGTGGTACTCGTGGCCGCGGCGCACCGGCAGGGTGTGCAGTTCCTCGCCCTTGCGCTTGCGGCTGACCTGCTCGGGCCCTTCGTTGAGCGCGCGCCACGGCGCGATGTCGCAGAAGTAGGTGGCGTAGACGATGCAATGGTCCTTCGGCGCCAGTTCCGGATAGTGCTGGCTGCGGAACTGCACGTTGATGCTCGGGTGGCGGATGCCGAGCATCTCCTGCGCTTCCTCGTCGTCGAGCAGGTAGGTCGCGCAGGGCTCGCCTTCGGGGAAGGGCTTGTTCAGGCCCAGGAAGGTGATGAAGTAGCCCGGGAAGACCATGTGCGGTTCG
The DNA here is from genome assembly GCF_023617245.1 of Lysobacter enzymogenes. Lineage (NCBI taxonomy): Bacteria > Pseudomonadati > Pseudomonadota > Gammaproteobacteria > Lysobacterales > Lysobacteraceae > Lysobacter > Lysobacter enzymogenes. The sequence continues at coordinate 2,278,989 of NZ_CP067396.1, forward strand.
GCGATGGTCTGGGTGTAGAGCTTGCGGTAGGTGTCGTTAAGGTAGCGGCCCTTGAGGAACTTCATCAGCGTGGTCTGGCCGTCGGCGGCGGAGACCACGATGTCGGAACGGATCTCGCGCCCGTCGCTGAGGCGGATGCCGACCGCGCGGTCGTCCTCGACCAGGATCTCCTCGACTTTCGCGTTGTAGTGCACCTGGCCGCCGAGGCGCCGGTAGCGTTCCTCGATCGACTTGGCCAGGCCGAGCGAACCGTGCTCGGGCACGCCGGCGGACAGGTTCGCGTGCGAGGCCAGCTGGAAGTAGAACGGCAGCACCGGGAAGTTCTGGTGCTTTTCGTAGAGGATGAAGTTGAACGCCTCGCGCAGCAGCGGGTCCTTGAACTTGGCCGAGTAGTCGGTCATCAGTACGCTGATCGACTTGCGGATGGCGTTGAAGTAGGGAAGGAACGACGCCAGCATCTTCCAGCGTTCCCAGCGCCCCATCAGTCCGACCGGCTTGAGGAAGGGATACACCGCCAGCGCCTTGCGGAAGCTGCGCAGGCCTTTGACGAAGTCGCGGATCAGCTTGGCGTCGGCCGGCGAGTGCTCCAGCAGGTGCGCTTCCAGCCGGTCCGGATCGGAATAGAAGTACACCGCGCGGCCGTCGCGGCCGCGCACGATGTTGAACACGTCGAAGTGGCGCATCTGCTTGCCCTGCAACGCGCCGAGCTCCAGCCAGATCTGGTGCATCTCGTTGCCCGGGCCGTTGCCGAGCAGCCAGCTGATGCAGCAGTCGAAGGTGAAGTCGCCGCGGTCCCAGGCCGTGCAGCAGCCGCCGGGGATTTCGTGCATTTCGAAGATCTGGGTCTTGTAGCCGTTCATTTGCGCGTAGCAGCCGGTGGACAGGCCGCCCAATCCCGCGCCGATGATGATCATGCTTTCCCGCTTGCCGCTCGGCATGGCCGTGCTCCTGTCAGACGATGGTGGCGTGCAGCGCAGGCGCGTCGCCGCCGCGCGCGGCGCGCGCGGGACGGTCGGCCGCCTGCTTGTCGAGTGCTTTGTCGAGTTGGGGGAACGGCCCGAGCTTGCCGGTATGCCAGCGTTCGCCGGCCTGGCTTTCGAAGGCGCGGAACTCGCGGCCCAGTTCCTTGCAGATGTACTGCATGGCGAAACGGCCGGTGGACGCGGCGCGGATCAGCCCGCCCAGGCCCACCCATTGCCCGGCCATGTAGAAGCCCTTGAGCCCGGGCAATTGCATGCGGCCCTTGTTGACCAGCTCGTTGGCCAGGTCCTCGGCGTCGCTGAACGCCTTCCAGGCCAGGATCGAGCCGTTGCTGTTGCCGGTGTAGCGCTTGGTCGTGGCCGGCGAGGCCACGTCGACCAGTTCGATGCGTTCGTTCATGCCCGGATAGCGCCGCTCCAGGAACTCGCGCACGAACTGCGCGACCTCGCGCTTCTCCGCCCAGTAGCGCTTGCGGTCTTCGCTGCGCAGCTTGCGCCAGTAGTGGAAGTCGCTGAAGTAGGTGCAGTGGATCACCGCGCGGCCGGGCGGGGCGAAGCCGTCGGAATAGCGCGAGCGCAGCTGCACCACGATGCTGTTCTGCAGCGCGCCGGGCAGGCGCCGGCCTTCTTCCTCGCTGAGCAGGTAAGTGGTGCTGTGCGAGTCGTCCGGATCGAAGTCGCCGGTCAGGCCGACGAAAGCCGACACCACGGCCGGGAACAGGATGCCGGGCTTGTCCAGCATCTCGCCGTACAGGGTCTCGATCGCCGGGCTGGTGTACTTGCCCTCGAGCATGCCGTACAGCGTGGTGTAGCCGTCCGCGGCGGAGACCACGATGTCGGCGTAGTGGCGCGCGCCGCCCTTGAGCTGCACGCCGACGGCGCGGCCGTCCTCGACCAGGATCTTGTCGACCCGGCAGCGGTAGTTGAGGATGCCGCCGAGCGCGAGATAACGCTCCTCGATCGAGCGCGACAGGCCCAGCGAGCCGCCCTGCGGAAAGCCGGCGTTGCGGTTGTGCGCGCAGGCCATGTTGTACAGGTACGGCAGCACCGGGAAGGTTTCCGGGTCCTGGTAGAAGATGTTGCGGAACGCGCGCCGCAGCAGCGGGTCGCTGAAGCGGTCGGCGAAGCGGTGCATCGGCGTGGCGGCGTTGCGCCAGAACAGGCGGAACGCCGGCAGCACCTTCAGCAGCGTGCGCAGCTTCTCGCCGACGCTCTTGAGCGGGTCGGGCGTCAGGAACGGGTACAGCTCGATCTTGACGAAGCGGCGCAGGTCGGCGCAGAAGGCCCGGATCGGTTCGGCGTCGGCCGGGGAAATCTCCAGCAGGTGCGCTTCGAGCCGGTCGGGATCGTTGTAGAAGGTCACCGAGCGGCCGTCCTCGTCGACGACCTTGTTGAACATGTCGAAGTCGCGCACGGTCTTGCCGTCGAGCGCGCCGAGCTCGCGCCAGACCCGGTTGGCGTCGTTGCCGGCGCCGGTGCCGATCAGCCATTCGATGCAGTAGTCGAAGATGTAGCCCTGGCGCGACCAGGCGGTGCAGCAACCGCCGGGCAGCACGTGGGTTTCGAAGATCCGCGTCTGCAATCCGCTCATCTGGCCGTAGACGCCGGTGGACAGGCCGCCGACGCCGCCGCCGATGACGATCACCCGCGGCGTGCCGTCCGCGGATGCGCCGCGTTCGCTCCAGTCGGGGCCGTTATCGCGCGCCATGGCGGGCCTCCGCGGGGAAACGCCGGCGGCGCGCGCGCGCTGTGTTGCCGTGGGGGTGCGGCATGGTCGGGTCCTCGTGGTCAGGCGGCCGGAAGCGCGGCGGCGATGGGGACGGTGGCGACGGCGCGTGGCCGCGCCGGACGCTCCAGCGCCGGGCCGTCGTCGAGTTGCGGCAGGTGGCCGAGCTTGTCGCGGTGCCAGGGTTCGCGGTTGCCGCTCTCCCAGGCCTTGAACGGCACGCCCAGTTCCTCGCACAGGTATTGCGCGCAGAAGCGGCCGCTGGAGGCGGCCTTGATCAGGCTGCCGCCGGCGACCCAGTGCCCGGCCATCGAGAACCCGCGCAGGCCTTGCAGGCGCAGGCGGTCCTTGGCGATCAGCGCGGCGATCAGGTCGTCGGCGTCGGGCGATTTCCAGGCCAGGATCGCGCCCTTGTGGTTGCCGGTGTAGCGCTCGGTGGTGGCCGGAGTGCCGACGTCGACCAGCTCGATGCGCGCGCCGATGCCCGGGTACTTGCGCTCCAGGAATTCGCGCACGAATTCGGCGACTTCGCGCTTCTTCGCCCAGTACTGGCGGCGGTCGCTGGTGCGCAGCTGCTTCCAGTAGTCGTAGTCGCTGAAGTAGGTGACGTGGATGACCGACTTGCCCGGCGGCGCGAAGCCGTCGGAATAGCGCGAGCGCAACTGCACCACCAGGCTGCCCTGGTCGCCGCCGGGCAGCCGCGCCGCGTCGTCGGCGCCGAGCAGGTAGGTGGTGCTGTGCGACTCGCCGGCCGGCACGTCGCCGTCGAAGCCGACGAAGGCGGAGACCACGCCGGGGTAGCGCTCGCCCGGGCGCGGCAGCACTTCCTTGAACAGCTTGTCCAGGCGCGGGTTGCTGTACTGGCCGTCGAGCAGGGTGTTGAGGGTGAACAGGCCGTCGCAGGCCGAAACCACGTGGTCGGCGTAGTGGCATTCGCCGTTCTTGAGCCGCACGCCGACCGCGCGGCCGTCCTCGACCAGCACCCGGTCGACGCGGGTGCGGTAGGCGATGTGGCCGCCCAGGCCGAGGTAGCGCTCCTCGACCGAGCGCGACAGCCCCAGCGAGCCGCCCTGCGGGAAGCCGACGTTGTCGTTGTAGGCCTCGGCCAGGTTGTACAGGAACGGCAGCACCGCGAAGTTGCCCGGGTCCTGGAAGAACATGTTGCGGAAACCGCGGCGCAGCAGCGGATCGGCGAAGCGGTCCGCGTACGGCCCCATCTGCGCCGCGCCGGTGCGCCAGAACAGCGCGAACGCCGGCAGCACCTGGCGCAGCGTGGCCAGTTTCTCCTTCCAGCTCTCCAGCGGCGGCGGCTTCAGGAACGGATGCAGGGCGAGCTTGGTGAAGCGGCGGAAATCGGCGCAGAAGGCCTTGATCAGCGGCGCGTCCTGCGGCGAGACCGCGATCAGCTCGCGTTCGAGCCGGTCGGGATCGTTGTAGAAGTTCACTTCGCGGCCGCGCTCGTCGACGACCTTGTTGAACAGCTCGAAGTTGCGCACGGTCTTGCCGTCGAGCGCGCCGAGCTCGCGCCAGACCTGGTTGGCGTTGTTGCCCGGCGCGGTGCCGTTGAGCCACTCGATGCAGTAATCGAAGATGTAGCCGCCGCGCGACCAGGCGGTGCAGCAGCCGCCCGGCAGCACGTGCTTTTCGAAGATGCGGGTTTCGATCCCGCTCATCTGCGCGTAGCAGCCGGTGGCCATGCCGGCCATGCCGGCGCCGACGATGATGGCCCGGGGCCGCGAACCCGGAGCGCGCGTGCGCGCGCTCCAGTCCGGCCCGCGCTTGCTGGCGGCGGCGTCGCCGGCCGAATCAGGCGACATGGGCCGTCTCCCCGACCAGGATGCCGCGCGCCAGCGCCGCGTTCTTCTCGATGTAGTCGGCGTCGAGCATGTCGGCGTGCTTGCCGTAGCCGCGGAACACCTGGCTGCGGGTCAGCGAACTGCCATGCCAGGTGCCGCGCTGGCCGGTGCCGTAGAACACCAGCTTGTCCTCGTCGGAGATCACGCTGACGGGGGCGGCGATGGTGCCCAGGTTCGGGGTCTGGCTGCAAAAGCGGATGTAGTCGCGCGCCTGCTCCAGGGTGTCGTGGGCGAGCAGGTCCGAGCCGGTGTGCTTGCGCAGGTGCTCGGTCAGCTCGTGCTCGAAAGCCTCGAAGTGCTCGTTGCCCAGCTCGAAGGATTCCGGGATGCGGTAGGAATCCATGATGACCACGTTCGGCACTTCGCGGCCGCGGCGCTCCAGTTCCTTGGCCACTTCGAAAGCGAGGTTGCCGCCGAGCGAGTAGCCGAACAGGGTGCAATGGCCCTCGGCGTGGATGCCTTCGATCAGGTCGGCGTAGCGCGCGACCTTGTCGTCGCCGAGCAGGTAGTTGAACGAAACGAACTCGTACTCCGGCAGATGCACCGCGAGCTGGCGGTAGACCAGGCCGTGGCCGCCGGCCGGCGGGAAGCAGAAGATGGTCTGCTCGTGCCCGCGCCCGGCGTTGAAGCGCAGGTAGGGCTGCGCGCCTGCGACCCGGCCCAGGCTGATCGCCTCCACCGTCTTGGCCATGCCGTGCAGGGTGGTGAGCTTGAACAGCTGGCTCACCGCGATGGCGATGTTGAACTCGCTTTGCAGGTTGTAGATCAGTTCGATCAGCTTGATCGAACTGCCGCCGACCTCGAAGAAATCGTCGTGCAGGCCGACCTGCTGCAGGCCCAGCAACTGCTTCCAGTGTTCGGCCATGCGCGTCTCGAACAGGGTCTGCGGCGGCTCGAACGCGGCCTCGGCGGCGTTGGCGTCCGGCGCCGGCAGCGCGGCGAGGTCGACCTTGCCGTTGCCCGACAGCGGCAGCGCGTCGAGCTGCACGTACTGCGAGGGGATCATGAAGGTCGGCAGGTACTGCGCCAGATGCTCGCGCAGCGCGCGCCAGTTCAGGGTCGCGCCGGCTTCGGCGGCGACGCAGTAAGCGCACAGCGAGGCCTCGCCGCGCGCGTCCTCGCGCACGGTCAGCACCGCCTGGGCGATCTCCGGCCACGCCGCCAGCTGCGACTCGATCTCGCCGATCTCGACGCGATGGCCGCGCACCTTGACCTGGCCGTCGGCGCGGCCGATCAGCTGGACCTGGCCGTCGCCGCTCCAGCGCGCCAGGTCGCCGGTGCGGTAGACCCGCACCATCGCGCCGTCGGCGCCCAGCGGCAGTTCGCCGAAGCGCTGCGCGGTCTGTTCCTCGTCGTCGACGTAGCCGGCGCAGACGCCGCCGCCGCCGATCCACAGCTCGCCGGCCACGCCCGCCGGCACCGGCTGGCGGCGCTCGTCGAGGATGTACAGCGCGGTGTTCGGGAACGGCCGCCCGATCGGCACCATGCGGCTGCCTTCCAGCTCGGCGGCGTCGCCCTCGAAGTAGGTGCTGTCGATGGTCGCTTCGCTGAGGCCGTAGGAGTTGATCGTGCGCGTGTGCGGCCCGGCCAGCGCGCGCAGGCGCCGGTATTCCTCGACCTTCCACACGTCCGAGCCGACCACCAGCAGGCGCATGAAGTCCAGGCGCTCGCCTTCGCGTTCGCAGTAGTCCATCACCCCGCGCACCACCGCCGGCACGAATTCGGCGGCGTCGATCTTTTCCTCGACCATCGCCCGGTACAGGCGCTGGGTGTTGAACAGCAGCTCGCGCGTCACCGGCACCAGGGTCTTGCCCGCGCACAGCGCGCGGGCGAAGTCGCCGGCGAACACGTCGAAGGAGAAGCTGGCCATCTGCAGGTGGGCGTGGGTCTGGTCCAGCGCGTACTCGCGCTCCCAGCCGGCGTAGGCCGAGGCCCAGTTGGCGTGGGTGACGCGCACCGCCTTGGGCTTGCCGGTCGAGCCGGAGGTGTAGATCACGTAGGCGGTATCGGTCGGCGCCGGCGCGAACTCCAGCGGCGATGCGTCGGTGTCGGCGTCGGCGATCAGCTGCAGTTCGTCCGGCGTGAGCACGTCGCCGTCCCAACCGGCCAGGCGTTCGCGCCGTTCTTCGTCGATCACCGCCAACTTCGCGCCGGCGTGGCCGGCCATGTAGGCCAGGCGCTCGGCCGGGTAGTCCGGGTCCAGCGGCAGGTAGGCGCCGCCGGCCTTGAGCACGGCGAGCAGGGCGACGATGAGCTCGGGCGACTTGTCCAGGCACAGCGCGACCACCGAGCCGCTGCCGACGCCGAGTTCGCGCAGCTTGCGCGCGAGCCGGTTGGAGCGGCGCTCCAGTTCGCCGTAGTTGAGCCGGCGGGTGTCGCCGCGTTCGCTCGGCACCGCCACCGCCAGCGCGTCCGGGTGGGCCCGGGCGGCGCGCGAGATCAGCGTCGGCACCGGCACGTCGGCGGCGACGCGGTCGTCGGCGCCGCTCCAGCGGCCGAGCACGTCGCGGCGCTCGTCCGCGTCGAGCAATTGCAGCTCGGCGATCGACGCCTGCGCCGGCAGCCGGGTCAGGCCGTCGAGCAGGTTGACGTAGTGCGCGGCCAGCCGCTGCACGGTCTGCGCATGGAACAGGTCGGTGTTGTACTTGAACACGCAGTGGAAGCGGCCGTCGGCTTCGTCCTCGTAGGCCGACAGGGTCAGGTCGAACTGGCCTTCCTCTTCCGGCAGCTCGATGTACTCCAGCCGGTAGCCGTACTTCTCGGTCGCGACCTTGTGCGCGAGCAGGATGAACATCGCCTGGAACACCGCCGAGCGGCTCGGATCGTGCTGCAGGCCGAGCTTCTCGACCAGCAGCACGAACGGGTATTCCTGGTTGTCCAGGCCGTTGAGCACGGTGCGCTGAACCTGCGCGATCAGCTCGGCCACGCTGGGCTGCGCGCTCAGGTCCACGTGCAGCGGCAGCGGGTTGACGAAGTAGCCGTAGACCTGGGCGAACTCCTCCTGGGTGCGGCCCATCACCGGGCTGCCGACGATCACGTCGTCCTGGCCGGTGTAGCGCTGCAGCAGCACGTAGTAGGCCGCCATCAGCACCATGAACACGGTCGCGCCGCGCTCGCGCGCCAGGGTGTGGATGCGCGCGCTGAGCTCGCGGTCGAGGACGAAGAATTCCGAGGCGCCGTTGTGGGTCTGCACCACCGGGCGCGGCTTGTCGGTCGGCAGCGCCAGGATCGGCACCTGCGCCGGCAGGTGCGACTTCCAGTACTCGAGCATCTTCGCCGCCTCGCGCGAGGCCAGGAATTTGCTCTGCCAGTTGTAGAAGTCCAGGTAGCGCGCGCGCACCGGCGCCAGTTCGACCTTCTCCTTGCGCCGCAGGCCCTCGTAGATCGCCAGCAGCTCTTCGATGAAGGTGAAGGTGGAGATCGCATCGGAGATGATGTGATGCACCGCCTTCATGATCACCCAGCGGTCCTTGCCGCGCTTGAACAGGCGGAAGCGCACCAGCGGGTCGTGTTCCAGGTCGTAGGGCTTGCGGTACTCGCGGATGATCTGCTGGTAGATCTCGTCCCAGGGCTTGTCCTGCACGTCGAACAGGGCGAGGTCCGCCTCGCTGTGCGGACGGATCACCTGCACCGCCTGGCCGCGGTCGAGCACGAAGCTGGCGCGCAGGCTCGGGTGGCGCGCGATCAGCTCGCGCACCGCCTGGAACATCAGCTGCGGTTCCAGCTCGGTGCGCACCTCGACCGCGCCGCCGATGTTGTAGGCGAAGCCGTCGGGGTTGAGCTGCTTGAGGAACCACAGCGCGTTCTGGTTCTGGCTCAGCGGGTAGCGGGTCTCGTCGGCGTGGGCCTCGTACTGGGCCGCGCCGTCGCTGTCGCCTTCGGCCGAGACCAGCTCGACCAGGCCGGCGTGCAACTGTTCGGTCAGGGTGCCGATCGAGGAACTGCTCAGCAGGGTCACCACCGGCAACGCGACTTTCAGTTCGGTGTGGATGCGCGCGCGCAGTTCCATCGCCAGCAGCGAATCCAGGCCGAGCGCGTTGAGGCTGGCGTCGGCGTCGATCTGCTCGGGCTTGACCCGCATGACCTGGGCGATCAGGCCGTGGAAGCGTTCGCCCAGCAGGCTCCAGCGCGCCAGCGCGTCGGCGTCGCGGAAGGCCTCGACGAAGCTGCCGTGCTCGGCCGCGCCGCTGCCGGCGCCGAGCTTGGCCAGTTCCTCGATCAGCGGCGGCGGCGAGGAGTACCAGGCCATGAAGATCGGCCAGTCGACCACGGTCGCGACCAACAGCTGGGCGCGATCCTGGCCGATCACCCGTTCGAGCACGTCCATGCCGGCGTCCGGCGGCAGCGAGGACATGCCGCGGCTGTTGCGATAATGCTCGATCAGGCCCAGTTCCTCGATCATGCCGGTCGCCCACGGGCCCCAGTCCACGGCGAGCGCGGGCAGGCCCTGGGCGCGGCGGTGGTGCGCGAGCGCATCCAGGAAGGCGTTGCCGGCGGCGTAGTTGGCCTGGCCGGCGGTGGTGACGATCGAGGCGATCGAGGCGAACAGCACGAAGTGGTCGAGCGGCTGGTCGGCCAGGTGCTTGTGCAGCAGCCAGCCGCCGATGACCTTGGGCTCGTACACCGGATCGAAGCTGTCGCGCTGCATGTCGGCGAGCAGGGTGTCGCGCACCTGCCCGGCGAGGTGGAACGCGCCGCGGATCGGCGGCAGCTCGCGCTCGCGGTAATCGGCCAGCCAGCCGCGCAGCGCGCCTTCGTCGGTGATGTCGAGCTGGGCCAGGATGGGCTCGGCGCCGAGGCGTTCGAGTTCCTTGAGGAAGCGCACGTTGCGGCCGACCGCGGTGTCCGGATCGGTATCGCGCCACTGCGCGCGCGCCGGCAGCTTGCTGCGGCCGACCAGGATCAGCTTGCGCGCGCCGCGCTTGACCAGGGTGCGGCACAGCAACCGGCCCAGCGCGCCGAACGCGCCGGTGACCAGGTAGGCGCCGTCGCTGCGCAGGCGCAGCGGCAGCGGCTTGGTCAGGCCTTGCGCCGGCAGCAGCCGGCCGGTGTAGCGCTTGCCTTCGCGCAGGGCCACTTCGTCCTCGTCGCCGCGCAGCAGTTCGCTGCGCAGCAGCGCGGCTTCGGCGACGCGCTCGGCCGGGTCGTGGGCGTCGCGCAGCGGCAGGTCGATCAGCTTGCCGCGCTGGGCGATCAGTTCCTGGTACCACAGCACCCGGCCGATGCCCCAGGCCGGCGCGCCGAGCGGTTCGACCGCATCGCCGCGGTTCACCGCCTGGGTGCCGCGGGTGACGATGTGCAGCCGGCCGTGCGGGTGCGCCGCGGTCAGCGCCTGGGCCAGCGCGATCAGCGAATACGCGCCGCGGCTGTTGCCGTTCTGCAGCGCCGGGGTGTCGGCGGCGTCGACGCTGGGCTGGTCGAGGTTCCACAGGTGGACGATGCGGCCGAAGCGGCCGGCGCCGGATTTGTCGAGGTCGGCGAACAGGCGCAGCAGGTCCTTGGCCACGCCGGGCGCGACGCTGGACTCGTGCAGGTCCTTCTCCAGCTTGTAGCGCTTGCCCGGGCGCACCAGGTGCACGCGCTCGCCGCGGTCGGCGGCCAGCGCGGCGAGTTCGTCGCCCAGGCCGTGCTCGTCGGCGAAGATCAGCCAGCCTTCGCTTTCGCCGGCCTGCGGCGGGTTGGCCTCGTCTTCGGCGATCTCGTGCCAGTGGGTCTCGGCCAGCCAGCCGTCGATGGTCGGCAGGCCGACCTTGGCGCTGGCGTTCTCGACGTTGGCGGCGCGGAAGCCGGCGATCTTGCCCAGCGCGCGGCCGTCCTCGCCGTAGACCAGGATGTCGCCGATCAGCTCGTCGCCGCCGTCGTGGGTGATCTGCGCGTGCACCCACAGCGTGCGCTCGCCGATGGCCTCGCTGCGCACTTCCTGGATAGACAGCGGCAGGCGGATGCCGGTGCCGGCGTCGGCGCCGCGGCCGGTTTCCAGCGCGATCTGGCGCTGCAGGATCTGCGGGGTCAGCAGCGCCTGGAAGCAGGCGTCGAGCATGGCCGGGTGGAAGTGATGGTCGGCGGCGCCGCCGAGCAGCTGTTCGGTCGGCACGATCTTGGCGAGCGCTTCGCCGTGGCCGATCCAGACTTCCTCGATGCCCTGGAACGCCGGGCCGTAGTGGTAGCCCATCTCGCCGAGCTGCTGGTAGCAGGCCGCGCGCGCCAGGTACAGCGGGCTGCGTTCGCGCACCGCGCGCGCGTCCAGCGCCGGCGCGGCGCGGCGGCCCTGGCTGGCGCGCACGTTGCCGGCGGCGTGGACGGTGCGCTCGCCGCCGTCGGCGGACAGGGTGGAGACGTTGAAGCCGGCGCCGTCGGAGGAGAACGACAACTGCGCGGTCACCGCCTCGGTGTCGGACAGGAACAGCGCCTTGCGCAGTTCGATGTCGGCGATCGCGGCGGTGCCGCCGCCGGTCATCGCCCGCACCGCCTGCGCCGCCATCTCGATGTAGCCGGCGGCGGGGAACAGCACGTTGCCCTGGATGCGGTGGTCCTGCAGATACGGCTGGTGCTCGGCGTCCAGGCGCGCTTCCCAGGTCGGCTCGGCGTTGGCCATGCGCCGGCCCAGCAGCGCGTGGTCGAGCTGGCCGAGGCGGATCTGCTCGACCGGACGCGGTTCGACCCAGTAGCGGTCGCGCTTGAACGGATAGCGCGGCAGCGCGACCTGGCGGCCGCGCGGGTGCAGCGCCTGCCAGTCGATGGCGACGCCGAGGTTGTGCAGGGTCGCCAGCGAGGCGGCGAAGCGCGCCGCCTCGTCTTCCTGGCGCCGGATCGAGGGCACGCTGCGCGCGCTGGCGCCGCGCGCGGCGAAGCACTCGTTGATCGAGTGGCCGAGCACCGGATGCGGGCCGATCTCCAGGAACAGTTCGTAACCGTCGTCGGCCATCGTGTCGATGGCGGCGCGGAAGCCGACGCTGTTGCGCACGTTCTCCCACCAGTACTGCGCGTCGAGCTCGTGGCCGGCGGCGATGCCGGGCTTGGCGGTCATGTACAGCGGCAGCTGCGCCGGGTGCGGCGCCAGGCCTTCGAGCGATTCCAGCAGTTCGTCCTTGATCAGGTCCATCTTGGCGCTGTGGTAGGGCACGCGCACGGTCAGGAACTTGGCGAACAACTGCTCGGCCTGCAGCTGCGCGGCGACTTCGGCCAGCGCGTCCTGGTCGCCGGCCAGGGTCATCGCGCCGGGGCTGTTGACCGCGGCGATCGACACACGATCGCCGTACGGCGCGATCCGGCGCAAAGCTTCGGCCTCGCTCAGGCTCACGGCGAGCATGCTGCCGGTGTCGACCAGGGTCTGCTGCAGGCGGCTGCGGTGCACGACCACGCGCACCGCCTGCTCCAGGGTGTAGACGCCGGCCTCGTAGAACGCGGCGACCTCGCCGGTGCTGTGGCCGACGATGGCGTCCGGCGTCACCCCGCGCGCGCGCCACATCGCCGCCAATGCGATCTGCACGGCGAAGTTGGCCGGCTGCGCCAGCCAGGTGTCGCTCATCAGCGAGTCGGCTTCGGCGGCGCCCAAGTGTTCGATCAGCGACCAGTCGACGTGCTTGCGCAGCTCGGCGTCGCAGCGCTCGATCACCTCGCGGTAGATCGGCTCGCGCTCGAACAACTGCCGACCCATCGCCCACCACTGCGGGCCCATGCCGGTGAACACCCAGGCCAGCTTCGGCGCGGCGGCGCCGCGGCGGTCGTCGGCGAGCACCAGCGGGTGCGCTTCGCCGGCGGCCGCGGCGGCCAGCCGCTCGCGCAGGGTTTCGCGGCTGTCGTAGACCAGGGTCAGGCGCGATTCCAGGTGCTGGCGGCGATGGGCGAGGGTGTGGGCGAGGTCGTCGATCGACACCGCCTCGTCGCCTTCGCGGTCGAGTTCGCGCAGGATGCCGGCGGCCAGTTCCGGCAGCGCGGCGGGATCGCGCGCGGTCAGCGGCAGCAGGTTGTAGCCGCCGATGTCGAGCGCTTCGGCCTGGTCGGCGGCGGCGGTCGCGACGGCGCGCGCCGGCGCTTCCTCCAGCACCACGTGCGCGTTGGTGCCGCCGAAGCCGAACGAGTTGACCGCGGCGCGCGCCGGGCCTTCATGCGCCGGCCACGGCGTCAGTTCGGTCGGGATCTTGTACGGCATCGAGGCCAGGTCGATGTCCGGGTTCACCGTCTTGAGATTGATGTGCGGCGGAATCTGCTTGTGCTTGAGCGCCAGCGCGGTCTTGATCAGGCCGGCGACGCCGGCGGCGGCCTCGGTATGGCCGATGTTGGTCTTGACCGAACCGACGAAGCATTCCGCGCCGGGCTCGCGGCCCTGCGCCAGCGCGCGGCCGAGCGCGCGGGCCTCGATCGGATCGCCGACCGGGGTCGAGGTGCCGTGCGCTTCCATGTACTGCAGGCTGCCCGGCGCGATCCCGGCTTCGCCGCACACGCGCTGGATCAGCGCGACCTGGGCGTCGGGATTCGGCACGGTGATGCCGTTGCTGTGGCCGTCCTGGTTGACGCCGGTGGCCAGGATCACCGCGTGGATCGGATCGCCGTCGCGCAGCGCGTCCTCCAGCCGCTTGAGCGCGACGATGCCGACGCCCTCGGCGCGCACATAGCCGTTCGCCGATGCGTCGAAGGTGCGCGACTTGCCTTCCGGCGACAGGAACCCGCCCTTGGTCTCGGCGATGGTGTATTGCGGGGTCATGTGCAGCAGGGTGCCGCCGGCCAGGGCCAGGCTGGTCTCGCCGCGGCGCAGGCTGTGGCAGGCCAGGTGCACGGCGACCAGCGAGGAACTGCAGGCGGTGTCGATCGACAGGCTCGGGCCGCGGAAGTCGAAGCAGTACGAGATCCGGTTCGACGCCATCGTCATCATCGTGCCGGTGGCGGTGTGCGCGGCCAGGGTGTCGAAGCTCAGGTCGGCGAACTGGACGATCTTGTAGTCCAGGGTGAACGCGCCGACGAACACGCCGATCTCCTGGCCGGCCAGTTCGCCGGGCTTCTGGCCGCCGTCTTCCAGCGCTTCCCAGGCCACTTCCAGCAGCTTGCGCTGCTGCGGGTCCATGTAGTCGGCCTCGCGCGGGCTGATGCCGAAGAACGCCGGATCGAATTCGTCGAAGCCGTCGATGTAGCCGCCGCGGCCGCCGACCAGGCGCCCGGGCTTGCTCTTGTCGCGGCTGCCGAGCGTGCGCACGTCGTAGCGGTTGAGCGGGGTGTCGGTGAGGCAGTCCTTGCCCTGGACCAGGTTCTGCCAGAACGCGCGGTAGTCGCTGGCGCCGCCGGGCAGGCGGCAGCCGATGCCGATGATGGCGATGCGGTCCTCCATCGCCACCGGGCCGCCGGTCTGGGCGACGCCGTCGGCGGCCGCGCGCGCGGCGGCGTCGTGGGCGTCGTGAGCGGAGGCTTCGCTGGAGGAAGGCTTCTTGCTGGAGTCCGTCATGGTCGATTCCTTGGAGATGCGTCCACGCGCGAGCGCGGCGGGCCGTGTGATCGGGTCGTCGGGTCGTCTTAAGGGCGTCTTGCGGAGCGGTTCGGTGGAGCGCCGGAACGCGTTCCGGCCGTGATCTGGAACAAACTGGTTCTGGAACAAACTGGATCTGAAACAAATCGGTCAGGGCGGCGCGCGGTCCGCGGCGCGCGCGGCGGATGCGAGCGGTGCGTGGGCGGGCGAAGGTGGCGGCACCGGCGGGTAGCGCCGCGGCCGCAGCGGATGCAACAAGGTGGACAGCAGCGCGCGGTTCGGCGGGAACGTGCCCGGCGCGAACAGGCCGATCTGGCGCGGGCGCTTGCCCGGCCGCCAGGTGTAGCTGCCGAACAGGCGGTCCCAGACCGACAGGTCCGAGCCGAAGTGGCCGGCCTCGTGCTTGTCGGCGCTGTGGTGCATGCGGTGCAGCTCGGGGCTGGCGAGCACGTGGTTGAGCCAGCCCAGGCGCACGTCGATGTTGGCGTGGACGAAATAGCCCTGGGCGATGACGAACAGGCCGACCGCGAACAGCGCATGCGCGGAGAAGCCCGACAGCGCCAGCGAAAACTGCACCACGAACTGGGCCAGGGTCACGTCGAGCACGTGGTTGACCCCGTTGTTGCCGACGTTGACCTTGTCCGGCACGTGGTGCACGCCGTGCAGCCGCCACAGCAGCGGGACGTCGTGGCCGGCGCGGTGCACCGCGTAGCTGGCGAGCGAACTCAGCAGCAGCGCCAGCGGGATCTCCGCCCACAGCGGCAGCGCCGGATGCAGCGGCGCCACCGCCGACACCGCCGCCATCAGCGGGATCTGCGCGAGCGCGCCGCCGACCACGGTGAGGAAGAAGTAGACGCCGTACAGGCCCCACTCGCGCCGGTCCGGCAGCCAGCGGCGCTCGTACGGGATCAACCGCTCCAGCAGCGCCAGGTAGCCGATGGTCAGCAACACGAAGGCGAAGTTGGCGCCGCCCAGGTCCCAGCCGCGCGCGATCGCGGCATAGGCATAAACCGCCACCGCCAGCATCAGCAGCGGGTGGGCGCAGTGCCGCAGAAAATCCAGCCGCGTCGTCGCTGCCGGCGTGACCGGGTCGGCATTCGGTCCCGCGATAATCGCGGCGCCGGCCGCGGCGGCGCCGTCCTGCCCGGTCGCGTCACTCTCCTGTTGCGACGCAGCACGCGTTTCCAAAGTGTGCTCTGATAATCCGTTCATTTTCTTTTTCCATTATCTTTCAGAAAATGAGCGGGCCGCCCCGTTTCGATAATGAGACCGCCGCCGCGCCGCGACCGGCGAGCGCTCGGCGGTTTTTCGCAAGTCTCTGAATCCATTGGTGCAGGAGTTCCCGTCGAATCGCCCATGCGATCCTCCCGGCAGGCTGGTGGTGGTCGGCCCGGTTATGCGCTCGCGCGCTCCGTGACGGCCGGACAGAGTGCTGCAGATAATGCCGGCGAATATTCGCGGCTAGGCCGCGGCGCCGTCAAAGGCGCAGGCCCGATTATCCTGCGACGCGGATCATTCTTTGGAATATCCGTTTCCCTCCGGAAAAAATAATGTGCTGGTATTGCCCGGCCGTCGCGCCGCGCCCGCGTCGCGGGCGCTGCGACCGCGACGGCCGTTAATTACCCGAGCGCGTCCGCACGATGACGCAGCGATTGCAGCCGCTGCCGCGCGGCGGGTCCGCTGCGGCGCGGATTCGCGCCCCGACCGCCGCTTCACCCCCATTGCGCCCCTTCCATGCAGGAGTCACCCAGATGCAGTTGGCGACCGAACGCGTCATCGAAGTCAGGCATTGGAACGACAGCCTTTTCAGCTTCCGCACCACCCGCGACCCCGGCTTCCGCTTCGACAGCGGGCACTTCGTCATGGTCGGGCTGGAGATCGACGGCCGCCCGCTGATGCGCGCCTACTCGATCGCCAGCGCGCACTACGAGGAACACCTGGAGTTCTTCAGCATCAAGGTGCCCGACGGCCCGCTGACCTCGCGCCTGCGCCACATCGAGCTCGGCGACGAGATCCTGGTCAGCCGCCGGCCCACCGGCACGCTGGTGTTGAACGACCTCAACCCGGGCAAGCGCCTGTACCTGCTCGGCACCGGCACCGGGCTGGCGCCGTTCCTGAGCATCGTGCGCGACCCGGAGACCTACGAGCGCTTCGACACCGTGGTGCTCGCGCACGGCGTGCGCCGGATCGACGACCTGGCCTACCAGCAGTTCATCGAGAGCGAACTGCCCAAGCACGAGTTCCTCGGCCCGCCGGTGCGGCAGCAACTGCGCTACTACCCGACGGTGACGCGCGAGCCGTTCCGCAACCAGGGCCGGCTCACCGACGCCATCGCTGCCGACACCATGACCCAGGCGCTCGGCCTGCCGCCGCTGGATCCGGCCGAAGACCGGGTGATGCTGTGCGGCAGCCCGCAGATGCTCGCCGACATCGCCGCGCTGCTCGACCAGCGCGGTTTCGCCGCTTCGCCGCGCACGCGCGAGCCGGGCGACTACGTGATCGAGCGGGCCTTCGTCGAGAAGTGAGCCGGCGCGGCGGGGCAGGGCGCGGCGATACGCGATCGCGGCCGGGTCGCACGCGCGCCCGCTGCATCGGTTCCGATGCCGATGCGATGCGCGCTTCGCCTCGGCGCGGCTTCGCTGGCGGCCTGCGCTCGTAGAAGCGTTCGCATCCACCTCTTTTTCGGCCGCCAAGGCGGCTCCATCCATTCACGCGGCCGCCGAGCCGGCCGCTCAGGACCCGCACATGAGCTCCCCCACTGCCTCACCGGTTTCCGCCTTGCCGGTTTCGTTGATAGGCGCGCCGACCGACGTCGGCGCCGGCGACCGCGGCGCGCGCCTGGGCCCGGAGGCCCTGCGCATCGCCGGATTGCGCGAAGCGCTGCACGGACTCGGCCTGGACGTCGCCGACCGCGGCAACCTCGACGGCCCGCCCAACCCCTGGACCGGACCGGTCGACGGCTATCGCCATCTCGATGAAGTCATCGCCTGGAACCGCCAGGTGATGAACGCCGTGTCCGCCGAACTCGGCCTGGGCCGCATGCCGATCCTGCTCGGCGGCGACCACTGCCTGGGCCTGGGCTCGATCACCGCGGTCGCCCAGCACTGCCGCGCGCACGGCAAGAAGCTGCGCGTGCTGTGGCTGGACGCGCACGCCGACTTCAACACCAACGACATCACCCCGAGCGGCAACCTGCACGGCATGCCGGTGGCCTGCCTGATCGGCCTGGGCCCGCGCGAACTGACCCACCTCGGCGGCGAAGCGCCGGCGATGCAGGCCGGGCAGATGCGCCAGATCGGCACGCGCTCGGTCGACGCCGGCGAGAAGCAACTGATCCGCCGCCACGGCCTGCCGGTGTACGACATGCGCCGGATCGGCGATCTCGGCATCAAGCGGGTGATGGAGGACGCGCTGGCCGACCTCGACGAGGACACCCACCTGCACGTGAGCTTCGACGTCGACTTCCTCGACCCGACCATCGCCCCCGGCGTCGGCACCGGCGTCGCCGGCGGCCCGAACTACCGCGAAGCGCAACTGGCGATGGAGATGATCGCCGAGAGCGGGCGCATGGGCTCGCTGGACATCGTCGAACTCAACCCGATCCTCGACCGCGACAACGCCACCGCGCTGATCGCGATCGATTTGGTCGAGAGCCTGTTCGGCAAGTCGACGCTGGTGCGCGACTGAGCGTGGGGCGCCGCGGCCCGATCAGCCACTGAGTTGTCGTGGGAGGGCCTTCAGGCCCGATGCTCTTGTGCCAGATCGCCATGACCTGAGCGAAAAGCATCGGGACTGAAGTCCCTCCCACTAAAGCGGTGAAGCTCCTGCCAGTCAGGCGCCGCGGGCCTCAGGCATCCGAGCTGTCGTGGGAGGGCCTTAAGGCCCGGCGCTCTTGTTTCAGATCGCCATGATCTGATCGGAAAGCGTCGGGACTGAAGTCCCTCCCACAAAAGCGGCGAAGTCCCTCCGATAGAAGCGCCGCAGGCCGAGGACATCCGGGTTGTTGTGGGAGGGCCTTAAGGCCCGACGCTCTTGTTTCAGATCGCCATGACCTGAGCGAAAAGCATCGGGACTGAAGTCCCTCCCACGAAAGCGGTGAAGCTCCTGCCGGACAAGCGCCGCAGGTCGAGGGCATCCGGGCTGTTGTGGGAGGGCCTTTAGGCCCGACGCTCTTGTGCCAGATCGCCGCGCTCCTGCGCCCTCGGCGCAAATCGCGACCCACCAACACCCATCCCCACTTTGCGAACGTTCGTTCGCAACATCGTCGAAAATTACTTGCCGACACAACGGTGCTGCGACGCCGCATGACGCCTGCGCGCAGCGTGCTAGTTTTCCGCCCATCCTGCTTCCCGCGTAGCCCGGCCGCCTTCCCCCGCCGATCGCGTATACGTCGAGGACGCACCGCGCCGGGGACCGCGCGGAGTCGCGCGCGGCAGCGCGCGCCGATACCGCCAGACATCGAAGTCCAACGTTGGAATCCAGCGTTTTTCGTAGGAAACGTCGTCACAAGAGGGGAATGCCTGATGATCGCTCGCTCGCCGGGTCGCAAGACCTTGTCGTTCGCCGTCGCCCTGAGCCTGGCCGCGTCCGCCGCCGCGCACGCGCAGCAGTCCGCGCCGGCGCAGGAGGACGAGGCCAAGACCTTGGCCGGCCTCACCGTCACCGCGCAAAAACGCGAGGAGGCGATGCAGGACGTGCCGATCTCGATCACCGCCTTGCCCGAGCAACTGCTGCAGGACACCGGCGTGCGCGACATCAAGGACGTGCAGTTGCTGGTGCCCGGCCTGACCGTCAGCAGCACCCAGAGCGAAGTGCAGACGGTGGCGCGCATCCGCGGCATCGGCACGGTCGGCGACAACGCCGGCCTGGAATCCTCGGTCGGCGTGGTCGTCGACGGCGTGTACCGCCCGCGCAACGGCGTGGGCTTCGGCGACCTCGGCGAGATCGAGCGGATCGAAGTGCTCAAGGGCCCGCAGGGCACGGTGTTCGGCAAGAACACCTCGGCCGGCGTCATCAACGTCATCACCCGCCGCCCGGACTACAACACCAAGGTCGAGGGCGAGCTGACCATCGGCGACTACGGCGCGGTCGGCGCGGCCGGTTCGTTCAACACCGCGCTCGGCGAAAACGCCGCGTTCCGCATCTACGGCGCCAAGCGCAAGCGCGACGGCTTCACCGACGTCGAAGTCGGCCGCGGCCCGCGCGCCGAGCGCGAGGACGGCGACCAGAACTTCCACACCCTGCGCGGCCAACTGTTGTTCGAGCCGACCGAGAACCTCGACATCAACCTGATCGCCGACTTCAGCAGCCGCGAGGAAAACTGCTGCGTCGGCCTGACCACGGTGCGCGGACCGACCGCGGCGATCGTCAACGCGCTCGCCGGCGGCACCGGCGTGGCGCCGGTGGCCGATCCGTTCGCGCGCCGCGCCTGGAGCAACCGGCCGACCACCCAGGACATCAAGGACAAGGGCGTTTCGGCCGAGATCAACTGGATCACCCCGTGGTTCGGCGGCGCCACGCTGACCTCGATCACCGCCGCGCGCGACTGGCAGGCGATCAACGGCCTGGACTTCGATTTCTCCACCGCCGACATGATCTACCGCAACGCCGATCCGGACGAATCCTTCACCGGCTTCAAGCAGTTCAGCCAGGAACTGCGCCTGACCGGTTCCACCGACAAGCTCGACTGGATGGTCGGCCTGTTCTATGCCGACGAAGACCTCAAGCGCAACGATTCCTACAGCCTCGGCGCCGCCTACGAGCCATACCTGTCGACCGCGGTGCTGAGCCAGATCGCCGCGCGCTTCCCGGCCGGCGTGGTCAACACCGCCAACGCCGCGACCTTCCTGTCGCAGGCGTCCGGGCGTCCGTTCGGCACCGCCTTCACCGGCCTCGGCGCGCTCGACCGCTACAAGCAGAACAGCACCAGCGTGGCGTTGTTCACCAACAACACCTGGCACGTCACCGACCAGCTCGACCTGACCCTGGGCCTGCGCTACACCAAGGAGAACAAGGAGCTCGACTCGGTCTACAGCAACCCCAACGGCGGCGTCGGCTGCGGCGCGGGCCTGGCCAATCCGGCGCGGGTGGGGCAGGCGCTGGCCGCGCGCGGCGTGCCGCTGGCGGCGATCAACGCGCTGGTGCCGCAGGTGCTCGGCTTCATGTGCCTGCCGTGGGCCAACACCCTGCACAACGGCCGGGCGACCCACCAGGAGCGCGACGAGAAGGAATGGTCGGGCACGTTCAAGGCCGCGTACCGCTGGAACGAGCACGTCATGGGCTACGCCTCGGCCGCGCGCGGCTACAAGGCCGGCGGCTTCAACCTCGACCGGGTGCAGTCCTCCAACGGCCTGTCGGCGGGCACCGCCGGCATCACCCCGGTCAACGACACCTCGTTCCCGGGCGAGTTCGTCGACAGCTACGAGCTCGGCGCCAAGACCACCTGGGCCGGCGGCAACCTGCTGCTCAACGCGACCTTGTTCCACCAGACCTACAGCGACTTCCAGCTCAACAGCTTCCTCGGCACGAGCTTCGTGGTGCGCTCGATTCCGGAAGTGGTGTCGCAGGGCATCGACACCGAAGTGCTGTGGCAGACCGGGATCAAGGGCCTGATGCTGCAGGGCGGGGTGATGTACGCCGACACCAAGTACGGCAACGATCCCTTGCCCGATGCCGACCTGGCCAAGCTGCCCGGCGCGCGCGCCAGCTTCGCCCCGCTGTGGTCGGCTTCGGCCGCGGTGACCTACCAATGGGACTTCGGCCCCGACCTGGTCGGCCGCTTCAACATCGGCGCCAAGTATTCCTCCGACTACAACACCGGCTCCGACCTCGACCCGGAAAAGGGCCAGGAGGCCTACACCGTGGTCAACGCGCGCCTGGGCGTCGGCGCCAAGAACCGCCGCTGGATGGTCGAGGCCTGGGCGATGAACCTGTTCGACGAGGAATACAAGCAGGTCGGCTTCGACGCCCCGTTGCAGACCGGTTCGTGGAACGCCTTCCTCGGCGCGCCGCGCACCTACGGGGTGACCTTGCGGGTCAGCTACTGATCCGAACCGAGGCGACGGCGGCCGTGCGCGACAGGCGCGCGGCCGCCGTCGTCGTTGTATTGGGGGGCGTACGGGCCTCGTCGTTGCGCCGCGAACGGCGACCCCGCGGTCGCGGCTCGCGCCGCTCCTACAGGGCGAGCCGCGGCACGCGATCCGACTGTAGGAACGGCGCAAGCCGCGACGCGGCCATCGCAATCGCCGAGGCGCCCACCGCGGCCGGCGTCGTCACCGCGCCCTTGCCGGCAGCGCCCGCACCGTCCAACCGTCCAACCCGGCAAAGCCCGCGTCCCCACGCCCGTTATAGTGGCGCCCATGAGCGCCCACACCCCCGCCATCGCCCCCGCCGACAGCACCGACGCCGCCCTGGATGCCCTGGCCGCCCGCATCGGCGAAACCGCCCGCCGCAACCACCACATGCTGGTCACCGCCGAGAGCTGCACCGGCGGCTGGATCGCCAAGACCCTGACCGACATCGCCGGTTCCTCGGCCTGGTTCGAGTGCGGCCTAGTCGCCTACAGCTACGAGGCCAAGCAGGCGCTGCTGAGCGTGCGCCCGCAGACGCTGGAACAGCACGGCGCGGTCAGCCGCGAAACCGTGATCGAGATGGTCTCCGGCGCCCTGGCCAACACCGGCGCGACCCTCGCCGTCGCGGTCACCGGCATCGCCGGCCCCGGCGGCGGCACCGAGGACAAGCCGGTCGGCACGGTCTGGGTCGCCTGGAAGCGGCGCGGCGGCTACCCGCGCGCCGAAGCTTTCCACTTCGACGGCGACCGCGAAGCGGTGCGGCGCCAGACCGTCGCCGCGGCATTGCAAGGCCTGGAAACGCTGGCGTCCTGAGACAAACGGTGCCGGCTCCGCCGTCCTCCTGTAGGAGCGGCGCAAGCTGCGACCACGCGCTGGCAGATCGCCGCGCACACGCAAACCAGCGCCGACCCCTTCAGCCGCCCCGACCCGACGTCGCCCCGCGATCCCCCTGTAGGAGCGGCGCAAGCCGCGACCGCGCCCCGACAGATCGCCGCGAACCCGTAACGCAGCGACCACCGAGCAGACAACTGCGGCACCCCAGTTCCCGCAACGGCCGCATCGCGGCCCGCGTCGCTCCTGCAACGCGCCTCCGCCGCAATCGCGCCCGCTCACTCCAGCGAAAGCTCCCAGACCTGCCCAACCAGATCGTGGCCGAAGCTGCGGTGCCGGTTCTCTTCGACCAGCACGAACCCGAAGCCCTCGTAGATGCGCCGCGCCGCCACCAGGATGTCGTTGGTCCACAAGCGTATGCGCGGATAACCGGCCGCACGGGCGAAGTCGATGCAGGTCTCCACCAGCCGCCGGCCCACGCCCAGCCCGCGCGCGCGCGGATCGACCAACAGGCAGCGCAGCTGCGCGATCCGCGCATCGTCGGCGTTGGCGGCCACGAACACGCAGCCGACCCGCTCGCCGTCGATCTCGGCGATCCAGCAGCGCTCGCGCGCCGGATCGCGGCCGCTCGCGAACTGCGCGAACAGCGTCGCCACCAGCGTCTCGAACTCCGCGTTCCAGCCGTACTCGTCGGCATACAGACGGGCGTGGCGCTCGATCGCCCAGCCGATGTCGCCGATCGCCTGCTCGCGCACGCGCAAGCGCTGCGGCGCCGGCAGCGCATGCGGGGTCAGCGCGCGCTCGGCCTCGGCGATCGCGCGCAGCAGGCGGTCGCGGTCGAGCGCGGACAGGGTCTCCAGCATCGCCGCGGTGGTCCGGTGCGAGCTGCGGTCGAGTCCGGCGAAGGTCTCGCGGCCGCGCGCGGTCAGGCTCAGCGCGAAGCTGCGCGCATCGTGTTCGCTGCGCGCCTTGGCGACCAGGCCGGCGTCGACGAAACCCTGCACGATCCGGCTCAGGTAGCCCGCGTCCAGCCCCAGCGTCTCGCCGATTTCGCGCGCCGCGACCGGCTCGCGCTGGGCCAGTTCGAACAGCACCCGCGCCTGGGTCAGGGTGAACGGACTGTCGAGCAGGTCTTCGCGCAGCACATCGATGCGGCGGGTGTAGAAGCGGTTGAAGGCGCGGACGGCGTCGACCTGGGCGGCTTCGATTTCGGTGGCCATGGCGGGCGGCTCGGTGGGCGGGGGCGGAACCGCAGCCTGCGAGAGTTATTTGACTGAGTCAATCAATTGCCGGACGAACGGCCTTGCCCGCCCTGGTTGTTAGTAGTAATACTACTAACCATGAGCCTGACCGACACCCAGCAAGCCATCCTCGCGCTGATCGCGGAACGGATCGACGCCGAGGGTTTCCCGCCGTCGCAGACGGAGATCGCGCGCGCCTTCGGTTTCAAGGGCGTGCGCGCCGCGCAGTACCACCTCGAGGCGCTCGAGGCGGCCGGCGCGATCGAGCGCCTGCCGGGGCGCGCGCGCGGCATCCGCGTGCTGCAGCCGCCGCCGCAGGCGCAGCGCGAGCTCGGCCTGGTCGCCGCGCCGGCGCAGTCTTTCGACGAGGACGCGCTGCGCCTGCCGGTGCTCGGCCGGGTCGCGGCCGGCGCGCCGATCGGTTCGGCCGCCGGCATCGAGCCCGACAACTACGTCCTGCTCGACCGCAACATGTTCTTCCCGTCGCCCGACTACCTGCTCAAGGTCAAGGGCGATTCGATGCGCGACGAGGGCATCTTCGACGGCGACCTGATCGGCGTGCACCGCACCCGCGACGCGCGTTCGGGCCAGATCGTGGTCGCGCGCATCGACGACGAGATCACTGTCAAGCTGCTGAAGATCGGCAAGGACCGCATCCGCCTGCTGCCGCGCAATCCCGATTACGCGCCGATCGAGGTCCAGCCCGACCAGGACTTCGCCATCGAAGGCCTGTATTGCGGCCTGGTCCGGCCCAACCGTTGAATCCCGCGATGGCCTGCGTCCGCCTCTACGACCGTCGCGGCTTCGCCCGCGAATGCGCCGCGGTGCCGGCCGCCGAAGCCGCGCTGCGCGGCCTCGGCGAGACGATTTCCGCCGCGCTGGCGCGGGAAAATCCGACCCCCGCGCCGGCAACCGCCCGGCAGCGCACGGCCGCTTCGACGGATAATTTGGCTCTCGGCGCCACGATCTCAGCCTCTGCGATACGCGCCCTCTAACGTATCCCCACCACGACAGACTTAAGGAACACAGCGATGGACGAGAACAAGAAGCGCGCGCTTGCGGCCGCCCTGGGCCAGATCGAGAAGCAATTCGGCAAGGGCTCGGTGATGCGCATGGGCGACCGCGCGGTCGAAGCCGCCGAGGTCATCGGCACCGGCTCGCTGATGCTCGACATCGCGCTCGGCATCGGCGGTCTGCCCAAGGGCCGCGTGGTCGAAATCTACGGCCCGGAATCCTCGGGCAAGACCACCCTGACCCTGCAGGCCATCGCCCAGTGCCAGAAGAACGGCGGCACCGCCGCCTTCATCGACGCCGAGCACGCGCTCGACCCGATCTACGCCGCCAAGCTCGGCGTCAACATCGACGACCTGCTGGTCTCGCAGCCCGATACCGGCGAACAGGCGCTGGAAATCGCCGACATGCTGGTGCGCTCGGCCGCGGTCGACATGGTCGTGGTCGACTCGGTCGCCGCGCTGACGCCGAAGGCCGAAATCGAAGGCGAAATGGGCGACCAGCTGCCGGGCCTGCAGGCCCGCCTGATGTCGCAGGCGCTGCGCAAGCTCACCGGCAACATCAAGCGCTCCAACGTGCTGGTGATCTTCATCAATCAGCTGCGCATGAAGATCGGCGTGATGATGCCGGGCCAGAGCCCGGAAACCACCACCGGCGGCAACGCGTTGAAGTTCTACGCCTCGGTGCGCCTGGACATCCGCCGCATCGGCGCGATCAAGAAGGGCGACGAGATCATCGGCAACCAGACCAAGATCAAGGTCGTCAAGAACAAGATGGCGCCGCCGTTCAAGCAGATCGTCACCGAGATCCTCTACGGCGAAGGCATCTCGCGCGAAGGCGAACTGATCGACATGGGCGTGGAAGCCAAGCTGGTCGAGAAGTCGGGCGCCTGGTACAGCTGCGACGGCGAGCGCATCGGACAGGGCAAGGAAAACGCCCGCCAGTACCTCAAGGAAAACCCCGAAATGGCCCAGCGCCTGGAAGCCAACCTGCGCGAGAAGTTCGTGCCGGCCGAGGCTTCGCGCGAAGAGGCCGCCGAGGACTGATCCTCGCCGGTCCTTAGCCCATCGTCTTTGCAATGAGTTCCGATCGGGATGACGGACGGCGCCATGGTGGTGGCGCCGGCAGCACGGCCGGGCAGGGTGGCGAGCCCTCGCCCGGCCGTGGAGCGACGAGTCTGAACGACCTGCGCGCGCGCATGCGTGCGATCGAAAGCGGGAGCCGGTCCGCGGATGCGGACCGGCCGTCCCGCGCATCGTCGTTTTCCGACACCGACACCGACACCGACACCGACACCGACACCGGGCCGCAGCCCGAACCGCGTACAAGACCGGGGCAACAGGTTTCATCTGCAACCGATGCAGCCGCCCGCGTCCATGCGGACCTGTCCGCAGCGGCCAGACCCTCGGCACCCGCAGCCGCCGAGAACGCCGCCGACGGCCCCGCGGCCGACCTCGCCGCCGGCCCGCTCTTTGCGCACTCCACGTCCGACGCCACGTTCGAACACCCGTTTGCCGACGGCGACGGCCACCTGTTCGACCAAAGTACTAGCGGCCCCTCGCGCCGCGAGCGCCGCCGCGCTGCGCGCGAACAAAGCCCGACCCAACGCGCGCTCGGCCTGCTGGTCCGGCGCGAGCATTCGCGCAAGGAATTGACCCGGAAACTGACCTCGCGCGGGCTCGACCGCGAACAGGTCGTGGACGCGGTGGACCGCCTCGCCGACGCCGGCTGGCAGGACGACACTCGCTTCGCCGAGACCCTGGTCCGCAGCCGCGCCAACAACGGCTATGGCCCGGTCCACATCCGCGCCGAACTGGGCACCCACGGCCTCGACGGCGAAGCCATCGCCGCGGCCATGGCGACCTTCGAAGGCGACTGGCTGGAGAACGCCCGCGACCTGCTCCGGCGCCGCTTCGGCGAGGCCTATGCGCAGGACCCGGCGCGCCGCCGCAAGGCCGCCGATTTGCTTATGCGGCGGGGGTTCGAGATGGAAACCATTCGCATCGCCAGCCGTTCGTACGTATCGGACTGAACGTTCAGGCACTTTTCCTGCGAGGCCTTGCGCACAAGGGCCTCCGGCCTGCTAGGCTACGCGGCTTTCGGGTCCCGGGTTGCCTGTTCCAGTCGATGCCCCCATCGTGGTGGCATGGGTTCGGTCGAGCGCTCCGCTCCCGACCAGGCGAATCTTCCCCCAGGCATGAAAACGACCACCGAAATCCGCAGCGATTTCCTCGAGTTCTTTCGGGGCAAAGGCCACACCATCGTGCCGTCGGCGCCGCTGGTGCCGGCCAACGACCCGACCCTGCTGTTCACCAACTCGGGCATGGTGCAGTTCAAGAACGTGTTCCTCGGCAGCGAGAAGCCGGGCTACGTGCGCGCGGCCGACGTGCAGCGCTGCCTGCGCGCCGGCGGCAAGCACAACGACCTCGACCAGGTCGGCTACACCGCGCGCCACCACACCTTCTTCGAGATGCTCGGCAACTGGTCGTTCGGCGACTACTTCAAGGCCGACGCGATCGCCTGGGCCTGGGAGCTGCTGACCGGCGTGTGGAAGCTGCCAGCCGAGCGCCTGCTGGTCACGGTCTACCACACCGACGACGAAGCCTACGACCTGTGGCACAAGAAGATCGGCATCCCCGCCGAGCGGATCGTGCGCATCGGCGACAACAAGGGCGCGCCGTTCGCTTCGGACAATTTTTGGCAGATGGCCGACACCGGCCCCTGCGGTCCGTGCACCGAGATCTTCTACGACCACGGCGCGCACATCGCCGGCGGCCCGCCGGGCTCGCCCGACGAGGACGGCGACCGTTTCATCGAGATCTGGAACCTGGTGTTCATGCAGTTCGACCGCCAGCCCGACGGCGCGCTGCTGCCGCTGCCGGCGCCGTGCGTGGACACCGGCATGGGCCTGGAGCGTCTGGCGGCGGTGCTGCAGGGCGTGCACGGCAACTACGAGATCGACCTGTTCCGCCACCTGGTCGCGGCCGCGGCGCAGGCCACCGGCACCGCCGATCTGGAGAACAAGTCGCTGCGGGTGATCGCCGATCACATCCGCGCCTGTTCGTTCCTGATCGTCGACGGCGTGCTGCCGTCCAACGACGGCCGCGGTTACGTGCTGCGCCGGATCATCCGCCGCGCCCTGCGTCACGGCTGGATGCTCGGCCAGAAGGGCCCGTTCTTCCATAAGCTGGTGCCGGCGCTGGTCGAGGTGATGGGCGACGCCTATCCCGAGCTGGCCGCCAAGGCCGGGTTCGTCGCCGCCGCGCTGGCCGCCGAGGAAGAGCGCTTCGCCGCGACCCTCGACTCGGGCATGCGCATCTTCGACGAGATCGCGGCGCGCTCGAGCGGCGTCATCGCCGGCGCCGACGCGTTCAAGCTCTACGACACCTACGGCTTCCCGGCCGACCTCACCGGCGACATCGCGCGCGAGCGCGGGCTGTCGGTGGACATGGCCGGGTTCGAAGCCGAGATGGAAAAGCAGCGCGAGATCGCGCGCCAGTCCGGCAAGTTCGGCAACAAGACCGCGATGCCGGCCGAAGTCGCCGCGCGCCTGGCGCCGACCGAATTCCTCGGCTACGACCGTCTGGTCGAAGGCGAGCTGCAAGTCGTCGCGCTGCTGCGCGACGGCGTCGCGGTCGACGAGCTGCGCATCGGCGACGAAGGCGCGGTGATCCTCGACCGCACCCCGTTCTACGCCGAAAGCGGCGGCCAGGTCGGCGATACCGGCACGCTGCAAGCGTCCGGCGCATCGTTCCAGGTCGCCGACACCCTGAAGTTCGCCGGCCAGTTCCACGGCCACGTCGGCGTGCTGACCGACGGCAGCCTCAAGGTCGGCGACCGCGTCAGCGGCGCCGTCGACGCCGGCCGCCGCGCCGCGACCGTGCTCAACCACTCGGCGACCCACCTGCTGCACGCGGCCCTGCGCCGCCTGCTCGGCGACCACGTCACCCAGAAGGGCTCGCTGGTCGCGCCGGATCGCCTGCGTTTCGATTTCTCGCACTTCAACCCGCTGACCGACGCCGAACTCGCCGAGCTCGAGCGCCAGGTCAACCGCGATGTGCGCGGCAACTACGAGGCCGAAGTCCGCCAGATGGGCATGCAGGAAGCCCTGGACTTCGGCGCCATGGCGCTGTTCGGCGAGAAGTACGGCGACCGCGTGCGCGTGCTGCGCATGGGCGAGGCCTCGACCGAGCTGTGCGGCGGCACCCACGTGTCGCGCACCGGCGACATCGGCCTGTTCAAGATCGTCGCCGAAGGCGGCGTCCAGGCCGGCGTGCGCCGGATCGAGGCGGTGACCGGGCAGGGCGCGCTGGACTACGTGGCCGAAGAGGAAGCGCGCCTGGAGCAGGCCGCGCGCCTGCTCGGCGGCAACCCGGCCGACGTCGCCGACAAACTGCGCGCGTTGCTGGACCGGCAGAAGAAGCTCGAGCGCGAGCTCGAATCGATCAAGGCCAAGGCCGCCTCCGGCGCCGCGGCCGACCTGGCCGCCTCGGCGGCGCAGATCGGTCCGGTCAAGGTCGTGGCCACCCGGCTGGAAGGTTTCGACGCCAAGGCGCTGCGCGAGGCGGTCGACCGCCTCAAGCAACAGCTTGGCGATGCGGTGATCGTGCTGGCGGGCGCCAGCGACGGTAAGGCGGCCTTGGTCGCCGGAGTGAACGGAAGCGCGGCTGGCAAGGTCAAGGCGGGAGAACTTCTCTCGCACGTGGCCGGTCAGATCAACGGTAAAGGCGGCGGCCGACCGGACATGGCTCAGGGCGGCGGCGACGACGGCCCGGCCCTGACCCAGGCTCTTGCGGGCGTCGCGCGATGGGTTGAGAGTAAGCTTGTCTGAATGGCGAACAGTGACTGCTATCGCTTGCGACCGGGTTTGACCGGTCGCTAAGATGGTTCACGTTTGTGTACAAATTGAAGCATTCTTCCACATGGAAAGAATGCCAACGCCGGTGCCCCGGGTGCCGGCTCGAGGAGGTTTTCAATGCTGATCCTGACGCGTCGCGTCGGCGAAACCCTGATGATCGGCGACTCGGTGACGGTCACCGTGCTCGGCGTCAAGGGCAACCAGGTGCGTATCGGTATTACCGCACCGAAAGATGTCGCGGTACATCGCGAGGAGATTTACCAGCGCATTCAGCGCGGCGAGGATGCGTCGGACGATTCGGGCAAACACACGGGCGGCTGAGGAACAGGTCGCCTGAGAACATCGCCGCGAATGTTGCGGCGGATGTTGCTGTAAATCGGGCGAGCCGTTATGATTGCCGCCCGCATCGCTTGATAGATGCGGAGAGTTGCCCGAGTGGCCGAAGGGGCTCCCCTGCTAAGGGAGTATAGGGTCAAAAACTCTATCGAGGGTTCGAATCCCTCACTCTCCGCCAGTTGTACCGAAGCCGCCTTCGGCGGCTTTTCTTTCGCCGCACCGGCCCTGCGACACGGCCGGTACGACGAAGGGGTTTCACCGGAAATGTTGACGGAAAGTCGTTTGTCCGTCATACTTTTCCGACTAAGCGCCCGTAGCTCAGCTGGATAGAGCACCAGGCTACGAACTTGGGGGTCGGAGGTTCGAATCCTTCCGGGCGCGCCATATTGGAAAGCCGGCAATCGCGAGATTGCCGGCTTTTTCTTTTGCCCGGGTTTTTGCTCGGCACCGCCGCGAATCGCATCCGGTTTTGCAGGTCGGCGCGCGCGGGCGGAGTTCGTGGTTTCGTGTGGCGAGCCGTTGAGCCGTTGAGCCGTTGAGGCATCGAGTAACGAACCAACGAATTTGCGAAGCGACGAAGCCCCGTGGCATCGAAGCGCTCGAGCCTCGCCATGCATTGCGGCAGCTTCGCTGCGTGCTCGCGACCGAAGCGGCGCGACGACGTGGGAGGGCCTTCAGGCCCGACGCTCTGCGATCAGATCGCCGTCGCCGAAATGCAGCGCCGCAAGCGCATGCGCAACCAAGCCTGGTCGTCAGTCAATGCCTGCGCCGACGCGGTGTTTTCCCGATGTGTCGCGATATCGCTGCGACATCGCGATGACGCTTCCCGTCGCGCGAATAACACGTCATAATTGCACTCAGGCGCCCGTAGCTCAGCTGGATAGAGCACCAGGCTACGAACTTGGGGGTCGGAGGTTCGAATCCTTCCGGGCGCGCCAAATCGGAAAGCCGGCAATCGCGAGATTGCCGGCTTTTTCTTTGCGCACGATCGCGTCCTTGCATGGCCTGACGGTAGCAGCGGCGCAAGCCGCGACCGCGAACGCGACGTCGCGACGAATGTCCGGTAGCGCGGCGGTCCGGTGGTGGGGCCGTCATCGCTCCGGCCGCGCGATTTCGCGGCCTGCGCGGTTGTCGTGGCGGCGCGGTCGCGACTTGCGTCGCTGCTGCAGACGGATACGCAGCATCCGGGTCGGCATGCGATCTCAGCGCTTGTCGATGAAGCGCAGGCCCACGCCCGGTTCGGTGGCGATGTAGCGCGGCGCGGCGGCGTCGTCGCCGAGTTTGTGGCGCAGTTTGCCGACCAGGATGCGCAGGTAGTGGGTGTCTTCCTGATGGGTCGGGCCCCACAGCTCGCGCAGCAACTGCGGTTGGGTCACCACCCGGCCGGCGTGCTGGAACAGCAGGGCCAGCAGCGCGTACTCCTTGCGCGCGAGCGTCACGGGTTCGCCGTCGAGCGCGACCTCGCGCCGGGCCAGGTCGATGCGCAGGCGGCCGTCGTCGAACACCGGCAGGGTCTCGCCCTGCGGGCCGTGCGCGCGCAGCAGGGCGCGCACGCGCGCCATCAGTTCCTGCACGCCGAAGGGCTTGGTCACGTAGTCGTTGGCGCCGCCGTCGAGCGCGGCGACTTTCTCGGCCTCGCTGGAACGCACGGTCAGCAGGATCACCGGCACGCCCGACCATTGCCGCAGTTCGCGCAGGACGTCGAAGCCGTCGCGGTCGGGCAGGCCGAGGTCGAGCACGACCAGGTCGGCGCCGCGCGTGGCCAGGCTCTCCAGCCCGGCGTTGCCGGTGTCGGCCAGTTCGACCGCGTAGCCCTGCGCGCGCAGGGCGATGTCGAGGAACTTGCGGATCTGCGGTTCGTCGTCGACCACCAGCACGCGCGCGGGCGGCGCGGCCTGCGGCGAGGCGGCATGCGGGGCGTGGTCGTGGGTCATGGCGCGCGGGCGGCGTCGGGCCTGGGTTCGGGTTCGATGGGCGGCAGGGTAATGCGGATCGTGGTGCCGCGGCGACCCTGGTCGTCGGGCTGGCCGGGCAGGGCGACCACGCTGCCGCCGTGGGCGCCGATCATGCCCTGGCAGATCGCCAGGCCCAGGCCGGTGCCCTGGCGGCCGCGGTCGCCACGCTCGACGCTGTAGAACATGTCGAAGATGCGCGCGCGTTCGTCCTCGGGAATGCCGGGGCCGCGGTCGCTGACGTCGATGCGCAACAGATGATCGGGGCCGCCGGGCTCGCCATCGACGCGGCGCGCGTCGATCGTCACCGCCGCGTCGGGCGGGGAGAACTTCACCGCGTTCTCGAGCACGTTGAACAGCGCCTGCTCGATCAGCGCCGGATGCACCCAGATCGGCCCCAGGCCCGGTTGCAGGCGGACCTCGAAGCGCGCCGCCGGCTCGTAGCGCTGCAGCCGCGTCACCGCCGAGCCGATCAGCTCGTCGACGCCGATCCAGTCGCGGTTGAGGGCGAGGCCGCCGTGGCCGAGCCGGGTCATGTCGAGCAGGTTCTGGATGTAGCGGTCGAGCCGCTCGCCCTCGATGCGGATGGTTTCGAGCAGGGCGTGGCGGTCCTCGCGCGGCATCGCCTCGGCGTAGTTGTCCAGGCTGCTGGCCGCGCCGATGATCGAGGCCAGCGGCGAGCGCAGGTCGTGCGAGACCGAGGACAGCAGCGCCGAGCGCAGGCGCTCGGTCTCGCCGCCGACGCGCGAGTCTTCCAGGTCGGCGACCAGGCGCGTGCGCAGCACCGCCTGGGCGATGTCGTCGGTCATCGCCTCGGCCAGACGGCGCTGTTCCGGCCCGAGCCGGGTCAGCGACGGCGGCAGGCGCAGGCCGACCAGCCCGGCCGCGGGTTTGTCGCCGGCGTCGCCGCTCAGCGGCAGCAGCCACCAATCCGAACCGGCGAGCGTGTCGGTGTAGCGCCCGGCCGGCTGGCGGTGCTTGAGCGCCCAGTCGGCGGCGGCGCGGTCCTTGTCGCTGAGTTCGGGCAGGTTCGGCCCGGCCAGCGGCGCGCCGCCGACGTAGACGAACACCTCCGCGCCGAGCGAGCGCTTGAGCGCGCGCTTGCCGGCGCGCACCACCTGGCCGGCGTCGGCGGCGGTGGCCAGCTCGCGGCCCAGCGTCTGCAGCTCGGTGGCGTGGGCGTTGGCCGCGCGCAACGCCACCACCTGCATGCGCAGCTTCGACGCCAGCCGTCCGGCGACCAGCGCCGCGACCAGGAACAAGGTCACCGTGGTCACGCCCTGGCGCGCGCCGATCAACAGGGTGTAGCGCGGTTCGATGAAGAAGAAGTTGTAGGCCAGGAAGCACAGCGCGGAGGCCAGCACCGCCGCGGTCATGCGGGTGCGCGCGGCGACCACGACCACCGCGACGATGAACACCAGCGACAGGTCGTCCAGGCCGATCCAGCGTTCGGCGAACCCGGCCAGCACCACCGCCATCGCCACCGCGAACACCGCCAGCGCCGCGTCGCTGCGGCTGAGCAGGCCGCGCAGGCGGCCGCCGCTCTCGCGCAGGCTGCGGCGCGCGCGGGCGCGCGCCTCGGGGGTGCTGACGATGGTCAGTTCGTAATGCGCGCCGCGCTGGATCAGTTGCTGGGTGAGGGTGCGGTTGACCATGCGCGCGAGCGGCCGCTCGCGGGTGCGGCCGAGCACGATGGTCGACACGCCGGCGCGTTCGCCATGGTCGAGCAGGGCGTCGACGATGCTGTTGCCGTGCAGCACCACCGCCTCGCCGCCGAGCCGGCGGGCCAGGGCGAAAGCGCGGTCGAGTTCGCCCTGGCGCTGCGCGTCGGGCGCGCCGCCGGTCTGCACGGTGACCACCAGCCACGGCGCGTCGCGGCGTTCGGCCAGGCGCCGGGCCACGCGCACCAGGTATTCGGACTGGCCGAGCCCGTCGATCGCGACCATCACCGCGCGCCGCAACGGCACCCCGGGCAGGCCGCGCGCGGTCTGCGCCTCGCGCAGGTCGCTGTCGACGCGGTCGGCGGCGGTCTGCATCGCCAGTTCGCGCAGCGCGGTCAGGTTGGACGGCGAGAAGAACGCCTGCAGCGCGTGCGCGGCCTGTTCGGGCACGTAGACCTTGCCCTGCTGCAGGCGCTCGATCAGCTCGCGCGGCGGCAGGTCGACCAGGACGATGTCGCGCAGGCGGTCGAACAGCGCGTCGGGCACGGTCTCGCTGACGCGCACGCCGGTGATGCGGTGGACGACGTCGTTGAGGCTTTCCAGGTGCTGGATGTTGACCGTCGTGTAGACGTCGATGCCGGCGTCGAGCAGTTCCAGCACGTCCTGCCAGCGCCGCTCGTGGCGGCTGCCGGGGGCGTTGCGGTGGGCGAGTTCGTCGACCAGGGCGACCTGGGGCTTGCGCGCCAGCAGGGCGTCGAGGTCCATCTCGTCGAGCGTGCGGCCCTGGTAGTCGCTGCGCTTGCGCGGCAGCAGGTCGAGGCCGTCGACCAGGGCCGAGGTCTCGGCGCGGCCGTGGGTCTCGACGATGCCGACCACCACGTCGATCCCGCGGCGCTGCAGTTCGCGCGCGCGGCCGAGCATGGTGTAGGTCTTGCCGACGCCGGGCGCGGCGCCGAGGAAGATGGTGAGGCGGCCGGCGCCCTGGCGTTGCAGTTCGCCCATCAGGGCATCGGCTTGGGCGCTGCGCGGGTCGCTCATCGGTCGGGGTCCTGCTCGGCGGCGCCGGGCGGGTGGGGGCCGGGCGGGTAAGGGCCGGCGGCCGCCGCGGTCGCGCCGATGCGCAGATCGCATCGGCGCGGGGCTCGCGCGCAGCATGGTGCTCGCCGCTGCGGCGCGCAAGCCGGCGCGGCGCGGATCGGGACGAGGCCCGGATCCGGCCGCGCGGGCGCGGGCGTTACCGCGGGTTGCCCGGATTGGTCGGGTTGCAGCCGTTTTCCTGCCAGCAGGTCTTGTACATCGCCTGGCACAGGGTGGGATTGGTGCCGGAGGCCAGGCAGCGGTCGCGTTCGATCCCGCATTCCACGCACGGATGCGCGGCGGCATAGGCGAAACCGGCGGCGAAGGTGGCGACGCCGGCCAACGCCAGCAGCATCTTCTTCTTTCCTTCGAACAAGCGCTTCATGTGCTTCTCTCCTTGGCGCCAGATCGTTCTGGCGATTCGAGCCTAGGAGGTCGCGGTCGCAGGGAGCGAATCGCGTTCGCAGTTCTACGGATCGCAACATTCGCGATTCTGACAGTTGTTTTCGCGCGCGGCGTGGGGCACGCGTCCGCATCGCCGCTGCGCGCGGATCGGCGCTGCGCTGCGCGCGCACGCTCAGCGCGCCGCATCCAGGGCGAGATTGAGCTTGAGCACGTTGACGCGCGGCTCGCCGAGCGCGCCGAACTGCGGCGCTTCGGTGTTGCTCGCGATCAGCGCCTCGACCCGGGCGGCGTCGAGCCCGCGCGCCTGGGCCACGCGCGCGGCCTGCACCTGCGCCGAGCGCGGCGAGATGTGCGGGTCGAGGCCGCCGCCGGACTGGGTCGCCAGTTCGGCCGGCACCTCGCTTTCGGCGATGCCTTCGCGCTGGGCGATGGCCGCGGTTTCCTCGGCCAGGCGCTTGCGCAGGTCGGGATTGCTGCGCGCCTGGTTGCTTCCGGACGCGGCCATCGGATCGTACTTGGCCGCCGACGGGCGCGGCTGGAAATAGCGGGCGTCGGCGAACGGCTGGGCGACCAGTTCCGAGCCGACGGCGCGGCCGTCGCGTTCGAGGATAGAACCGGTCGCCTGCGCCGGAAACGCGACCCGGCCGATCGCGGTGCCGGCCAGCGAGTAGGCCAGGCCGAAGCCGAGCAGGCAGACGGCGGCGTAGAGCGAAGGCGCGCGCAGGGATTGGCGGTCGTCGATGCTGGCGGCGCAAGTGGGTTGGGTGTTCATTGGGAGGTTCCTTTGTTCGCGAGGGCCGGGCCCTCGCCGCAACCCCTCTCCCGCAGGCGGAAGAGGGGCTTTCGGAGTCAGAAGATCGCCGACAGCGCCAGGTCGATCAGCTTGATCGCGGCGAACGGCAGCAGCACGCCGCCGAGGCCGTAGACCAGCATGTTCCGGCGCAGCAGCGCGACCGCGGTGGCCGGCTTGAAGCGCACGCCGGCCAGGGCCAGCGGGATCAGCGCGGGGATGATGATCGCGTTGAAGATCAGCGCCGCCAGCACCGCGTTGGTCGGGCTCGACAGGTGCATGACGTTGAGCGCGGCCATCTGCGGGATCGCGGCGGCGAACAGCGCCGGCAGGATCGCGAAGTACTTCGACACGTCGTTGGCCAGCGAGAACGTGGTCAGCGCGCCGCGAGTGATCAACTGTTGCTTGCCGACTTCGACCACCGCCAGCAGCTTGGCCGGATCCGAATCCAGGTCGACCATGTTGCCGGCTTCCTTGGCGGCTTGCGTGCCGGAGTTCATCGCCAGGCCGACGTCGGCCTGGGCCAGCGCCGGGGCGTCGTTGGTGCCGTCGCCGACCATCGCCACCAGCCGGCCGCCGGCCTGCTCGGCGCGGATGCGCGCGAGCTTGTCCTCGGGCCGGGCTTCGGCGATGTAGTCGTCCACGCCGGCTTCGGCGGCGATGGCGGCGGCGGTCAGCGGGTTGTCGCCGGTGATCATGACCGTGCGCACGCCCATCGCCCGCAGCCGCGCGAAGCGTTCCTTGACCCCGTGCTTGACCACGTCCGACAGCTCGACCACGCCCAGCACGTAACGGCCTTCGGCCACCACCAGCGGCGTGGCGCCGCCGCGCGCGACCTGCTCGATGCGCGCGGCCAATTCCGCGGGCACGTCGCCGCCGAGCGAGCGCACGTGGTTGCCGATGGCGTCGCCCGCGCCCTTGCGGATCGAACGCGCGCCGCCTTCGTGGTCGTCGGGCAGATCGACGCCGGACATGCGCGTCTGCGCGGTGAACTGCAGGTAGTCGGCGCGCTCGGGTTCGGCCACGGCGCTGTGCTGCTCGCGCGCCAGGCGCACGATCGACTTGCCTTCCGGGGTCGGGTCGGCGAGCGAGGCGAGCAGGGCGGCGTCGCGCAGCTGCGAACGGTCGATGCCGGCGAGCGGATGGAACGCGGTGGCCTGGCGGTCGCCGTGGGTGATGGTGCCGGTCTTGTCGAGCAACAACACGTCGACGTCGCCGGCCACTTCCACCGCCTTGCCGGATTTCGCCAGCACGTTGGCCGACAGCGCGCGGTTCATGCCGGCGATGCCGATCGCCGGCAGCAGGCCGCCGATGGTGGTCGGGATCAGGCAGACCAGCAGCGCGATCAGCAGCAGCGGGTCGAGCTTGGCGCCGACGAAACCGGCGAAGAACGGCAGGGTCGCGACCACGATCAAGAACGTCAGCGTCATCGCCGCCAGCAGCATGGTCAGCGCGATCTCGTTCGGGGTCTTCTGCCGGTTGGCGCCTTCCACCAGCGCGATCATGCGGTCGAGGAAGCTCTGGCCGGGCTCGGCGCTGACTTCGACCACGATCTCGTCGGACAGCACCTTGGTGCCGCCGATCACGCCGGAACGGTCGGTGCCGGCCTCGCGCAGCACCGGCGCGGATTCGCCGGTGACCGCCGATTCGTTGATCGTGGCCAGGCCCTTGACGATTTCGC
Organism: Lysobacter enzymogenes; assembly: GCF_023617245.1. Lineage (NCBI taxonomy): Bacteria > Pseudomonadati > Pseudomonadota > Gammaproteobacteria > Lysobacterales > Lysobacteraceae > Lysobacter > Lysobacter enzymogenes. The sequence continues at coordinate 2,315,921 of NZ_CP067396.1, forward strand.
CGTCGGCCGGCACCAGTTCGCCGGCGGAGACGACGACCCGGTCGCCGGGCTGGAGCGTGGACGCGGCGACGCGGGTTTCGTTGCGGCCGAGCGTGTCGAGCTTGCGCGCCACCAGATCGCGGCGCGCCGCGCGCAGCGACGCCGCCTGGCCGCGGCCGCGCGCTTCCGCCACGGCTTCGGCGAAGTTGGCGAACAGCACGGTCACGAACAAGATCGCGGTGACCGCGGCGCCGAAGGCCACGTTGCCGGGGACGAAGATCGTGATCAGCGCCGACAGCGCGGTGCCGAGCAGGACCACGGCCATGATCGGGCTGCGGATCGCGTGGTGCGGAGCGAGCTTGACGAAGGATTCGCGGATCGCCGCGCGCAGGCCGGCGGCGTCGAGTCCGGCGACGGCGCCGCTGCGGCGCTGGGCGCCCGGATGTGCTTGGTTGTTGTTCATAAGGCTTTACCTCACAGCGCCTTGGTCGCGAGCGTCAGGTGGTCGGCGATCGGGCCGAGCACCAACGCGGGCATGAATTGCAGGACGGTCAGGATCGCGATCACCGCGATCAGCGTGAGCGCGAAGGTCGGGGTTTCCGCGTGCAGGGTGCCGCCGCTTTCCGGCGCCACCCGCTTGCGCGCGAGCAGGCCGGCGACGGCCAGCGGCACGATCAGCGCGGGATAGCGGCCCAGCGCCAGCACCGCGGCGCAGCTCAGGTTCCACCAGTAGGTCGCGTCGCCGAGTCCTTCGAAGCCCGAACCGTTGTTGGCGAACGCCGAGGCGTACTCGTAGAACACCTGGCCGATGCCGTGGAAGCCCGGATTCGAGTTGCCGGTGATCGAGGGCAGGGCCAGGGTGATCGCGCTGAAGCCCAGCACCACCAGCGGTTGCAGCAGGATCAGCAGGGCCAGCAGGCGCACCTCGGGCGCTTCGATCTTGCGGCCGAACAGTTCCGGCGTGCGTCCGGTCATCAGCCCGGCGAGGAACACCGACAGCAGCAGATACACCAGGAACTGCTGCAGGCCGCAGCCGATGCCGCCCCAGATCGCGTTGATCAGCATGTTGACCATCGCCATGCCGCCGGTCAGCGGCGCCAGCGAGTCGTGCATGGCGTTGACCGAGCCGTTGCTGCTCTGCGTGGTCAGCGCCGACCACAGCGCCGAGTCGCTGGCGCCGAAGCGGGTTTCCTTGCCTTCCATCAGCGCGGCGTCGGCGGTCGTGGCCGAATGCGCTTCCGACCACACCGACACGCCGGTGGAGACGGTGGACATCAGCAGCATGCTGCCGAACACCAGCGCGGTGAGTTTGCGCCGGCCGGTGAACGGGCCGACCATGAAGGTCACCGCGACCGGGATCAGGATCAGCGCCAGGGTTTCCAGCAGGTTCGACAACGGGGTCGGGTTCTCCAGCGCCACCGTGCTGTTGGGGCCGTACCAGCCGCCGCCGTTGGTGCCGAGCTGTTTGGCGGCGACCATGGCGGCGACAGGCCCGACCGGAATCTTCTGCTGTTTCAGCTCGGCGCTTTGGTCGAGCGGCGCAACGGTCGCGCCGCTTTGCAGCGTCGACGGCACGCCCTGCCAGGTCAGCAACGCCGCCCACAGCAGGCACAGCGGCAGCATGAAGCGCAGCGTGGCGCGGGTGACGTCGACCCAGTAGTTGCCGAGGTCGCGGGTTTCGCCTTCGCGCGCCGCGGCGCCGGGGTTGGCCATCGCCTGGCGGCCGCCGAACAGGCCGCGCAGGGTCGCCACGACGATGCCCAGGCCCATCATCGGCGTCGCCACCTGCAGGCCGACGATGCCGACCATCTGCGAGAGATAGCTCAGCTGCGCTTGCCCGGAGTAGTGCTGCTGGTTGGTGTTGGTGAGGAACGACACCATGGTGTGCAGCGCGGTGTCCCAGCGCATGTTGGGCGCGGCGTCGGGGTTCAGCGGCAACCAGGCTTGGGTCATGAACAACACCCAGACCAAGACCGCGAGTACGGCGTTGCTGAGCGCGAACGCCAGCGCATAACCGCGCCAGCTCATGCCGCGCGACGGATCGGTGCCGAGCGCGCGATAGATCGCGCGTTCCAGCGGCAGAAACAGCGGGTCCAGGCGCGAGCGGTCGCCGCGCATGACCCGGGCCAGGTAGTGGCCCAGCGGCCAGCCCAGGCCGATGGCGAGCGCGAAGACGAGGAAGATTTCGATCATGACGAACACCGGACGGTGGTGGGGCCGCATCCGCGCATCCGGCGCGGCGACGGCCTCGCGCGCGACGGCTCAGTCGCCGCCGCGCGCAGGAAAGTGGAACCGCGGCGCGTCCCGTGCCGCGGGCGCGCCTCAGAAATCCTCGGGGCGCAGCACGACGTAGAGCAGGTACGCGGCGGCCACCAGGACCGAGATCGCGCACAGCATCGAGAGCCAGCCGGGCATGGTCGTATCTCCTGTCAGAAGGACGCCTGGAGGGCCGCTTCGATGCGCGAGCCGGCCAGGGAATCGCCGAAGATCCGCTCGGCGTCGCGGTCGGTGCCGTGCGCGGTCAGGCGCAGCTCGAACGGCGACTGGAACGCCCAGATCGCGCTGAGCTGGCCGTGGCTGTAGCTGCGGCCGTAGACGTCGTCGAGAAAGTAATGGCCGACCGCGGCTTCGAAGCGCAGCGCGTCGCTGACCGGGAAGCGCGCGCCGACTTGCGAGTAGATTCCGCGGTCCTGGCTGCCGAGCGCTTCGTTGGAATACGCCAGCGACAGCCAGTAGTTGTCGCGGTAAGTGACCGTGCCGTTGAGCTCGGTCCAGTTCAGATCGACCGTGGTGGACGGATAGCGGTAATGCAGGACGTTGAGGTCCAGCGCCCAGTCCGGCGCGATCTTGCCGGCCCAGCCGACGGTGAAGTCGAGTTCGCTGCTGGCGTGGGTGTCCGGCGCGAACTCGACGCCCGAGCCCCAGGCCGAGGCGTAGAAGCCGCTGCGATGGGCGGCCTTGACCCCGACCTGCGCGGTCGGGTCGCCCTGGGTCTGCGAGCTGCCGCGCCAGACGTAGTCGCTGGTGAGCGCGGCCGAGCCGCTGAGGGTGAAGGCGGGCGCCTGCTCGGCCCGCGCATCCGCGCCCAGCGCGAGCAGGCCGAGGCCGGCGCAGGCGGCCAGCAGCAACGGCGCGGCGGCTTCGCGGCGGCGGAACAGGTGATGCGACGACGACATGGAAGTATCCGGAAAGAAGCGAACGAGGCCGGTTCGGCCACGTGTTCATTCTCGGAAGGGCGGGCGTAAAGCCGCTATTTCGCGATCGGCGTCGCCGCGTAAATTCGGCGTAAAAGATCGCGCTGGCGGCGTAAATGCGGGCGCCCCCGTAAGAGCGGCGCGAGCCGCGACCGCGGGGCGGCCGGTTGCGTCGTATGTGCGGTTTCGCGGTCGCGGCGCGCGCCGCTCCTACAGGGGGCTAGCGCAGCAATGCGGCGACTACCGCATCCGGTTGCTTCATCCAGGCGAAATGATCGGCGCGAACGCCGAGCTCGCGCGCACCCAGTTCGACGGCTTCGACCCGCGCCAGCGGCAACTTGCCGAGCAGGAAATCCTGCGACGCCCGCGGCACCAGCCAATCCTCGACCATGCGCACCGCGCGCGCGTCCACGCGCACCTGCGCCATGCCGGCTTCGATGTCGGCTTCGATCCCGCGCGCCGCGTACGTGCCGCTCAGCGCGGTGCGGCCCCAGTCGCGGATCAGGCTGCGCGCCTCGGTGCCGCCGAAGCCGATGCGGCGGCCGGGCAGGGTGCCGTTGACCTGCGCCAGCCACGGCAGGAAGCGGTAGATCAGCGGCATCGCCAGGCGGCTCGGCAGCGGCCAGGTCGGCCAATACGGCGCGCCGCTGGCGGCCAGCCACAGCGATGTGGGCATCAGAGGGTCGCCGGCCAGCGCGGCCAGGCCCAGGCGCATGCACGCCATCTGCCCGCCGAGGCTGTGGCCGCCGACGATGCGGGGCACGCCCGGCAGCGCGGCGGCGGCTTCGGCGTCGCTGAGCGGCAGGTCGTCGAGCAACAGTTCGCGGTAGCCCCAATCGCAGGCGCGGCTGGCGCGCAGGCTGCTGCCGCCGTTGCCGCGCCACTCGTGCACGAACACCGCCACGCCGCGCGCGGCCAGCGCGTGCGCGAAGGGCTGGTAGTGGCGCGCGGCCACGCCCAGCGCCGGCAGCCACAGCAGGCTGGCGCTGGGCCGCGCCGGCAGCGCGCACAGCAGCGACCAGCGATGGCCGTCGGCGCCGGTCAGCGCGCGCGGCTCGATCCGCGCCGGCTCAGCCACGCGGCGCGGCGCCGAAATGATCGAGCACCAGCACTTCGCCGCGGCCGGGTTTGTAGCCCTGGCGCAGCGCGAGGTGGACGTAGTCGGCCGCGGCGATGCTGGCGTCTTCGAGCGAACGGCCCAGGCACAGATTCGCGGCGACCGCCGAGGCCAGCGTGCAGCCGGTGCCGTGCGCGTCGACTTGCAGGCGCGGATGGGCGATCTCGCGCGGTGGGGCGCCGGGCACGGCGAACAGGTCGACCACGTCGCCGTCGCCGGGCAGGTGGCCGCCCTTGAGCAGGACCGCGCGCGCGCCGAGCGCGAACAGGCCGTCGAGCGCGGCGCGCATGGCGTCGCGGTCGGCGATCGGCGCGCCGATCAGCAGTTCGGCTTCGGGCAGGTTCGGCGTGACCACGCTGGCCAGCGGCAGCAGCCGCGTGCGCAGCGCGTCCAGCGCCGAGGGTTCGAGCAGGCGCGCGCCGGAGGTGGCGACCATCACCGGATCGAGCACCAGCCAGCGCGGCTTGTGCTGTTCCAGCGTGTCGGCCACGGCGTGGATGACGTCGGCGGTGGCGAGCATGCCGAGCTTGACCGCGCGCACCTCGAAGTCGTCGAAGCAGGCGTCGATCTGTGCGCGCAGGAAACCGACGTCGGGCACGTGCACCGCGGTCACCCCGCGGGTGTGCTGCGCGGTCAGCGCCGCCAGCGCGCTGAGGCCGTGCACGCGGTGCGCGGCGAAGGTCTTGAGGTCGGCCTGGATGCCGGCGCCGCCGCCGGAGTCGGAGCCGGCGATGGTCAGGGCGGAAACGATGGCGGCGGTGCGGGGAGTAGCGCTCATGGCGCAAGCGTAGCGAAAAGCGCCCGGCGCGGCAGCGCCGATCCGGGCGTCATCGCGGCGCGGCGGCCCCGTGTCGAATCCGGGTCAGGCCGGCGCGGCGATCGCGCGTCGAGCGAACCACAGGCGGCGGCCGACGAACCACGCCAACAGCAACCCCGCGAGCAGCAACAGCGGGTCCAGCAGCAGACACAGCAGGCGGCCGAACCAGGCCCACTCGGTCTGCCAACTGCTGCTGGCCTTGGGCCGCAGGCCGACGTTGATCAGGGTCGTCACGCCGGCCAGTTCCGGCACCGGCCGGGTCGCCTGGACCCGCAGCCGGTACCAGCCCGGCTTGGCGGCGAAGCTGGCGGCTTCGCGCCAGAACATGTCGCTGTTCCAGGCATCCAGGCCCTCGGTCCGCGGTTCGCCCTGAGCGACGACACGGCCGCTGTCGGCCTCGCTGAGCGACCAGCGCAGCGGCACCACCACGCCTTCGGAGACCGGCGGGCCGCCGCGAGGCACCGGTTCGGCGAGCAGGTCGCGCAGTCGCTCGCGGCCGTCGGGCGGGATCAGGAACACCAGCTGCATGCGGTAGGAGTCGCGCACGCGCAGGCGGATGCGCGCATCCAGCGCGCCGCCGCTGGCGACGGCGATCGGCGCGTCGTCCAGCGGCTCGCCCTGCACCTCGTCGGCCCACAACTCGAAGCCGATCCGCGCCAGCAGGGCGAGCGCGAATACCGCCAGGGCGATGCGCAGCCCGCGCGACAACGTCCTTGTCGACCCCATCGGCTACAGCACTTCCGAGGCGTAATCGGCCAGGCGCGAGCGCTCGCCGCGGCGCAGGGTCACGTGCGCGCTGTGCGCCCAGCCCTTGAAGCGGTCGACCGCGTAGGTCAGGCCCGAGGTGGTCTCGGTCAGATACGGCGTATCGATCTGCTCGACGTTGCCGAGGCAGACGATCTTGGTGCCCGGGCCGGCGCGGGTGATCAGCGTCTTCATCTGCTTCGGGGTCAGGTTCTGCGCCTCGTCGAGGATCAGCCAGCGGCTGAGGAAGGTGCGCCCGCGCATGAAGTTCATCGAGCGGATCTTGATCCTTGAGGCGAGCAGGTCGTTGGTCGCCGCGCGGCCCCAGGCGCCGCCGTCCTGGTTGTGGGTCAGCACTTCCAGGTTGTCGGTCAGCGCGCCCATCCACGGGGTCATCTTTTCTTCCTCGGTGCCGGGCAGGAAGCCGATGTCCTCGCCGACGCTGACCGTGGCGCGGGTCATGATGATCTCGCGGTAGCGCTGCTGGTCCATCGTCTGCGCCAGGCCCGCGGCCAGCGCCAGCAGGGTCTTGCCGGTGCCGGCGGTGCCGAGCAGGGTGACGAAGTCGATCTCCGGGTCCATCAGCGCGTTGAGCGCGAAGTTCTGCTCGCGGTTGCGCGCGGCGATGCCCCACACCGAATGCTGGTGATGGCGGAAGTCGTCGACGATCTGCAGGGTCACGCGCTCTTCGCCGACCTTGGTCACCTTGAGCTCGGACTCGTCGTCGCCGGGCAGGTACAGGAACTGGTTGGGATACCAGTCGTCGTTGTCGGTGCGGCCGATCTCGTAGAAGGTGCGGCCTTTCTCGGTCCAGGACTTGAGGTCCTTGCCGTGGCGCTGCCAGAAATCCTCCGGCAGCGCGGTGGCGCCGGTGTAGAGCAGGCTGAAATCGTCGAGCGCGCGGTCGTTCTCGTAGTCTTCCGACACGATCCCGGCGATCGACGCCTTGATCCGCAGGTTGATGTCCTTGGACACCAGCACCACCGGCGCGCCGGGGTCGCTCTCCTTGAGCGCGAGCACCGCGCCGAGGATGTGGTTGTCCGGGATCACCGTGCCGAAGCGCTTGCCGGCATCGAAAGAATCGGTCTGGAAACGCAGCTTGCCGATGCTCTGCGCGCCGCGCAGCTGCAGGCCCTGCGGGCGCACCAGCGAGATGCCGCTGGAAATCTTGTCGGTGCCCTCGGCCTCGATCAGCTCGTTGAGGAAACGGCTGACCTGGCGCGCGTTGCGGCTGGCTTCGGAGGTGCCTTTCTTGCCGTTGTCGAGCTCTTCGATGACCTGCATCGGCAGGTAGACGTCGTGCTCCTCGAATTTGAACAGCGCGGTGGGATCGTGCATCAGCACGTTGGTATCCAGCACGTAGATGCGCTTGCTTCGTGTCATCGACAACTCCGCGGGAGAGTGGCGTGGCGGCACGCCGGGGGACAGGAACTCGGAAGACTGCGGGCCGGCGCGCGGGCGCGCGGGCACGCGGGCACGGCAGCGCCGCCATGGCCCGCGGGGCGGGACGGCGGCGCGTCGGGGAAAGGGGCGGCCTCACTGGGCGGCGTGGTCCTTGAGCGCGGCGAGTACGGCTTCGGCATGCCCGGCGACTTTCACCGGACGCCATGACTGCACGATGACGCCTTTCGGGTCGATCAGGAAGGTGCTGCGCTCCACGCCCATGTACTTGCGGCCGTACAGCGATTTTTCCTTGATCACGCCGAAAGCGTTGCACAAGGTTTCGTCCTTGTCGCTGATCAGGTCGAACTTGAAGCCCTGCTTGGCGCAGAAGTTCTGGTGCGACTTGACCGAGTCGCGCGACACGCCCAGCACGGTGGCGCCGAGTTTCTTGAACTTGGCCAGGTGGGCGTTGAAGTCGAGCCCCTCGGTGGTGCAGCCGGGCGTGCTGTCCTTCGGGTAGAAGTACAGCACCAGCCAGCCGCCGGCGTAGTCCTTGAGCTTGACCGTTTCGCCGCTGGACAGGGCCAGGTCGTAGTGGGGGGCTTTGCCGCCGTAGGCGCGATCGCCGGTGTCGAGCATGATTGGAGACTACCCGTCAGAACTTCATCGGATCCATGATGGCGTCCAGGTTCAAGTGGTCGCAGAACTCGAGGAAATCGTCGCGCAGCGCGGCGATGTGCATGCTCGAAGGCACGCCGATCGTGATCTGGGCCGAGAACATGTCCGCCCCGGTCTGCATCGCGCGGTACCGCGAGCAGTGCAGGCTTTCGATGGTGATGCCCTGGCGGTCGAAGAAGTCGGCCAGCTGGAACAGGATGCCGGGCTTGTCCGCGGCGACGACTTCGACGATGTAGGGCAGCAGGTTGGACTGCACCTGCTTGGCGCCGGTGCGGTACCACACCAGCTTGAGGCCTTCCTCGCGCTCCAGCCGGGCCATCATGGCTTCGAGCTTGGCGACCGAATCCCACGAGCCCTGGGCCAGCGCGGTCACCGACACGTCGCGGCCGACCGTGGCCAGGCGCGCGTCGACGAGATTGCAGCCCGAGTCGGCGATGCGGCGGGTCACCGACAGCAGCGGCGACTCCGGATGCGTCGTATAGGCGTTGATCAGGAGGTGGTTATCGTTCGGCGACGGCCGGGAAGCGGAATCGGTCAAGGCGGCGCCTGCAAGGGGAGCGGATGTCGGCTCGGAGAATGAACGGCGGCCCGGGCGCGGGCCGCGACTGCAGGTCAGCATACTTGCCCGCGCTTTCGCGCCGCAAGTAACATCGCCCGGTGTATGGCCGTCCGTGGGCATGGTTTCGTGTCCGCAGGCCCGGTTCCGGTCGCTTGCGGCCGCGCCCGCTCGGCCGACCGCCGCCGCGGCCCGCGGCGGTGGCGCCCGGACCGTCCCGCCCGTCCCCGGCGACCGCCCCGCGGCCGCTCCCCAACGCTCAAACAGGTTCCAACTTGCGACTTACCGGCAGCATCACCGCGCTGGCGACGCCGTTCACCGCGTCCGCCGAACTCGACCTGGACGCCTGGCGCACGCTGCTGGCGAAACAGCTGGAGGGCGGCACCCAGGCGGTGGTCGTGGCCGGCTCCACCGGCGAGGCGGCGGCGCTGTTCGACGCGGAGTACGACACCCTGCTGCGCAGCGCGGTGGAATTCGTCGCCGGGCGCATCCCGGTGCTGGCCGGCACCGGCCTGTCCAACACCGCCAAGACCATCGAACTGAACCGGCGCGTGGCCGCGCTAGGCGCCGACGCGGCGCTGGTGGTCGCGCCGCCGTACGTGCGCCCGACCCAGGCCGGGCTGCTGGCCCATTACCGCGCGATCGCCGACGACGGCGCGCTGCCGGTGGTGCTTTACAACGTGCCCGGCCGCACCGGCTGCGACCTGCTGCCGGCGACCGTGGCCGAACTGGCCGCGCATCCGCGCATCGTCGGCATCAAGGAAGCGGTGTCCGACCCGCAGCGCATGCACGAATTGCTGGCGCTGAAGTCCGACGCCTTCGCCGTGCTCAGCGGCGACGATCCGACCGCGTGCCGGGCGATGCTGGCCGGCGCCGACGGCATCGTCTCGGTCGGCTCCAACGCCATGCCGGCCGCGTTCCGTCGTCTCGCCGACCTGGCCCGCGCCGGCAAGCGCGGCGACGCCGAAGCCTGGGACGCGCGCCTGCGTCCGGCCTACGATTTCCTCGGCGTCGAGCCGAACCCGATCCCGGTCAAGGCGCTGCTGGCCGCGCAAGGCATCGGCCACGGCCTGCGCCTGCCGTTGCAGACGCTGTCGCCGGCGCACGCCGATGCCGCCCGCCAGGCCAGCGCCCTGGCCGCCGAACTCGAACACCTGAGCCGCGCCAACCTCGCGGCCTGAACCCTTGCAGGAGATACCCATGCGTTCCAACGTTTCCCTGTCCCGCGCGGTCGTCGCCGGTCTGTTGCTGGCCGTGGTCGCCACTTCGGGCTGCAGCTGGTTCCGCAAGGGCAACAAGCTCTACGCCGAAGCGCCGGAAAACCGTCCGCTGGAAGTGCCGCCGGACCTCGACCAGCCGCGCACCGACGGCGCCATGGCGATCCCGGGCGGCTCGGCGACGGCCTCGGCCAACCGTCCGATCCAGGCCCAGCCGGGCGCGCCGGCGTCCTCGGCGCTGGGCTTCACCCTCAGCGGCAACCGCGACGACGCCTTCAACAAGGTCGGCGAGATCCTCGGCAAGACCGAGGGCCTGACCATCGCCAGCCGCGCCCAACTGCTGGGCGCCTACGACGTCAGCTACCAGGGCGCCAACTTCCTGGTCCGGGTCAGCGCGGTCGAGGCGGGCGCCTACGTGTCGGCGGTCGACCCGCGCGGCCTGCCGGCGTCCGGCGCCGGCCCGACCAAGCTGATCGCCGACCTGAAGGCGGCGCTGGGCGGGCGTTGATCGGTTGTTTCCGGCTTCGGCCGGATGCGGAAACGGGCGCCCTGGGGCGCCCGTTTTCGTTGTTGGGGTGGGTGGCGACCTGAGCCGAGAGCGTCGGGCCTGAAGGCCCTCCCACAAGAGCAGGCCCCTCCCACAAGAGCAGGCCCGGGCGCCGGGCTTTTGTGGGAGGGCCTTCAGGCCCGATGCTTTTGGGTCGGATCGCCGGACCCTTGGCCTCAGCGCACCGCCAGCCGGTTCATGCCTTCGTTCAACAGCATCCGCATCGCCCCCGCGCGCTGCGCCAGCGGCTGCTCGCCGAGCGCTTCGAGCAGCCAGGCGAAGGACTGGCAGCGCGCTTGGCGCGAGGTCTCGTCGGCGCCGTCGGCGTTGAGCCCGGCGCCGAAGCCGTCGTGCAGCATCATCGCCTGCGCCGCGGCCGACTTCAGCGATTGCTTGGCGGCGCCCGCGTCGTAGGCCTGGCGCGGGCTCTGCAGGCCGCTGGCGGCGATCTCGATCAGGGCGTTGCCGAAGCGTTGGTGGCTGTCCGGACTGAGCCGCTGCGCCGCCGCCATCAACGCCTGCGCGCTGCGGTCGGCGCGCGGATCGAACAGCGCGCACAGCGTGGCGGCGTCGTCGCGGTCGCGCGATGCGCTGCGCAGGGCCTGGAACAGCCCGTCGATGCGGGCGTCGGGCGCGCGCATCAGGGTGTCGTTGGCGCTGGCCATGATCGCGGCCGGATCCAGCCGCGACAGGTCGAGTTGCGAGAGATCCAGTTGCGACAGATCGAAGCCGCGGTGCTGCGCGCCGGTCGCCGCCGGGGTCAGGCACAACGCGAGCAACAGGCCGAACGGCAGGAGCTTGGACATGGCGGCGCGGCGATAAGGGACCGCGGCCAGTCTAGGCACGCGCGGATGAACGCATCCGCGCCGGAGGAGGGCGAGGAGCGAGCGCAGAGGAGCGAGGAGTGAGCGAAAGCAGGCTCTCGCTCACTCCTCGCTCCTCTGCGCTCACTTCTCGGTCCCAGGCCTTCAGCGTTCCAGCAGGTCGATCTTGCCGGTCTTGCCTTCCCACTCCTTGGCGTCGGGCAGGCTGTCCTTGCGCGTGGTGATCACCGGCCAGGCCTGGGCCAGCTCGGCGTTGAGCGCGACGAAGGCCTCCTGGCCGGCGGGCACGTCGTCCTCGGGGTAGATCGCGTTGATCGGGCACTCCGGCTCGCACAGGGTGCAGTCGATGCATTCGTCCGGATCGATCACCAGGAAATTCGGGCCTTCATGGAAACAGTCCACCGGGCACACCTCCACGCAGTCGGTGTACTTGCACTTGATGCAGTTCTCGGTGACGACGAAGGGCATGGCTGGGTCCTGTAGGTGATCCGGTGCGGTGCAGGCCGGGCGGTCGATAGTGTAGCCACTCGCGCCGCGCCGGCCCAAGGCTGCGCGTGTTCTCTTACGCAAGCTGGGAAGCGGGTAACGCCAGGGACGGAACTGCTCGATGGCGCGGTTGTGCGCAGCGCGTCGGCCCGCATCCGCGACGCAGCGCGTGCTGGGGGCGGCGGCGCGGATCGCAACGCCGCGGCGCTCGCGCGAGCGGGCCGTGGCGGGCGGCGCGGTTCGGGCGGCCGTTTCCGGGCGGCCGGCCCCGGCCGGCCAGGCCCAGCAACGAAAAAGCCCGCGCGAGGCGGGCTTTTTCTGCGACATGGTCGCCTGGATGGCGCTCCCTACGGGATTCGAACCCGTGTTTTAGCCTTGAGAGGGCCACGTCCTAGGCCTCTAGACGAAGGGAGCGTTGGAACTTCCGACCGGGGTCTCCGGCGTCCGGAGGCTTCCTGGTGGACCGCACAGTCTCTCAATCCCGTGCGGCCTGCTAGTATATGCGCCGCCGCAGCCTCCGGCAACGGCCTGACCCACGAATTCTTTCAAAAGGCGGCGCGTCCGCGTTCGATGCAAGCCGACAACATCTCATCCCATATCCAAACCTCGCTGCGGGTGATCCCGCGCGACCAGCACAACGTCTCGCGCAAGGACATCAGCCCCAATGCGTTGCGGGTGCTGTACCGATTGCGCGACAGCGGCTTCGGCGCCTACCTGGTCGGCGGCGCGGTCCGCGACATCCTGGTCGGCGGCCATCCCAAGGACTTCGACGTGGCCACCGACGCCACGCCCGAGCAGGTCAAGGGGCTGTTCCGCAACTGCCGCCTGATCGGCCGGCGCTTCCGCCTGGCCCACGTGGTCTACGGCCGCGAGATCATCGAAGTGGCGACGTTCCGCGCCAACATCGACGACGGCAGCGGCGACCGCGAGACCGACGACGGCGGCCGGCTGCTGCGCGACAACGTCTACGGCAGCATCGAGGACGACGCGGTGCGCCGCGACTTCACCGCCAACGCCTTGTATTACGCGGTCGAGGACTTCTCGGTGCGCGACTACGTCGGCGGCTTCGAGGACGTGCAGAACCGGCTGATGCGCCTGATCGGCGATCCGGAAACGCGCTACCGCGAAGACCCGGTGCGGATGCTGCGCGCGGTGCGCCTGGCGGCCAAGCTCGGCTTCGAGATCGAGCGCGACACCGCCGCGCCGATTCCGAAACTGGCGCCGCTGCTGGCCGAGGCCGCGCCGGCGCGGCTGTTCGAGGAATGCCTGAAGCTGTTCCTGTCCGGCCACGCGGTCGAGAGCTTCCTCGGCCTGGAGCGCTACGGCCTGCTGCCGGCGCTGCTGCCGGAAAGCGCCGCGGCGCTGAAGTCCAACCGCAGCGGCGCGCTGCGGCGGATGGTGCTGGAAGGGCTCAAGGGCACCGACGCGCGCGTCGCCGCGGACGAGCCGGTATCGCCGGCGTTCCTGTTCGCGCTGTTGCTGTGGCCGGCGTATTGCCGCGACCTGATGGGCCTGCAGGCGCAGGGCGTGCATACCGCCGAAGCGCAGCGCCGCGCGGCCGACCGGGTCACCTTGCACCAGCTCGCCACGATCGCGCTGCCGCGCCGGTTCTCGCTGCCGATGCAGGAGATCTGGCTGTTGCAGTCGCGGTTCCAGCAGCGCCAGCGCAAGCGCGTGTTCCGGCTGCTGTCGCACCCGCGCTTCCGCGCGGCGTTCGACTTCTTGAGCCTGCGCACGGCCGCCTCGGACGAGCATTCGGCCGATGTCGAGTTCTGGCGCGAGGCGCAGCAGCACCCGAACGAATCGCTGGCCCAGCACGAAGCGCAGCACGAGCGCGCGGGCGAGGAAGGCGGCGGCGACGAGGAGGGCGGCGACGGCCACGCGCCGCGCAAGCGCCGCCGGCGCCGTCGCGGCGCGCCGGCGGGCGGCGCCGCGGAGTAAGTCCGCGGCGGCGCGCTGCGTCGCCGCCCGGCTTCGACGCGGCCTGCGCCGCTCGCGCCGACCCGATTTCGGCCTGCGCGATTTCGGCCTGCGCAGTTCCAGTCAGCCGCACCCGTTTCGCATCGCCGCCCGCCGTCCGCCTCGCGCCCGGCGGCGTCGGCCCATTCGCCGTCCGTTCGCGCGCCGCATCGCCATGACGCCAACCGTTTCCGCCTACATCGGCCTGGGCAGCAATCTCGGCGACAGCGCCGCGGTGCTGCGCGCGGCCGTGGACGCGCTCGCCGCGCTGCCGCATTCGCGCCTGCGCCGCGCTTCGCGCCTGTATCGCACCGCGGCCTGGGGCCGCACCGACCAGCCGGACTTCCTCAACGCGGTGGCGTGGCTGGACACCGCGCTGCCGGCGCGCGAACTGCTCGCGGCGATGCTCGGGATCGAGCGCGAGGCCGGGCGCGCGCGCCGCGCCGACGGCAGCGACCGCTGGGGGCCGCGCACCCTGGACCTGGACCTGCTGCTGTACGGCGAGGCCGTCATCGCCGAAACCGGGCTGCAGGTGCCGCATCCGCACCTGCACGAGCGCGCCTTCGCGCTGGCGCCGCTGGTGGAGATCGCGCCGCAGGCGTCGATCCCGGGCGTGGGCCCGGCGCACGAGGCCTTGGCGCGGATCGAACTGGGCGGGATCGAGGTCCTGGACGAAGGCGAGGGCGGCTGAGTCCGCTCGCGTCGCGCGTTCGGCCGCCCTTTGTCGGAGCGGCGCGAGCCGCGACCGCGCCCACGCGGCGACGACACAAGCGGCCTGCGCCGGAGCGACCGACGGCTGTGGCGGAAGCGGTCGCGGGGCGGCGGGTTTCATGTGGGGTTCGCCGTAGTCGCATCGGCGCGGTCGCGGCTCGCGCCGCTCCTGCAGGGTGCGGCCGCAACCGCGTGGGAACGCCGACATCGCCGCGCCTGTCCGCCGGCTTGCCCGCGCATGGCGGCCCGACAGCGTTCCGCCGGCGAGGGATGCGGGCCGGCGGCAACCTGTTAAGTTAGGCGACCTCCCCACCACGTCCGTCGCCACCGGACTTCCGCCCATGTACACCTCGGCTCCGACCGATGCCACGCCTTCCGAGAAGCGCAAGGCCTGGACCGTGCCCATGCTCGCCGACGCCAAGCGCGACGGCCGCAAGCTGGTCATGCTGACCGCCTACGACGCCAGTTTCGCCCGCACCATGGACGCCGTCGGCACCGACCTGGTGCTGGTCGGCGATTCGCTCGGCATGGTCGTGCAGGGCCACAACAGCACCTTGCCGGTGAGCGCGGCCGACATGGCCTACCACACCGCCTGCGTCGCCCGCGGCCTGTCCAAGGCGCTGCTGATCGCCGACCTGCCGTTCGCCTCCGACGCCACCGCCGAGCGCGCGCTCGACGCGTCCACCGCGCTGCTGCGTGCGGGCGCGGCGATGGTCAAGATCGAAGGCGCCGGGCACAAGCTCGACATCATCCGTTTCCTGGTCGAACGCGAGATTCCGGTCTGCGCCCACCTCGGCCTGACCCCGCAATCGGTGCTGCGCCTGGGCGGCTACAAGCTGCAGGGCCGCGACGACGCGACCGCGGCCAAGCTGCGCGCCGACGCGCGCGCGGTCGCCGAGGCCGGCGCGGCGCTGCTGGTGCTGGAATGCGTGCCGACCGGGCTGGCCCAGGCGATCACCGCCGAGATCGCGATTCCGACCATCGGCATCGGCGCCGGCCCGCATTGCGACGGCCAGGTGCTGGTGCTGCACGACCTGCTCGGGGTCAACTCCGGCCACCGCCGGCCGAAGTTCGTCAAGGACTTCCTGGCCGAAGGCGGCTCGGTCGCCGGCGCCTTCGCCGCCTACGGCGAGGCGGTGCGCAGCGGCCGTTTCCCCGACGCCTCGCATTCCTACGACTGAGCGCGCGCCGCCGCTGCGGGGCTGGAAATCGCCGCGGCGCGGCCCGACATAGGCCTGGGCACTGCGCCGGACGTGCCTTCGCGTTCGTCCGGCAGCCAGTCCGGCCCGTCTCGCGCATGGATCGCGCCGTCGCTTCCACGTCGTTTTTTCACGCCGTTTTTTACGCCGTCCCTTCTTTGCGAGTTACCGCATGCTGACCGTCGATCAACTGGGCGCGCTGCGTTCCACCCTGCAGGCCTGGCGCGCGTCCGGCCACCGCGTCGCCTTCGTCCCGACCATGGGCAACCTGCACGAAGGCCACCATTCGCTGATCCGGCTCGCGCGCGAGCGCGCCGACCGGGTGGTGGCGAGCGTGTTCGTCAACCCGACCCAGTTCGGCCCGAACGAGGACTTCGGCCGCTATCCGCGCACCCCCGAGGCCGACGCCGACGGCCTGCGCGCGGCCGGTTGCGACCTGCTGTGGCGGCCGTCGGTGGAGACCATGTATCCCTACGGCGCGCAGCGCACCGTGCGCATCGCCGTGCCGGACGTGACCGAAACCCTGGAGGGCGCCCATCGCCCGGGCCACTTCGACGGCGTCGCCACGGTGGTGGCGCGGCTGTTCAACCAGGTCCGCCCGGACGTGGCCGTGTTCGGCCGCAAGGACTACCAACAGCTGGCGGTGATCCGCTACCTGGTCCGCGACCTGGCGTTCCCGATCGAACTGGTCGCCGCGCCGACCCGGCGCGACGCCGACGGCCTGGCGCTGAGCTCGCGCAACCAGTACCTGTCCGAGGACGAGCGCGCGCGCGCGCCGCAGATCCACCGCACCCTGCAATGGATCCGCGAGGCGGTCCAGGCCGGGCAGGGGCGCGAGGCCGTCGAGGCCGAAGCCGCGCGCCGGCTCACGGATGCGGGCTTCGAGGTCGACTACGCTGTGCTGCGCCGGCCGGACCTGAGCCTGCCCGAGGCCGGCGATGCCGGCGACGGCGAACGCGTGGCCCTGGTCGCCGCCCGGCTCGGCCGCACCCGGCTGATCGACAACCTCGAATTCGTTGCCTGAACAGGGCGACGGCGCCCGCGCCGCGGGCGCGGGCGGCCGCAACGCGCGGGAAAGCTGCGTTCCGTACGGTTTGCGCCCGGACCATGTTGCAGCGCGCCATGCGCTGCTAGACTTCAGACCCTTCGCGCCCGCGCGTCCGCGGGCCCACGAGTGACCGACATGCAACTGAATCTACTCAAGGCCAAGATCCACCGCGCCACCGTCACCCACGCCGAGCTGCACTACGAAGGCTCCTGCGCGATCGACGGCCGCCTGCTCGACATCTCGGGCATCCGCGAGTACGAGATGGTGCACATCTACAACATCAACAGCGGCCACCGCTTCTCCACCTACGCCATCCGCGGCGAAGAGGGCAGCGGGGTGATCTCGGTCAACGGCGCGGCCGCGCACAAGGCCCAGCCCGGCGATCTGGTGATCATCTGCGCCTACGGCATCTGCGACGAGGCCGAGGCGGCCAAGTACAAGCCGACCCTGGTCTACGTGGACCGCGACAACCAGCTGACCCACACCAACCATTCGATGCCGGCCCAGGCCGCCTGAGACCCGACGCGCAATGAGCGACGCCTCCCGACTGAACGAGCTGCGCGCCGAGGTCGGGCGCGTCGCTGCCACGCCGCTGTCCCGACTGGTTTCCGCCGACCCGGCCCGCGCCGGCGACTTCGCGCTCAAGGTCGGGCCGGTCTACGCCAACTTCGCCCGCCAGCATTACGACCGCGATGCCGTGCGCTGGCTGTTCCGCGCCGCCGAGGCGGCCGGCAGCGCGCAGCGCGTGCGGGCGCTGTTCGACGGCGAGACCGTCAACGTCACCGAAGGCCGGCCGGCGCTGCACACCGCGCTGCGCGGCGATTTCTCCCACGCGCCGGTCGCGCATGAGGCCCACCGCGAAGCGCTCAAGGCGCGCGCGCGGATGCGCGCGACCATCGAAGCGCTGGAGGCGAGCGAGGTCACCGACATCGTCAGCGTCGGCATCGGCGGCTCCGATCTCGGCCCGCGGCTGGCGGTCGACGCGCTGAGCGGGCCGAAGCCAGGCCGTTTCCGCGTCCACTTCCTGTCCAACGTCGACGGCCACGCGGCCCAGCGCACGCTGGCCGGGCTCGATCCCCAGCGCACCGCGGCGCTGCTGATCTCCAAGACCTTCGGCACCCAGGAGACGCTGCTCAACGGCGGCATCCTGCGCGACTGGCTCGGCGACAGCGCGGGCCTGGACGGCGGGCGCCTGTACGCGATCAGCGCGAACCTCGAACGCCCCGCGCAGGCCTTCGACATCCCGCCCGAGCGCATCCTGCCGATGTGGGACTGGGTCGGCGGCCGCTATTCGCTGTGGTCGGCGGTGGGCCTGCCGATCGCGCTGGCGATCGGCATGGACGGGTTCGAGCAGTTCCTGTCCGGCGCCGCGCAGATGGACGCGCACGTGCTGCAGACGCCGCTGGAGAGCAACCTCGCCGCGTGGCACGCGCTGACCTCGATCTGGAACCGCAACGGCCTGGGCTACGCGACCCAGGCGGTGCTGGCCTACGACGAGCGCCTGAAGCTGCTGTCGAACTACCTGCAGCAGTTGGTGATGGAGAGCCTGGGCAAGTCGGTCAAGCTCGACGGCTCGCCGGTCGGCGAAGACACCGTGCCGGTGTGGTGGGGCGGCGCCGGCACCGACACCCAGCACAGCTTCTTCCAGGCGCTGCACCAAGGCACCTCGATCGTTCCGGCCGACTTCATCGGCGTGGTCCGCAGCGACGCGCCGTACCCGCAGAACCATCGCGCCCTGCACGCGAACCTGCTCGCGCAGACCGAGGCGTTCGCCAACGGCCAGCGCAGCGACGACCCGCACCGCGCCTACGCCGGCGGCCGCCCGAGCACGACGATCCTGCTCGACGCGCTGACCCCGGCCTCGCTCGGCGCGCTGCTGGCGATGTACGAGCACAGCGTGTACCTGCAGTCGGTGTTCTGGGGCATCAACGCCTTCGACCAGTTCGGCGTCGAACTCGGCAAGCAGGTCGCCAGCAAGCTGCTGCCGGCGCTGGCCGGCGAGGCGCAGGCGGAGGATCCGGTGACGCGCGAGTTGCTGGCGCGGCTGCGCGGCTGAGCTCTCGGGTCTTGAAACAAAAGAACGGCGCTACGGCGCCGTTCTTCGTTTGCGGCCGAAGACCCTGTAGGAGCGGCGCGAGCCGCGACTGCGACAACGCAACTGCGCCGCAACCTTCGTCGTAGCTGCGTTGTCGCAGTCGCGGCTCGCGCCGCTCCTACAGCGAGGCTTCGTGCTTCGCGAGCGCCCATTGGACGTGCTCGCGCACCAGTTCGCTGGGATGTTGCAGGCGCGAACGCAAGGCCGTGATCGCCTCCGGCGTCGTCGGCGCATTGCCCAACGCCACCGCGATGTTGCGCAGCCAGCGCTCGTGCCCGCTGCGGCGGATCGCCGAGCCTTCGGTGCGGCGCAGGAACTCGTCTTCTTCCCACGCGAACAGCTGCGCCAGCGTCGCCCGGTCGAGGTCGTTGCGGGCGCGGAAATCCGGCTCGTCGCTGCGCTTGGCGAACTTGTTCCAGGGGCAGACCAACTGGCAGTCGTCGCAGCCGAAGATGCGGTTGCCGATCGGCTCGCGCAGTTCCAGCGGGATTGCGCCGTCGTGCTCGATGGTCAGGTAGGCGATGCAGCGGCGCGCGTCGAGCCGGTGCGGCGCGACGATGGCCTGGGTCGGGCAGACGTCGATGCAGCGCACGCAGGTGCCGCAGTGCGCGCTGGCCGGGGCGTCGACCGGCAGCGGCAGGTCGACGTAGATCTCGCCGAGGAAGAACCACGAGCCGCCGTCCTTGTCGATCAGGCAGGTGTGCTTGCCGATCCAGCCGAGCCCGGCGTTGCGCGCCAGCGCGCGTTCCAGCACCGGCGCGGAATCGACGAACACGCGGTGGCCGAACGGCCCGACCAGTTCGGCCAGGCGCTCGGCCAGGCGCTGCAGGCGCTGGCGCATGAGCTTGTGGTAGTCGCGGCCGAGCGCGTAGCGGGCGACGTAGGCGCGCTCGCCGTCGGCGAGCGTGGCCCAGGCTTCCTCGTCGTCGCGGCGGCCGTAATCCAGCCCGACCGAGATCACCCGCACCGTGCCCGGCAGCAGTTGCGCCGGGCGCGCGCGCAGTTCGCCGTGGCGCGCCATCCAGTCCATCGAGCCGTGCAGGCCGCGTTCGAGCCAGTCCAGCAGGTAGGCCTCGTCCTCGCCCAGCTCGACCCCGCTGATGCCGCAGCGCTGGAAACCGAACTCGCGCGCCAGCGCGCGGATGCGCCGCGCCAGCGCCGCGTAATCGGGCGCGGGGCGGCCGGCGGGGCCGGGCAGCGGCGAACTGGGGCTGGCGTCGATCTGGCTCACGATGCGGCAAGTATAGAATCCAGGCATGTCCCGGTCCGCCGAAACCGAAGGCCGCCGCGCCGGCGCCCGCGCCGCGACCGCGCCGTGCCCGCTCTACGACGCCGCGGCGTTGCGCGCGGCCGAGCGCGGCGCCGCCGCGGCCTCGGGCGACGCGTTCGAACTGATGCGCCGCGCCGGCGAAGCGGCCTGGCGCGAGTGGCTGGACCGCTGGAGCCAGGCCTATTCGCTGCTGGTGGTGTGCGGGCCCGGCAACAACGGCGGCGACGGCTACGTCATGGCGACCCACGCGCTGCGCAACGGCCGCAAGGTCGCGGTGGTGCGGCTGCGCGACCACGCGCCGCGCAGCGAACCGGCGCGCCGCGCCGCGGACGGCTACCGCGACGCCGGCGGCGCGACGCTCGAATTCGACGGCGCGCTGCCGCCGGCCGAGGCGATCGTCGACGCCTTGTTCGGCATCGGCCTGAGCCGCGCGCCCGATGCCGCGGCGGGCGCGTTGATCGAGGCGATCAACGGCCACGGCGCGCCGGTGTTCGCGCTCGACGTTCCCAGCGGCGTCGATGCCGATCGCGGCGCGGTCGCGGGCCGCGCGGTGGTCGCCGACTGCACGCTCGAATTCATCGCCCGCAAGCGCGGGCTGCGCACCGGCGCCGCGCTGGACCACGTCGGCGAACCGGTGCTGGCGTCGCTGGGCGTGGACATGTCCGAACATGCGGCCTATCCGGTCGCCGAGTGGCTGCGCGCGCCGGATCTGGGCCGCTGGCTGCGTCCGCGCCGGCGCGACAGCCACAAGGGCCGCAACGGCCGGGTGCTGTGCATCGGCGGCGACCACGGCTACGGCGGCGCGCTGGTCCTGTGCGCGCAGGCGGCGCTGCGCAGCGGCGCGGGCTTGGTCGATGCCGCCACCCGCGCCGACCACGTCGCACCGTTGCTGGCGCGCCTGCCCGAGGCGATGCCGCGCGCGGTCGAATCCAGCGACGACCTGCGCGCCGCGCTCGCCGCCGCCGACGTGATCGCGATCGGCCCGGGCTTGGGCACCCAGGAGTGGGGCGCGCTGCTGTTCGCCGCCGCGCTGACCAGCGACAAGCCGCTGCTGCTCGACGCCGATGCGTTGAACCTGCTGGCCGCGCAGCCGCGCGCGCTGCCGGCCGACTGCATCCTCACCCCGCATCCGGGCGAGGCCGCGCGCCTGCTCGGCAGCGACACCGCGCGGGTGCAGGCCGACCGCGACGCCGCGGTGCGCGCCTTGGCCGAGCGCTACCGCTGCGCGGTCGTGCTCAAGGGCGCGGGCACGCTGGTGCACGCGCCGGGGCAGGGCGTGCGCGTGATCGGGGCGGGCAATCCCGGCATGGCGGTCGGCGGCATGGGCGACGTGCTCAGCGGCGCGATCGCGGCGCTGCGCGCGCAAGGGCTGGACGCGTTCGATGCGGCCAGTTGCGGCGCGCTGTTGCATTCGACGGCCGGCGACCGCGCCGCGCGCGACGACGGCGAACGCGGCCTGCTGCCGAGCGACCTGATGCCGTGGCTGCGCCGCTGCGCCAATCCGCGCGCGGATGAGCGATGATTTCGCGATGAGTCACGATGTCCTTTCCGAATTGCGCCTGCATCTGGCCGATGCCGACGCCACCGACGCGCTCGGCGCCGCGCTCGCGGCCGCGCGCGCGCGCCTGCCGGCGAACGCGCCGCCGCTGCACGTGCACCTGCACGGCGACCTCGGCGCGGGCAAGTCGACCCTGGCGCGCGCGCTGTTGCGCGCGCTCGGCGTGCAGGGCGCGATCCGCAGCCCCACCTACACCCTGGTCGAGCGCTACGGGTTGAACGACGGCGGCGAAGCCTGGCATCTCGACCTGTACCGCATCGGCGACGCCGGCGAGCTGGAGTTCCTCGGCCTGGACGGCGGCGAGGCCTCGCTGTGGCTGATCGAGTGGCCCGAACGCGGTCGCGGCTGGTTGCCGGCGGCCGACCTGCGGATCGACCTCGCCGTCGACGGCGCCGGGCGCAGCGCCCGCCTGCAGGCCGCCAGTCCGGCGGCGCGGGCCTGGCTGGACGGGGTCGCAGCAATGGGTGCGACAGTGGCGTTCACAGGCTCGGCCTAGAGGCGTTTGCGGCCGACTCCTGAACGATTCCCTAGGAAGTAACGCCAGGTCCCGGATTTGCAAGGAAAAAATACTTGCAATTCCACTATCTCGGTGCTTGACTTACGCCCATGCGAGTCAAGGGGGCCACCGTTCAGAAAGTCCTGATGGGCCTGGCGCTCTTGGCAGCGCTGGCCTGGAATCTCGCTCATGCGAGCGAAATCAAGGGCTTGGAACTGCGCAACGGCGCCACCGGTACCCGTGCCGAGATCGCCCTCGACGGCGCCGGCCAGTACAAGGTCATCAGCCTCAAGGGCCCCGACCGTCTCGTCGTCGACCTGCCGGCCTCGCGCCTGGGCAAGGGCGTCAAGCTGCCGGCCGGTGCCGGCCTGATCAAGTCCGTGCGCGTCGGCGAGCCCCAGCCGGGTACCGCGCGCATCGTGTTCGACCTCGCCCAGCCGGTCGCGGTGCTCAAGCCGCGCATCGAGCAGGGCGCCGGCGGTCCGCGCCTGGTGCTGGAATGGCCCGGCGACGGCAGCGAGCCGGCGGTCGCCGCCGCGCCGAAGGCCGAAGCGCCCGCCGCAGCGGCTGCTGTCGTTCCCGCCACGGTTGCCGCAGCCGCGCCGGCGCAGGCCGCGCCCGGCAGCGAACCCGCCGATCCTGCGGTCGCGTCCAACGCCGCCACCAGCAAGCTGATTTCCGAACTCGCCGCGCGCGGCGCGGCGGGTGCGCCGGCGGCGCATGCCGGTCAGCCCGCGGGCGCGCAGGTCGCCAACGTGCAGCCCGCGTCCGTGCCGGCCGCGAGCCTGCCGGCGGCGAACGCGCCGGCTACGAACATGCCTGCTACGAACATGCCGGCTACGAACATGCCGGCTACGACCATGCAAGCGCCCGCCGTCGCGGCAGCGCTGCCGCCGACCGGCGCGCAGCGGGCCGCCGCCCAGGCGGTGTTCGAACAGGCCGCGCAGGCGCCGGTGCCGACCACGGTCGCGACCGGCGTCCCGACCCGCATCGCCACCGGCGTGCCCACCCGCATCGCCACCGGCGTGCCGACGCCGATGCCGGGTTCGGCCGCGGCCAATGCGGCGGCCAATCCCAATCCGACCACCGCCGCGCCGGGCGCGCCAGCGAACGAACCCGCGCCGCCGGCCGGTGCGGTCAAGACCCTTAAGGACGTCATGCGCGGCCGCGGCATGCGCCCGCTGGTCATCGCCATCGATCCCGGCCACGGCGGCCAGGATCCCGGCGCGATCGGCCAGGGCGGCAAGCGCGAGAAGGACGTGACCCTGGCGATCGGCCGCGAACTGGCGCGCCAGATCAACGCCACCCCGGGCCTGAAGGCCTACATGACCCGCGACACCGACGTGTTCATCCCGTTGCCGCGGCGCGCCCAACTGGCGCGCCAGGCCAAGGCCGACATGTTCGTCTCGATCCATGCCGATGCGGCCGAGAACCGCAGCGCGAGCGGCTCGTCGGTGTACGTGCTCTCGCTCAAGGGCGCGACCTCGCAGCGCGCGCGCTGGCTGGCGGACAAGGAAAACGCCTCCGACCTGATCGGCGGCGTGCGCCTGCAGCAGACCGACAACACCTTGGCCTCGGTGCTGCTCGACCTGACCCAGAGCGGCCACATGAAGGCCTCCGAGGACGCCGCCGCGCACGTGCTCGACGGCCTGCGCGACGTCGGCAAGAACCACAAGCCGCACGTGGAAAAGGCCAACTTCGCGGTTCTGCGCACCTCGGACATGCCGGCGATGCTGGTGGAGACCAACTTCATCTCCAACCCGGAAGAAGAGCGCCGCCTGACCGATCCCGCGCACCAGCGCGCGCTGGCGCGGGCGGTGCTCGGCGGGATCAACAACTACTTCACCCGCCAGCCGCCGCCGGGCTCGCTGTACGCGGCGCGCGCCGAAGCGCAGCAGGCGCAGGGCGGCGGATTCGGCGGGGGCGGCAGCCCCTGATCGCGGCAGGGCGACGCCGGCGCATGCCGTGCGCAGCCGCCAACACCGCAGCGTGAGCGAGCGTCGATGAGCGCCGACGACACCGGGCCCGCCGACGCGGCCGACGACGCCGACTTGATCGCCGCGATCCGCCGCCGCCTGTCCGACCGCGGCAGCCTGTGGATCAACCAGCGCTATTCGCACGAAGGCGAACCCGCGCAGCGCGAATACTTCCTCAAGCCCGCGCGGCGCGGCGACATCGACGGCGCGAACCTGCATGGCGCGATCCTGGACGGCACGATCCTGGACGGCGCGATCCTGGACGGCACGATCCTGGACGGCACGATTCTGCATGGCACGATCCTGCACGGCACGATCCTGCTCGGTTTCGACGACTGGCAGGATCGCCACGAGGACGCCGTCGATCTCTATCTCAGCCACCGGCGCCTGAGCTTCGACACGCTGGCGCAGGCCCTGGCCTACACCTTCGCGCAGTTGCCGTTGCGGCCCGAGGATCTGCGCGCGGCGGTCCGCCGCCGCTGAGCGCGACGCCGGCGCAACGCCGCACAGCGCAAGCCGCGGATCGCGCCGGCCGGACCCGGCGGCTATCATCGGTTTCCACTCCCCCGCGGTGCCTGCGCGCACCGGAATGCCGCCGTGACCATCCGCCAGCTCCCCGACACCCTCATCAACCAGATCGCCGCCGGCGAAGTGGTCGAACGGCCCGCGTCCGTGGTCAAGGAACTGGTCGAGAACGCGCTCGACGCCGGCGCGCGCCGGGTCGATATCGACCTCGAAGAAGGCGGGGTGCGGCTGATCCGCATCCGCGACGACGGCAAGGGCATCGCCGCCGACGAACTGCCGCTGGCGGTGTCGCGCCACGCCACCAGCAAGATCGCTTCGCTCGACGACCTGGAAGGCGTGACCACGCTGGGTTTCCGTGGCGAGGCGCTGCCGTCGATCGCCTCGGTCAGCCGCTTTTCGCTGTCCTCGCGCCGGATCGGCGAGGACCGCGGCGCGGTGCTGGAGATCGACGGCGGCCGGCTCGGCGAGGTCGCGCCCAAGCCGCATCCGCAGGGCACCACGGTCGAGGTGCGCGACCTGTTCTTCAACGTTCCGGCACGGCGCAAGTTCCTCAAGGCCGAGCGCACCGAGCTGGGCCATATCGAGGAATGGCTGCGGCAGCTGGCGTTGGCGCGTCCCGACGTGGAGTTGCGGGTCTCGCACAACGGCAAGCCGACCCGGCGCTGGAAAGGCGAGGGCGACCAGATCGACTTGGGCCTGTCGGACGTGCGCATCGGCGAGGCGCTCGGCGAGGAATTCGCCCGCAACGCGCTGCGCGTGGACCACAGCGGCGCCGGGCTGCGCCTGCACGGCTGGATCGCCCAGCCGTCGTACAACCGCGCCAGCGCCGACCAGCAATACCTCTACGTCAACGGCCGCGCGGTGCGCGACCGCAGCATCGCCCACGCGGTCAAGCAGGCGTACTCGGACGTGCTGTTCCATGGCCGCCAGCCGGCGTACGTGCTGTTCCTGGAGCTGGACCCGCGCCGGGTCGACGTCAACGTGCACCCGGCCAAGCACGAGGTGCGCTTCCGCGACGCGCGGCTGATCCACGACTTCGTCTATCGCACGCTCAACGACGCGTTGGCGCAAACCCGCGCCGGCGCACTGCCGTCGGCGCAGACCGGCGAGTTCGGCGGCGGCCATCCGCCCGATCCGGGCGCGGCCGCGCCGCCGTCGCAGGCGGGCATGTACCAGTACCGGCCGACCGCGCCGCTGGCCTTGCGCGTGCAGGAGACCCAGGCCGGTTATGCGGCGCTGTACGGCGGCAACGGTGGCGGCGGCAGTGGCAGTGGCGGCGCGCCTGCCGGCGGTTACCCCGCGCCGGCGAGTTACTCGGGCGGCGGCAGCGCCTACGCCGCGCCCGCGCTGCCGCACAGCGACGACGAGACCCTGCCGCCGCTGGGCTACGCGATCGCCCAGCTGCACGGCATCTACGTGCTGGCCGAGACCGCCGAGGGCCTGATCGTGGTCGACATGCACGCCGCCCACGAACGCATCGGCTACGAAAAGCTCAAGTTCGCCCACGACCATGAAGGCTTGCGCACCCAGCCGCTGCTGGTGCCGGCGACGCTGGCGGTGTCCGAGCGCGAGGCCGAAGTCGCCGAGCGCGAGGAGGCGACGCTGATCGCGCTGGGCTTCGAGGTCACCCGCGCCGGCCCGCAGTCGCTGGCCCTGCGCGCGGTGCCGGCGCTGCTCGCCCACGGCGATGTCGAGGCGCTGCTGCGCGACGTGCTGGCGGACCTGCGCGAACACGGCGAATCGCGCCGGGTCGGCGCTGCCCGCGACGAGTTGCTGGCGACCATGGCCTGCCACGGCGCGGTGCGCGCGAATCGCCGTCTCACTTTGCCGGAAATGAACGCCTTGCTGCGCGAGATGGAGGCGACCGAACGCTCCGGTCAGTGCAATCATGGGCGCCCGACCTGGGCCCGCTTCACCCTGTCGGAAATCGACCGCTGGTTCCTGCGAGGGCGCTGATGACCGCTGCTGTCCGTTCGTGCGCCGTGCCCGCCGCTGGCGCGTTGCCGTCCCATTCCGGCGCGTCGCGCTGGTGGTTGTGCGCGGCCGCCGCGC
This sequence comes from Lysobacter enzymogenes, assembly GCF_023617245.1. NCBI lineage: Bacteria > Pseudomonadati > Pseudomonadota > Gammaproteobacteria > Lysobacterales > Lysobacteraceae > Lysobacter > Lysobacter enzymogenes. Next base: position 2,342,352 of record NZ_CP067396.1, read on the forward strand.
TGGCGCTGGCCGGCTGCGGTTCGCCGGAACAGCAGGCGCGGGCCGAACGCGAGGCCGAGCGCGCGGTCCACGCCATCCAGGACTTCCAGCGCGACCAGCAGATCTGGCGCGAGCAACGCCATCGCGAACTGCTCAAGCCCGACGGCTGGACCAGCCTGGTCGGGCTGCATCCGATCGAGCCGGGCGCGCATTACTTCGGCAGCGACGCCGACAACGGCATCCGCGTCGGCGTCGGCCCCGGCCACATCGGGCTGCTGAACCTGGACAAGGGCCGGCTGCGCTTCGTGCCCGAGCGCGGCCTGACGCTGACCCTCAACGAGCAGCCGCTGAAGGGCGCGGCGGTGCTGCTGGCCGACGACTCCCCGGCCGGCCCGACCCGGATCGGCTTCGACGAAGGCAAGGGCGTGCTGACCGCGATCAAGCGCGGCGGCCGCTGGTACCTGCGCGTGCGCCATGCCGACGCGCCCAGCCGGGTCGGCTTCAGCGCGATCGAGTACTGGCCGGCGACGCAGGACTGGAAGCTCAGCGCCAAGTTCGTCGCCCATCCGGCCGGGCAGACCATCGAGGTCGCCAACATCATCGGCGTGATCGAGCCGACCCCGAACCCCGGCGCGGTCGAGTTCGAGCGCGACGGCCGCAGCTTCCGCCTGGAGGCGCTGGATCAGGGCGGCGAGGAGCTGATGCTGGTGTTCGCCGACCGCACCAGCGGCCACGGCAGCTACAGCGCCGGGCGCTTCCTCGACGTGCCGCGGCCGAACCCGCAGGGCAAGGTCACGGTCGATTTCAACAAGGCCTACAACCCGCCGTGCGCGTTCACCCCGTTCGCGACCTGTCCGCTGCCGCCGCAGGGCAACCGGCTGGATCTGGAGGTGACGGCGGGGGAGAAGGCGTACAAGCCTGCGGGTGCAGCGGCGCACGCGTCTTGAGGGCCGCGCGCCGGGTGCGCGGTGTGCAATGGCGAGGGGCGGGTTTACTGGTTGCGCCTTTCTTTCTGAGAGGAAGGCGTCGGGCCTGAAGGCCCTGCCACAACGGACTCCGGCGCTCGCGGTTCGCTGCGCATGTTCCCGTTCGTCCTCCCCGCGCAGGCGGGGATCCAGAGACTTCAGCGCCGGGCCTCGGCAGGCGACGCACTTCGGCGGCGCCGAAGCGAAACCCGCCCCATCCGCAAGTCGCGTTGCCGCAGAGGCCCCGCGTCGCCGCGCCGCATGCGAATGCCGGCGTTTACGGGTTCGTAATACGAAGCCCGAGGCCGACGCCTTACACTGGGCGCCCGTTCTCTCGCGCCGCTGCCGTTTCGTCCTGCGCGGCCGCCCGCCCATCTTCGAGGTCTGCGTCGCCCATGCGGTTGCTCAAGCTGTTCGTCCTGCCCCTGTGCGCCGCGGTCGCGCTGAGCGCGCCGCTGACTTCGGCCACCGCGACCGGCGCGGTCGCCCAGGCGGCCCAGGCCGCGGCCAAGCCGCCGCCGGTGCCGCTGCTGTGGCGGGTCTCCGACGCCGACAACGCGGTGTTCCTGCTGGGCTCGTTCCATCTGCTGCGCGCCGACGACTATCCGCTGTCCGACGACATCCAGCGCGCGTTCGCCGGCTCGGAGAAACTGGTGTTCGAGGTCGCGCCGGACGAGATGTTCGATCCGTCGGTCGGCCAGCGTTTCCTGGAGCGCGCGCGCTACCAGGACGGCCGCACCCTCAGCCAGACCCTGCCGGCGGACCTGCGCGAAAAGCTCAACCGCGTGCTGGCCAAGAACGGCCGTTCGCTGAGCCAGGTCGACAGCTTGGAGCCGTGGTTCGTCAACCTGTCGCTGGTGCTGGGCGTGTCGCAGTCGCTGGGCTTCAGCTCGCAGCTGGGCCTGGACCAGTACCTGATGCGCCAGGCCGCCGAGGCCGGCAAGGGCGCCTCGGGCCTGGAGAGCATGGACCACCAGCTCGACGTGATGGACGCCAGCCCCGCCGACGAGCAGATCAAGGCGTTGCGCGAATTCCTCGACCGGCCGACCGAAGTGCCGGGCATGCTCGAAGAGATGCACACCGCCTGGCGCGAGGCCGATGTGGCCAAGCTCGACGAGAAGGCGCGGGTGGAGATGCAGCAGAAGACCCCGCAGACCTACCGCATCGTCAACGTCGAGCGCAACGAGGCCTGGGTGCCGCAGATCCAGAAGCTGCTCGACGAGCAGAAGAAGGGCGACACCCTGGTGGTGGTCGGCAGCCTGCATCTGCTCGGCAACGACGGGTTGGTCGAGCGCCTGCGCGCGAAGGGCTACAAGATCGAGCGGATCTGCTCGGCGTGCGCGACGGGGACCGCGGATCTGGCGCCGATGCCGCCCGCGGCGCTGCCGCCGGCGCCGCCGGTGAAGCTGACCCCGGACGATGCGCGCGAGAGTAAGAAGGCCGAGCCCAGGCACTGACCCGCGAAGGTCCCTGCGCACCCTGTAGGAGCGACGCGAGTCGCGACCGCGAAAACGCAACTACGATGAAAGTTTCGGCGTAGTTGCGTTTTCGCGGTCGCGACTCGCGTCGCTCCTACAGGTGGATCGCGTGGATCGCGCGGGCTTCAGGCCGCGGGCGCGACCAGCACGATGCAATCCACCGGGCACGCCGGCACGCACAGCTCGCAGCCGGTGCACAGCGGTTCGATCACGGTGTGCATGTGCTTGGCGGCGCCGACGATGGCGTCGACCGGGCAGGCCTGGATGCACTTGGTGCAGCCGATGCAGTCGGCTTCGACGATCAGCGCCAGCGGCGGCGTCGCTAGGTGGCGGCCGCGTTCGCGGTCGAACGGCTTGGCTGCCACGTCCAGCAGTTTCGCCAGCGCGCGCGCGCCGTCGTCGCCGCCCGGCGGGCAGCGATCGACGTCGGCGTCGCCGTGCGCCATCGCCTCGGCATACGGCCGGCAGCCGGCGTAGCCGCACTGGCCGCATTGGGTCTGCGGCAGCAGGCGGTCTAGGCGTTCGGTCAGGTCGGGGAGCATGGAAGTGAGCGTAGAGAAGTGAGGAGTGAGTAAGTGCTCGAGCGCAGGCAATGCCGCTTTCGCTCACTTCTCACTCTTCCCCGCTATTTTCTCGCTTCAACGCACCGGCATGCCCGGCTGCGCGCCGCCATCGGCGTCGAGCAGGAACAGGCCGCCGCCGTCGAAGCCGGCCGACAGGATCATGCCCTCGCTGACGCCGAAGCGCATCTTGCGCGGGGCGAGGTTGGCGATGAACACCACGCTGCGGCCGACCAGCTTTTCGGGCTCGGCGTAGGAGCCGCGGATGCCGGAGAAGATCTGGCGCTTGCCCAGCTCGCCGGCGTCGAGTTCGAAGCGCAGCAGCTTGTCGGAGCCGTCGACGAATTCGCAGGCCAGCACCTTGCCCACGCGCAGGTCGAGCTTGGCGAAGTCGTCGAGGTTGACGGTCGCCGGCGCCGCGTCGGCGGCATCGGGCTTGGCCTCGGCCTTGGGCGCTTCGGCCTTCGCCGCCGGCTTGGCGGGCTTGGCCTCGGCGGCGGTGGGGGGGAGGGATTCCTTGCTGGCTTCGATCATGGCTTCGATGAGTTTCGCGTCGATACGGGTGAACAACGGGACGTAGGCGGCGATGGCGTGGGCGAGCAGCGGCTGGGCAAGGTCGTCCCAGGTCGCCACCGGAGCGGCCAGGAAGGCTTCGCCCTGTGCGGCCACGCGCGGCAACACCGGCTTGAGCGCGGCGGCGAGCACGCGGAACAGGTTCAGGCCCTGGGTGCACACCGCCTGCAGTTCGGCTTCGGCGCCGTCCTGCTTGGCCAGCACCCACGGCTTGCGCTCGTCGATGTACTTGTTGGCTTCGTCGGCCAGGGCCATGGTCAGGCGCAGCGCGGTCGCGGCTTCGTTGGCGTCGTAGGCGGCGGCGATCGGCGCGAGCTGCTCGACGAAGCGCGCGTACATCGCCGGCTCCGGCAGCGCGTCGGCCAGGCGGCCGCCGAAGCGTTTTTCGATGAAGCCGGCGCAGCGGCTGGCGACGTTGACGAACTTGCCGACCACGTCGGAGTTCACCCGCGCGACGAAGTCGGCGAGGTTGAGGTCGATGTCCTCGACGCCGCCGCTGGTCTTGGTGGCGAAGTAGTAGCGCAGCGCTTCCGGGTCCAGGCCCTGGTCGAGGTAGGTGCGGGCCTGGATGAAGGTGCCGCGCGACTTCGACATGCGCTGCGAATTGACCATCAGATAGCCGTTGACGTGCAGCCGGGTCGGCGCGCGGAAGCCGGCGCCGTGCAGCACCGCCGGCCAGAACAGGCCGTGGAAGGTGACGATGTCCTTGCCGATGAAGTGGTGCAGCTCGGCCTGGCTGTCGCGCGCGAGGTACGACCAGAAGTCCAGGCCCTTGCGCTCGCACAGGGTCTGGAAGCTGCTGAGGTAGCCGATCGGCGCGTCGAGCCACACGTATAGGTACTTGCCGGGATGGCCGGGGATTTCGAAGCCGAAATAGGGCGCGTCGCGCGAGATGTCCCAGGCGCGCAGGCCGCCGTCGGCGTCGAGCCATTCGTGCAGCTTGGCGCGGATGCCGGGCGTGGCGGTGTCGGCGGCGAGCCACTCGCGCAGGAACGCCTCGAAGTGGCCGACCTCGAAGAAGAAATGCTCGGAGTCGCGCAGTTCCGGCGTCGCCCCGCTGACCACCGAATGAGGCTCCAGCAAGTCGGTCGGCGCGTAGGTGGCGCCGCAGTTCTCGCAGTTGTCGCCGTACTGGTCCGGGGTCTTGCAGTTCGGACAGATGCCCTTGACGTAGCGGTCGGGCAGGAACATCCGCTTGACCGGGTCGAACAACTGCGCGACCGAGCGCTTGGCGATGTGGCCGTTGTTGTCCAGGCGCGCGTAGATCGCCTCGGTGAGCTGGCGGTTGGCGGCCGAATGGGTCGAGTCGTAATGGTCGAAGGCCACGCCGAAGTCGGCGAAGTCGCGCTCGTGGCGGACCTGGATTTCGGCGATGTACGCCTCGGGCGTTTTGCCGGCCTTTTCCGCGGCGAGCATGATCGGCGTGCCGTGGGTGTCGTCGGCGCAGACGTAGTGCACCGTGTTCCCGGCCATGCGCTGCGCCCGCACCCAGATGTCGGCCTGCATGTAGCCGACCAAATGACCGAGGTGGAGCTCGCCATTGGCGTAGGGCAGTGCGTTGGAGACGACGATTTCGCGGGACATAGACGGGGGCCGTAGGTGGTCGTGGATTATGGCATGGGCGGCCGTGGAGGCCGGGCGGGTGGGGCGGGGGGTGAGGTGGGGCCTTGCTCTTGTGGGAGGGCCTTCAGGCCCGATGCCTTTCGATCAGTTGCCGCGACCTGAAACAAAAGCATCGGGCCTGAAGGCCCTCCCACAAGAGGCCAAAACGAAGAAACCCGGCCGAGGCCGGGTTTCCGCTACACGCATGCGGGCCGGCCGGTCAGGGTTCGTGGCGCATCCAGGTCTGGCTGCGGCCGATCAGCGAGAAGCCCATGAAGCCGCGCACTTCCAGCTTCTTGCCGCCGTCCTGCGGGGTGACCTTGACCGAATAGACCTTGCCGCTGGCCGGGTCGAGGATCTTGCCGCCTTCCCAGGTGTCGCCGCTCTTGCGGATGCCCCACAGGATGACCATGCCCTTGACCGGCTTGCCCTTGCGCTCGCCGTCGCACTTGTCGCAGACCGGGTTGGGGCCGTGCTCGGACTGCAGCACTTCGTTGACCCGGCCGGCGAGGCTGCCGTCCTTGGCCTCGTAGATCTCGACGACCGACTTGGGCTTCTGGGTCTTGTCGTCGATGGTGGTCCAGGACCCGACCGGCGTGGCCTGGGCGAACGCCGCCGCCGGCAGCGCGAGCAGCAGCAGGGCGAGCAGTTGTTTACGCATGTATCCCCTCCCAGAGACGTGAGCGTGATGGCCGCGCGCCGTGGGCCGGCGCGGCGGGACGGGTTCTTTATACCGCATCCGCAAAGGTATGGAAGCGGCGCGCGGGGCGCGTTCAGGCCAGCCGCCGCGGCGCGGGCGGGCGCGAGCGGCGAAAACGAAAAGCCCGGCGTGCGCCGGGCTTTCGCTGCAACGGTGGAACGATCCCGACGCGGGTCAGAACTTGTAGCTGGCGCCGACGTAGAGGTAGCGGCCGATGTTGTCGTAGTTCGAGTTGTCCTCGGTCTCGCCGAAGTAGCCCAGCGGCGGGTCCTTGTCGAACACGTTGTCGGCGCCGACGTACAGGTCCAGGCCGGTGCCCGGGACCTTATAGCCGACCTGCAGGTTGTGGTAGGTGTACGAGCCGTTGCGGATCGGGCTCACCTGGCCCGGATTGGACTGGTAGCTCCACGGCTCGACGCGCAGGTTGGTGTGGATGTAGCGCATGTCCCAGCTCGCGCGCCAGTCGCCGCGCTTGTAGCTGGCGTTGAGCGAAGCGCGCCAGCGCGGGTCGCCGACGTAGTTCAGGTATTCCCGGTAGTCGTTCGGGAAGTCCTGGAACGACCATTCGCGCGAGGTGATCAGGCGGGTGCCGACGAAGCGCAGCGCGGCCTGGCCGCCGAACGCCTCGAAGCGGTAGTCGGCTTCCACGTCGACGCCGGCGCGGCGCGAGCGCGCCACGTTTTCGGTCAGCGCGATCCAGTTGGAGATCGAGCCGGCCGGGAACGCGCGGCCCTGGCTGTCGACGAAACCGCCGGCCGGCGCGCGCTGGATCATGCCGCAGAACTTGTTGCCGATGCCGCCGGGCGAATCCACGCAGCGCGTCGCCAGGGCTTCGGCGCTGACCGCGTCGATCGCGTCCTTGAGGTTGACCCGCCAGTAGTCCACCGACAGGCCGAAACCTTCGAAGAACTCGGGCTGCCAGACGAAGCCGTAGGAGAACGAACGCGCCGTCTCCACCTTCAGGTCCGGATTGCCGCCGCTGGTGCCGGGGAAGCGGCCGCCGTAGTTGTCGTTGAAGTCGGCCGGCAGGCCGAGCGCGGCGCAGTTGCGCGCGCGCAGCGCCGGATCGGCGGCGGTGTTGACCGAGTTGCGGCGGCCCGGGCGCACGTCGCAGGGGTCCCAGATGGTCGCGAAGTTCTGCGTCGCCGGGTTGAACAGCTCGCCGATGTTCGGCGCGCGCACCGCCTGGGCCAGGCTGGCGCGGACGCGGAAGGAGTCGTTGACCGCCCAGTCCAGGCCGACGTTCCAGGTCTTGGTCTCGCCGACGGTGCTGTAGTCGGAGTAGCGGCCGGCGACGTCCATGCTCAGGCGCTGGATGCCCGGCAGGTCGGCCAGCAGCGGGATGGTGGTTTCGGCGAAGACTTCCTTGACCGTGTATTCGCCCTTGCGGCTCGGGATCGCGTTGAGGAAGGTCAGGCCCTGCGCGGCCAGCGGATCGGTGATCTCCTGGCTGCTCTCCTTGCGCCACTCCACGCCGCCGGCGAAGCCGACGCCGCCGGCCGGCAGCTCGAACAGCGCGCTGTTGGCGACCGAGGCGCTGAACACCTTCTGGGTCAGCTTGGTGCGGTTGCGGGCGTCGTAGTTGAACCAGTCGGCCGCGCGCGGATCGACCGCGCCGTTGCCGAACACCTGGAACGGCACGCAGCCCTGGCGCGCGATCTCGTGGTAGCGCTGCCTGGTGTTGGGGTTGATCGCGTTGGGATCGAGCGAGACGCGGCAGACGATGTTGCCGCTGGCGTCGCGCACCGCGTCCATGCCGGCCTGCCAGCGCTCGTTGATGCGGTTGTTGAGGTTGAGGCGGTCGATCTCGGTCTGGCCGTAGTTGGCCGAGACCTCGTAGCTCCAGTTCTCGTTGAGGAAGCCTTCCAGGCCGGCGACGTAGCGCTGGGTGGTGCGCTCGACGTCTTCGCCGCGACGGCCGGCGTCGACGTTGAAGCGCGAGATCTGCAACGCCTGCGCGGCGTCGTTGGGATCGCGCAGGCCGTTGGCGTCCATCAGCGCGGCCAGCTGCGGCGAGAGGTAGGCGTTGTCGCGGCGGATGCGCAGCGGCTGGTCGAACGCCGGCTGGGCGTTGAACTGCGACTCGGTGCGGGTGTACTTGCCTTCGAAGAAGAACTTGTGGTTCTCGTTGATATCGAAGTTGACCAGCGCGTTGACGCTGTAACGGTCGAACGCGGGCTGCAGGTCGGCGACGTTGTTGAGGTCGACGAAGTCGCAGTTGACGCAGGTGTTGGCGCCGTCGCGCGGGCCGTCGTAACGGGTCGGGCGGAACGTGCCGTTGTCGTCGAACTGGTAGCGCTTGCCGCCGGCGTCGAAGGTGCCGCCGTAGGAGATGCTGGAGTTGCCGCCCGGGCCCATGAACACGCGCTGCGGGTTGTCCTGGGTGGACGGACGGCTGCGGTCGTAGGCCGGGTTCGGCATGCTGATCAGGTTGCGGCGGCCGATCGCGCGGTCGCCGCGGCCGAAGTTGTCCTGCTTGCTGTACTCGGCCGAGTACACCACGCTGCCGCGGCCGCCGGCGAACTCGTTGCCGCCGGTGAAGCTGAAGAACGAACGGCTGAAGTCGCCTTCGCTGGCGTCGCCGGTCTGGCCGCGCAGCTCGTAGCCGTCGAACTTCTTCTTCATGATGAAGTTGACCACGCCGGCGACCGCGTCGGCGCCGTAGACGGCCGAGGCGCCGCCGGTGATCACTTCCACGCGCTCGATCAGTTCCACCGGGATGGTGTTGATGTCGACCGAGGTCGAGCCGGACACGCCGCCGACGTGGCGGCGGCCGTTGACCAGCACCAGGGTGCGCGAGGAACCCATGCCGCGCAGGTCCAGCAGGCCCAGGCCGGCGGTGCCGATGGCGCGGGTCGAGTTGCCCATGGTGTAGGTCGCCGACAGCTGCGGCAGGGTGGTCATCAGGTCGGAGATGGTGACCGCGCCGGTGGCGCGGATCTCCTCGGCGCTGATGCCGACCACGGGCGAGGGCGTGACGAAGCCGATGCGCTTGATGCGCGAGCCGGTCACGGTGACCGCGTCGATGTCGGTCGGCGCGGCGGCGGCGCCTTCGGCCGGCGCGGCCTGCTGGGCGCCGGCGGCGCCGGCGGCGGAGAAGGCGATCGCGGACACGAGCGCCGCCGTCAGCCTGCTGCGGTGCAGGCCGAACGAATTGGGTACTGCCATGGTGTTTCCCCTAGCTGGAAAGTAATGCGCGAACGCGGGCGCTGCCGCGTCGATCTACGTGTTTTGGTTGCCTTCCCGGGCTTTAACGGTTCCTTTACGAAACTGAACTTAACACGCGGCTAACGTTCGCTTTCTGGCACGGCGGGCTCGTTGCCTTTGCCCAATTCAGTTTTTCAACTGATTGAACTATATGAATTGATTGTTCAGCTAAGCGGCGGGAAGGCACGATCGCGTTGCATCCTCGATGGGCAACTAATACGTGTGTCCGTCACGTCTTGGCGAGATCTCAGATGGATAAATGCAATTTCAAGTTGCTTTGTTCATCGTTCGCGGAGCGGTGCGCAGACCGCCGTCGCCCCGCGCCGCGGCGGCGGCGCGCGCGCCCAGGCCTTAACATGTACGCCGGCCGCGACGCGGCATCCCTGTAACGAGTCCCCATGCGCACACACCTTCCGCGCCCGGCCGGATCGCCGGCATGAGCGAGCACCTGCAATCCCCGTTGGCCGCGACGATCGCGGCCCTGCCGTTGCCCGACACCGGGCTGAGCCTGGCCGACAGCGGCGCGCGCGTGCGCGCCGGCGCGGCCGAGGGCCGGGTCGCGGTGTCGATCCAGGCCGGCTTCGCCCTCGACGGCCTGCGTCCCGGGCTGGAGGCGTCGATCGCCGCCGCGCTGGCGCCGCAGGGACTGGCCCTGGCCAGCCTGGAGCTGATCGCGCGGATCGTCTCGCACGCGGTCCAGCCCAAGCTGTCGCCGCTGCCGAACGTGCGCAACCTGATCGCGGTCGGTTCGGGCAAGGGCGGGGTCGGCAAGTCGACCACCGCGGTCAATCTGGCCCTGGCCCTGGTCCTGGACGGCGCCCGCGTCGGCGTGCTCGACGCCGACATCTACGGCCCCAGCGTGCCGACCATGCTCGGCGCCCACGGCAAGCCCGACAGCCCCGACGGCAAGCACATCCAGCCGCTGCGCGCGCACGGCATCGAGGCGATGTCGATCGGCCCGCTGGTCGAGCAGGACACGCCGATGATCTGGCGCGGGCCGATGGCGACCTCGGCGCTGACCACCTTGCTCAACGACACCCAGTGGAGCGAGCTGGACTATCTGATCGTCGACCTGCCGCCGGGTACCGGCGACATCCAGCTGACCCTGGCGCAGAAGATCCCGGTCGCCGGCGCGGTGATCGTGACCACGCCGCAGGACGTGGCCACGCTGGACGCGCGCAAGGCGCTGCGCATGTTCGAGAAGGTCGAAGTGCCGGTGCTGGGCCTGGTCGAGAACATGGCCGTGCACGTGTGCTCGAACTGCGGCCACGCCGAGCACCTGTTCGGCGAAGGCGGCGGCGCGCGCATGGCCGCGCAGTACGGCGTGCCGCTGCTCGGCAGCCTGCCGCTGGAGATCGCGATCCGCGAGCAGGGCGACGCCGGCGTGCCGGTGGTCGCGGCCCAGCCCGATTCGGCCGCCGCGCGCGCCTACCGCGGCACCGCGCGCCGGCTGGCGGTGGAACTGGCGCGGCGCCCGCGGGTGGCGCCGTCGATTTCCGCCTCGCTGCTGTAACCGCGCGGCGCCGCGCCGCTCGCGCCAGAGCCGCCGCGGCAGCCCGTACAATCCCGGATCGGGCGCCGCCGGCGCCCGCGTCCTCCCGAGTTCATCGCGCGGCCCGGCCGCGCCCCCGAAGGAACACCGCATGAGCATCAAGTCCGACCGCTGGATCCGCCGCATGTCCGAGCAGCCCGGCGGCATGATCGAGCCGTTCGAACCCGGCCAGGTCAAGCAGTCCGCCGACGGCCAGCGCATCGTCAGCTACGGCACCTCCAGCTACGGCTACGACGTGCGCTGCTCGCGCGAGTTCAAGGTGTTCACCAACATCAACTCGACCATCGTCGATCCCAAGCATTTCGACAGCGGCAGCTTCGTCGACGTGGAATCGGACGTGTGCATCATCCCGCCGAACTCGTTCGCGCTGGCGCGCACGGTCGAGTACTTCCGCATCCCGCGCGACGTGCTGGTGGTGTGCCTGGGCAAGAGCACCTACGCGCGCTGCGGCATCATCGTCAACGTGACCCCGCTGGAGCCGGAGTGGGAAGGCCACGTGACCCTGGAATTCAGCAACACCACGCCGCTGCCGGCGCGCATCTACGCCAACGAGGGCGTGGCGCAGATGCTGTTCTTCCAGTCCGACGAGGTCTGCGACACGTCCTACCGCGACCGCGGCGGCAAGTACCAGGGCCAGACCGGCGTGACCCTGCCGCGCACCTGAGCCGCGGCCGGCGCCGCTGCGGCGGCGCCACGGTTCCGCCGGCGCGCGTGGCCGCCGCCGGCTTGCGAGGGCGCGCATTGCGCGCCCTCGGTCGTTTCCGCGTACCCGTCGGCCCCGTTCGCGCGTGCGCCGTCGCGGCCCGCCGGCGCGCGCGGGCCCGCGCGGATCGGCGCGGCGAGGCCGCGGACGCGCCGCGAGCGTGGCCGCGGCCAAGAAAAAGAACGCATTCGGATGCGTTGAATCGGCGCCGTCCCTGTTATCTTTCCCGTGCCTCAACCTGGGCCGGCGCGACGGGGAATCGCCCGGACCCATCCCACCAAGGAGTAGACGAATGGACCCGCAAAACCCTTACCAGAGCCCGCAGTCGCCGCTGATCGCCCCGAACGGCGGCGAGCAGGAGCTGGCCGACCGCGGCATCCGCCTGGTCGCCGCGATCATCGACGGTGTGATCTTGATGGTGCTGTTGGTGCCGCTGATGTTCATCGGCGGCTACATGGACGCGGTGATGCAAGCCGCGCAGACCGGCCAGCAGCCCTACGGCCTGCAGATCGCCTGGGGCGTCGGCGCCCTGCTGCTGTTCTTCGCCGTGCAGTACCTGCCCCTGAGCCAGAACGGCCAGACCTGGGGCAAGAAGGTCATGAAGATCAAGATCGTCGACCAGGACGGCAACAAGCCCGACCTGGTCACGCTGATGGGCAAGCGCTACCTGTTCCAGAACGGCATCGGCCTGATTCCGTGCCTGGGCGGCCTGATCTCGCTGGTCGACGTCCTGATGATCTTCCGCCAGGACCGTCGTTGCCTGCACGACCAGATCGCCGGTACCCGCGTGGTGGTCGCGCGCTGAGCGCGACGTAGCACGCAACGATAAGAACGCGCCGGCGCGATGCGCCGGCGCGTTTTTTTATGCCCGCCGCAAAGGCGACGGCGACCCGCGCAGGCGGCGAAGACGCGGTCGCGTTGGGCGGGCGTCGAGGCGGCAGGGTCGCGCTCGCGGCTTGCGCCCGAGCCTCGGGTCGCTCCGGCCGCTTCCTGTAGGAGCGGCGCAAGCCGCGACCGCGACACCGCGCTCGCGCCGCAAGCCCGATGTCGCGCCGCCGCTGCGAATCAGCCGCGCGGCTTCTGGTAAGTGACGAAGAACCCCTGCAAGTCGCCGTTCTCGATATACGGCTCCACGCTGACCACGTCGTAGCCGCGGCTGACGAAGGCCTGGTGCGCGCGGCTCAGGGCATTGGCGGCGCCCTGGTTGCGGAAGCCCCAGCTGGCGTCGACCCACAGCGTCACCGCGCGCAGGTCCTTGGTCACCGCGTCCTGCGCGACCTGGTCGGGATTCTTGTCGAACAGGCCGGCGCGGGCGGGCGCGGCGGCGCCCGCGGCAAGGGCGAAGGCGAGCAGGGCGGCGGTCAGGGGGCGATGCATGGCGGTCTCCGGCGGTGCGGCCGGCGGCGGCCGCGGTCATGGGGTGGCGATACCGGCAAGCCATCGGTCGAAGTCCGGTGGCGCAGGCGCGGTGGCGATCGTTGTCTCGGCGCCGCCGGCGAGCCGGCGGTCAGTGCTCGGCGCCGCCGGCAAGCCGGCGGTCGATGCGCGTCGTCAGCGCGGTCTCGACCATGACGCGCAGCGCGCGGACCACGTGCTCGCTGTCCAGGCTCGGCGCGCCGGCGTGGCGCGCGGCTTGCGCGGGAGAATACGGGATGTGGATGAAGCCGCCCCGAACCCGCGCGTCGCCGCGCAGGTGCAGTTCGTGCAGCAGCCCGTAGAAGACGTGGTTGCACAGGTAGGTGCCGGCGCTTTGCGAGATCTCGGCGGGAATGCCGGCCTCGTGCAGGGCCGCGCGCAGGGCCTTGATCGGCAGCGAGCTGAAGTACGCGGCCGGGCCGCCGGCGATCACCGGCTCGTCGATGGGTTGGCGGCCCTGGTTGTCGGGGATGCGCGCGTCGTCGACGTTGATCGCGATGCGTTCGATCGACAGCTGCGCGCGTCCGCCGGCCTGGCCGATGCACAGCACCAGCGCCGGGCGCAGCGCGTCCAGGCGTTCGCGCAGCTGCGGCAGGCAGCCGGCGTAGGCCACCGGCAGGCAATGGGCGACCACGAGACGGCCGCCGATGCGCTCGCCGTGCAGGCGCTGCACCGCTTCCCAACTGGGGTTGCTGGCCTCGCCGCCGAACGGCGCGAAGCCGGTCAGCAGCACCGGGGCTTGGTCGAAGTCGGCGTTCATCGCAGCGCGATCCAGTACATCAGCAGCACATTGCAGGCCAGCAGGATCGCGCCGGTGGGCCACTGCGCGCGGATCACGCCGTAGGGGTCCTTGAGTTCCAGCAGCGCCGCCGGCACCAGGTTGAAGTTCGCCGCCATCGGCGTGAACAAGGTGCCGCAGTAGCCCGAGAGCATGCCGATCGCGGCCAGCGGCGCGGGGTCGGCGTGGTGGTGGCCGACCAGCAGCGGCAGGGCGATGCCGCCGGTCATCACCGGGAACGCGGCGAAGGCGTTGCCCATGATCACGGTGAACAGCGCCATGCCCAGCGCATACGCCGCGACCACGGCGAAGGCGTTGTCGACCGGGATCGCCATGCGCACCACGCCGGCGACCGCCTGGCCGACGCCGCCGGCCTCGAACACGCTGCCGAGCGTGGCCAGCAGCAGCGGCAGCAGCGCGGCCCAGCCGATCGCGTCGACCAGCCGGCGCGATTGCTCCACGCCGCTCCACGGCGTCTGCCGGGTCAGCCGGCACGCGGCGGCGAGGGCGACCAGGCAGGCCAGGCTCAGACCGACCAGGGTGACGTTGGCCGGCTCCAGCAGCGGCGTGTCGCCGATGCGCACGTGCTTGAGGCCGAGCGCCGCGGCCAGGGTGACCGCCGGAATCAGCAGCGCCGGCCAGAACAGGCGGTTGCCCAGGCGTTGCGATTCGCGCTGCTTTTCCGCTTCGCCGGTCTCGGCGTAGCCGCCGCGGCCGAGGCCGCCGAAGCCGGCCAGCAGCGCCAGCGCGACCACGCAGGCGCCGACGACCTTGTTCGGCAGGTGCTCGGCGAGGAACATCAGCGCCGCGATCAGGCCCCAGAACAGCGCGGTGGTCCAGCGCCGCGGATTGGCCGCATCGCGCGCGCCGCGCCAGGCCAGCGCGCCGAAGTACAGGCCCATCAGCCAATAGACGAACTGCAGGCCGATCATGCGTCGCGCGCCGGGTCGGCGACCGCCGCAAGCTCGGCCGCGCGCTGCTGCGCCAGTCGCCGGATCGTCGCGCGCTCGAAGCGCAGCACCCGGACGCAGTGGATCAGGAACGCGCAGATCGCGGTCGGGATGCCCCACAGCGCGATGTGCAGCGGATCGAGCTTGAACCCGTGCTCGGCGAAGAAGCTCTGGATCAGCAGCACCGCGCCGAACGCGATGAAGATGTCCTCGCCGAAGAACAGGCCGACGTTGTCGGTGCCGGCGGCCATCGCGCGGATGCGCTGGCGGGTGTCCTCGTCGAGATCGCCGTGGTTGGATTGGGCGGCGCCCTCGGCCATCGGCGCCAGCAGCGGGCGCACCGTCTGCGGATGGCCGCCGAGGCTGGTCAGGCCCACCGCCGAGGCCAACTGGCGCATCAGCAGGTAGGCGATCAGCAGCCGCGCCATGGTCGCCCCGCGCAGGCGCGCGACCCAGCGTTGAGCGTGTTCTTTCAGGCCGTGGCGTTCGAGCAGGCCGATCACCGGCAGGGTCAGCAGGAACAGCAGCAGGAAGCGCTTCTCGGTGTAGGCCTTGCCGAGCACGTCGAGCACCTCCAGCGGCGAGATTTTCGCCGCCAGCCCGGTGATGAAGCCGGCGGCGACCACCACCAGGGCCGGGTTGAGCCGCAGCACGAAGCCGAGCGCGAGCGCGGCGACGCCGATCAGGGGCCAATAGTTCATGCGGCAGCGTCCTCGCGGGGCGAAAGGAAGGGCGGGGCGGAGCGTGGATCGAAGCGGGGCTCGGCGGGAACCGGGCGGCGATCCTTCGCCTCGCGCGCCGCCGCCGTCACAGCGCGGCGACCCTCACCCCGTCGGCCTCGAGCGCGGCGCGCACCGCGCGCGCGAACTGCGCGGCGTCGCTGCGGTCGCCGTGCAGGCACAGGGTGTCGGCGCGCAGCGCCACGGTGTCGCCGCCGGCGGCGCGCACGCGCCCGTGCAGCGCCAGTTCGCGCACCTGGGCGATGGCCTGGTCGAGCGATTCGATCACCGCGCCGGGCTGGCCGCGCGGCAGCAGCCGGCCGTTGGCCGCGTAGCCGCGCTCGGCGAACACTTCGTGGGCGACGCGCAGGCCCAGGCGCTGGGCGGCGTCGGTGAGTTCGGACTGGGCCAGGCCGAACACGATCAGGCGCGGATCGCACTGCGCGACCGCGCCGGCGATGGCCTCGGCCACGCCGCGGTCGTCGGCGGCGAGGTTGTAGAGCGCGCCGTGCGGCTTGAGGTGGGTCAGCGCGACGCCTTCCTCGTCCGCGATCGCGGCCAGGCGCGCGAGCTGGCGCGTCACCAGCGCGACGACCTCGTCGTGCGCCAGCGCCAGCGCGCGGCGGCCGAAATGCTCGCGGTCCTCATAGCCCGGATGCGCGCCGGCGGCGACGCCGTGGGCGCGGCACAGGCGCAGGGTCTCGCGCATGCTGGCCTCGTCGCCGGCATGGCCGCCGCAGGCGATGTTGGCCGAGGTGACGTAGGGCAGGATCGCGGCGTCGTCGCCGCAGCCTTCGCCGAGATCGCAGTTGAAGTCGATGCGTCCGGACATGGTGCGATGCAATAGGAAGCCGGCGGCGCTCAGTTGCGCTTGAACAGCAGGCCCAGGCCGACCGCGATCAGGATCGCAGGCCACCAGGTCACCAGCAGCTTGGTCACGCTGAGGTTGGTGAAGCCCAGGTTGTTGAGCAGGAACAAGGTGCCGATGACGATCAGGATCAGGGCGCCGACGACGTGGGATTTCATGCTGTTGCGGTCTCGCTGCGATGCGGGGGCGCCTGGGCCCGGGACGGGGACGAGTCTAGTCGGGTTGGGGCGGCGGGACTATGGGGGGATGGGTGAATGGGGCGGTGGGCGCGGGTGGGGCGCGGTTGTGGGGTGGCTGGGGGAGGTGTGGCGGTTGGGTGTTGTGTCGGCGTTGGCGTTTGTTTCGGAGGGCGTCGGTTCGGCTGCTCGCGCCGCTCCTACAGTCGGATACGCGACCCCACGTCCGTCATTCCGGCGAAAGCCGGAACCCATGTTGACGTTGTTGCTGCTTTCGCCGCTACCGATGTGTCGCGTGACGACAAACCACCATCAAAAGCTTTCGTCCGCAAGCGGCCGAGCTACTTTCTTTTGTCAGCGCGACAAAAGAAAGTAGCCAAAGAAAAACGCTTGTTTAAGGTCACAAGCCACTAGGTCCAGCACCCGGCGCGGGGATGCGCCGTAAGGGGCATCCATGCCCCTACGGCGCACGCGCGCATCCATGCGCGCGCCCTCCGGGTCTGCGGAGCAAGGGCCTCTGGCGCGGTTGCGTCCGAGCCAAAGCTACAGCAACAGCAAAATGGATTCCGGCTTTCGCCGGAATGACGGCGACGGGCGTTGTGCCCTCAGCCATCGTCATTCCGGCGAAAGCCGGAATCCATTTTGATCTTGCCGTCGCCGTCGCCGTCGCCGTCGCCGTCGCTGCTGCTATTGCTGCCGCTGTTGTGCTCTTGCCCTTTGCCGTGACGCAACGTCACCCGAGGCCAATGCTTCGCAGCCCCGGAGGGCGTGCGCATGGATGCGCACGCGCGCCATGGGGCAGGATGCCCCTTATGGCGCGGCCCCGCGCCCCTTTCGAGCCATAGTGGCTCTTGATCCGAAAAAACAAGGCCTTTTCTTTGGTTACTTTCTTTGTGGCTTCAGACAAAGAAAGTGACCCGGCCGCTTGCGGACGGAAGCTCTTGATCGTGGCTTGTCGTCGCTCGCTGCAGCAACAAAAGCAGTAAGCAACAGCAAAGCCAGAATGGATTTCGGCGTTCACCGGAATTACGGAAGGATTCGCAGCTAAAGCGCCGCAGCAGATGCAACCCAGCTGAAGCGACGCAGCACCAGCCAGCGCAGCCAGCATCAAACCCGCAGACAAAAAATCGGGGCCGCGAACGGCCCCGTGTTCCAAGCGAAAGATCTCGCCAAATCGATCCCTGCGCAGCCCGCACCCGCAGACCGCGACATTTACTTGGCCGCGCCCCCAGCCGGCGCGGCAGCCTCCGGCGCACCGGCCGGCGCCGCGGCCGGCGCGGCCATGGGCGCACCGACCGTGGGCGCCGTCCACAGCTTGGTCTCGGCCTTGCCGCCCATCATCTGCCCGCGCACCAGCGGCACCGGCGGCCCGCCGTAGCTCAGGAACTGGTCGTGGAACGCCTTCCACGCGCCGCGGCCGCCGCGGCTGGCGGTCCAGTCCTCGCGCAGCTGCAGGATCATCAGCTTGCCCAGGGTGTAGTTCAGATAACCCGGGTCGTAGGTGCCGCGCGCGGCTTGCTGGCGCGCGTTGCCGGGGTCCTGGAACGCCTTGTCCTTGAACAGCTGCTCGGACTGGGCCACGGTCATGCCGCCGGTGTGCAGGCCGATCGCCGACACGTAGCGCACGTCGCGCAGCAGCGCGTTGGTCAGCTGGCCGATGTGGATCTCCGGGGTGGCGCCGTCGAGGCCGGCGTCGAACATCATCTCTTCGGTGTAGTGCGCCCAGCCCTCGGTGTAGGCGTAGCCGACGAACAACTGGGCGAACTTCCACTGCGAGCGGTTGGCGTGCAGGAAGTGCAGGAAATGCCCCGGCCAGACTTCGTGCGCGGAGGTGAACAGCAGGTCGGCCTTGCCCGGCACGTACGCGTCGCGCTCGGCCTTGGGCCAGTTCGGATCGGGCGGGGCGATGTAGTAGACCGAGGGCAGGTTCTTCTCGTACGGCCCGGGAATCTCGATGTAGGCGAAGTTGCTGCGGTTGAACGGCGGCGCTTCCTCGACCTTGGCCTGCTCGGTGCCGGGGATCGAGACCAGATCCTTGTCGACCACGAACTGGCGCAGCCCCGCGAGTTGCGCGCGCGCGCCTTCGACCGCGCCGCCGACCGGTTTGTCGGCGCCGGCCTTGTCGACGCAGGCCTGCAGGGTCTGGCCCTTGGCGAAGGCCTCGCAAGCGCTCTTGAGCGCGGCCAGGTTGCGCGCCAGGTCGGCTTCGCCGGCGGCCTTGAGCTGGTCGAGCGGAAGGTCGACGCCCTCGGTGGCCTTGAGCATGCGCGCGAACTTGTCCGCGCCCAGGGCGAAGTCCTGGGTCGCCTGCGGCTTCTGCTGGGTCAGGTAGTCGGCCAGCCCCTGCATCGCCTCGATCGCCTTGGCGTTGGACGCGGCGAAGCGCTTCTGCAGCGCTTCGTCCTGCACTTCGGCGAAGGCCTGCGGCACGTCGTTCTTGAAGAACTGCGCCATGCCGCCGAAGCCCATCGTGCCCAGGTCGATATAGGTCGCCGGCAGCGGGCCCTTGAGGTTGCCGCGGATCTGTTCGGCGGCCTTGGGCAGCGCTTCCTGGTAGGCCACGAACGCGGCCATGCGTTGCTGCAGCGGCGCGTAGGGGCGGGTCAGGTACATGCTCGGCGACAGGTCGCCGAGGTAGAAGGAAGGGTTCTTGGCGGCGAAGCCGGAGTCTTCCAGCCAGAACAATTGGCCGTCGATGGTCGACAGCACGTAGTCGCGCTGGAAGCGCTGGCCGGCGTCGAGGCGGTCGTCGCCGAAGGCGGCGACCGCGTCGCGCTGCTGGCGCAGCCATTGGATGTTGGCCTGCAGCGCCTGCGGCGAGTAGTCGGGCAGCTTGCCGTCGAACTCGTGCTTGCCGGCGTTGGCGGCGGCGACCGGGTTGCGTTCGAAATAGCCCTGCAGGAAGGCGTCGACGGCGGCGTTCCATTCGGCCGCGGCGGCGGGCTTGGCCGCGGCCGGCGCGGCGGCGGCGCCGTCGGCGGGCGGGGCGGTCTCGGACTTGCAGCCGGCGGCGAGCGCGGCGGCGACACAGGCGGACAGGGACAGCAGGCGCAGGCTACGACGCATTGCGGGGGTCTCCGGATGGCCAGGGCGGACGCGGCGGGATGGCCGGTTCGCGGGGCGGTACGGCCGACCATCCTCGGCGCTTGCGCGGCGCTTGCACAGTGACTTTCGACATGTGCGGCGCGGGCGTCGGGGCCGCGCCCGCGCGGTCACGGCGACGCCACGCGGCCGCAGCGGCGCGCGGCCTGGCCGAGGGCTTCGCGTTCGCCGGGGGCGAGCAGGTCGCGGCCGGCCTGCGCGACCTCGCCGCGGCGCGCGCCCTCGAGGTAGGCGCGCACCGCCGCGCGCTCTTCGGCGTCGATCAGCGGCGCGGTCGAGCTCAGCCGCGCCGCTTGCTGCATGAAGTCTTCGGCCTGCCGGCGCCGGCAGGTCCGCAGCGCGTACAAGCCGCGGTAAAGCAGCGACCGGGTGAGGTAGAGGCTGCGGGTCTGGAAGTCGACCAGCGCGCCCTGGCCGGTGCCTCCGCTGTCGAGGAAGGCGCGGTCGGCGGCGAGCAGGCGCGCGAACGCGGCGTCGGCCTCGGCGTGCCGGCCCTGGCGGAACAGCCATTTGGCCTGGAAGTAGTCGATGTCCTGCAGGCGGTAGTTGTCGGCGCCGAACAAGGCGATGGTTTCCGCGCGCAGGCTGGCCAGCACCTGCGCGGCCTCGGGTAGCTGCGCCGGGCTGCCGCGGTCGATCAGGTAATTCGCCAGCAGCAGTTCGTCGCTGTTGGCCGGCAGGCCGCCCCTGTGCTGGGCGGCGATGGTCTCGCGCAGCGCGTTCAGACCCTGTGCGACTTCGTCCGGCGTCGGCGCCGGATCGTCGTACAACAGCAGCAGGGCGAGGTTGTACCGGGCGGCCATGCGCCATTCGCTGCCGACCGGCAGGCGGCGATCGAGCACGCCGATGGCCTGACGCAGCAGGGCGATCTTTTCGCCGCGGCTGTCGGCGACCGCCCAGTAACCGCTGGAGACCGCGGAAGCGTATTGCGGATTGTCTTCGCCGTAGGCGCGGCGGATGGCGGCGAGCGCGGCGGCGACGTCCTGCCGCGACAGGCCCGAATCGGGAAAGATGCTCAGCCGCACCTGCGCGTAGGCGGTCTTGGGATGCGCGGGGCCGAGCGTGGCGGTGCGGCGCCGGACCAGTTCGCGGGCCAGTTCGCGGGCGCTCAGGTTGGGCTGCAACTGGACCGCGCGCATCAGCGTTTCCAGCGCGTCGTCGGCGAGTACCGGATTGATCGGCCGGGCCAGGGCGATGGCTTCGCGCGCAGCGGCCTCGGCCGGCGCGGCGCGATGCAACCGGTAGCTCAGGCCGGCGCGCAGGATCAACGCCTACGCCAGCAGTTCCTCGTGGCCGCGGCCGAGCGCGCGGGCCTGCGCGACCAGGCCGTCGGCGGTGGCCAGCGCGTCGCGCGGCCGGGCCAGGTACCACTGCGCGCGCGCCAGTTCGGCGCCAACGGTCACCTGCGACGTGCGCGCGAGTTCGTCGTCGCGCCCGTCCAGTTCGTCCAGGCGTTCGCGCGCCAGCCGCATCGCTTCGGCGTAGCGCGCCTGGGTGTTGAGCAGGGACAGCCGGGTGACGGCGACGAAGCCGTCGCGGTCGTCTTCCGCGCCGAGCGCGCGTTGCGCCTCTTCGGCCAGCGTCTCGGCGCGGCGGTAGTCGCCGAGCACGGCGTAGCTGCGCGCCAGCGTCGCCAGGCTGCGCGCGCGCAGGCCGGGCTGCTCGTCCAGCGGCATCGCGCGCAGTTCGCGTTCGGTGCGCTCCAGCAGCGCGCGCGAAGAGAACGGCGCGCTGCCCAGGCCCGATTGGGTCGCGCTGCCCAGGGTCGCGGCGAACAGGCGGGCGACGCCCTGGCTGGCGCGCACCTCGCGCTGGACGCGCTGGTGCTGCCAGACGATCGCGCCGGCGCCGGCCAGCACCACCACGGCCAGCGCGGCGAACATGGCGCCGGCGGCGGGGTTGCGCCGGCGCCATTTGCGCGCGCGTTCGCGCCAGCCGCCGCGGCGCACGCCGACCGGACGATGCTGGCGCCAGGCGCGCAAATCGCGGGCGAACTCGGCGATGCTCGGGTAGCGGTCCTGCGGCCGCGCCGCCACCGCCTTGAGCGCGACCGCGGCGAGGTCGCCGGCGAGCGCGCGGCGCAGCGCGTCGGGCGTGTCGAAGCCGCGTTGGCGCGCGAGCGCGTCGTCGTCGTCGCCGATCAGCCGGTCCATCGGTTCGGGCTCGCCGGCGGCGGCGATCGGCACCAGTTCGCGCAGGCTGTGCAGACGGCTCGGCCAGTGCCCGCACAGCAGTCGGTAGCTCAGCACGCCGAGCATGTACAGGTCGGTGGCCGGGCCCTGGGTGCCGTGCTGGCGCGCTTCCGGCGCGGCGTAGTCGGGGGTGATCGCCAGGTGCGCGCCGGCATCGCCGTCGGCGGGGCCGTTGAAACGGGTGGAGATGCCGAAGTCGAGCAACTGCACGCGGCCGTCGGCGGTCACCAGCAGGTTGGACGGCTTGATGTCGCGGTGCAGCACGCCCTGCGCGTGCGCATAGGCGAGCGCGTCGCAGGCTTGCAGCAGCAGGTCGGCGCGCGCGTCCAGGCCGAGCCGGCGGCGCTCGCACCAGGCGTCGATCGGTTCGCCCTCGACCCGGCGCAGGGCGAACCACGGCCGGCCGTCGGCGTCGATGCCGCCGTCGACGACGCCGGCGATGCCGGAATGGTCCAGGCGCGCGAGCAGATTGCGTTCCTCGCGGAACGCCGCGGCCAGCTCGGGCGATTCCAGCCCGGTGCGGATGCACTTGATCGCCACGCGCTGCTGGAACTGGCCGTCGTCGCGGCGCGCTTCGTAGACCGTGCCCATGCCGCCGCGGCCGAGGATGCGCTCGATCCGCCACGCGCCGAGCAGGCCGCCGATGCGGCGGTCCGGCTCGTTTTCGTCGTCCTCGGCGGACTCGTCGGCCCGCGGTTGGCGTTCGGCGACGATCTGCGCCGGCGAGCGGTCGAGCACGCCGGCGTCGGCTTCGTCGCAAGCGAGCAGCGCGCTTAAGGCCGCGTGCAACGAAGGGTCGCGAGCCGCCAGAGCCGCGAGCCTGCGCTCGCGTTCCGGCGCGGGCAGATCGACGTATTCTTCGAACAGGTGCAGCGCTTGGGCGAGCACGGCGCTCATCGGTGCGCGGCGCTGACGGTTGCGGCATCCGTGGGCGCCGGGCAAGCGGGTACGCCGACAGCGGCGGGAACGGCCCTTGGGTCGGCCGGAAACCATAGCGGCGGCCGCGGCGGCAGCCGGCCGAGGCGAACGGCACGCTGGAGCACGCGGGCCTCGTTGACCGATACGGGCGAAATCGCAGCGTGCGGCTTGTCGGCCAAGCGGGCGGCCGCGTTCGCGAATGCATTCGCCTGGGAGCCGCGGCAGTTGCGCAAGGCGTGGATGCCGCGATACAGCAGCGCCATCGCCCGCAAGTCGTTGGCCAGGCCCAGCATCCAGCCGGACGTGTTGGGCGCGAGATCCAGCTCGCGCAACAGTTGCGCGAAGCGTTGGTCGGCGCTGGAGTACTGTCCCTCCCGATAGCGCAGCATGGCGTCGAGGCCGCGCAAGTTCAGCCATTCGATATCGCCCGGACGATAGAAGTTCGGTGCGTTGCGCAGCGCGTCGGCGAGCGTCTGCCGCGCCAACGGCCGGCTCGCTTCGTCGCCGCGCCGGACCAGGTTGAACGCCAGCCAGTAGCGGTCGTTCTGTCCCGGCAATCCGGCGCGCTCGCGCTCGGCGACGTTGCGCCGGAACAACGAGACGCCGCGGTCGAAGTCCGGCGGCGGGCGCTCGTCGTCGCCGCGTCCGAGCAGGACCTTGGCCAGATTGCTACGCGCGTTGAACAACATTTCGCTGCGCGGACGGGTGCGCTCCAGGATGGCGACCGCTTCGCGTTGCAAAAGCAGTTCTTCCTCGGGATCGCGCGCCGCTGTCCAGGCCAGGCGCGACAGCGCCAAGGCGTAGACCGGATGATCGCGGCCGTAGCCGACCTCGAGCCGACCCAATATGGCGAGCGCGGAGCCGCGAGACACCCGCGGGAAGCGGCTGAGCGCGAGGTAGACCTCGGCCAACGCGGTTTGCGGATGACTCGGGCCGAGGTTTTGCTTGCGCTCGTCGTACAAGCGCTGCGCGTTGTCGGGGTAGGCCGGGCTTTGCCGCACCCGCTGGACGTCGACCAGACGCTCGAGCGCGTTGTCCGCCAGCACCGGGTCGATCGGTGTGGCCAGCGCGCGCGCGCGTTGCGCGTCGTCCTCGGCGCCGGCCAGTCGGCCGAGTTGGCGCAGAAAGTTCGAGCGCAGGATCAGCGCCTGGACCTGGAGCGCCCGGCTGCCGGGTTCGTTCGCTCGCGTCTGGCGCAGCAGCGCGTCGACGCTGTTCAATGCTTCTGCGGTGCGGCCCATGTCCCACAGCGTCTACGCCCGCTCCAGGCCGATGGCGACGCCTGCGTTGCGCGCATTGGGGGCGTCGGAGGCGGCCAGCGCATCCAGGCGCGCCCGCGCCAGCGCGAGCGCTTCGTTGTGGCGTCCCTGGTAATTGAGCGCGGACAAGCGCGTGGCGGCGATGAAGCCATCTTCGTCGCGGTCGCCGGCGCGGTCGGAAATGCGCGAGGCTTCCGAGGCCAGCTTGGCGGCCCGCAGATAGTCGCCGATCTGGATATAGCCGCGCGCCAGGGTCGCCAGCGCGTGCGCGCGCAAGGCCGGCTGGTCTGCCAGCGGCAACGCGCGCAGCTCGCGTTCGGTGCGTTCCAGCAGCGCGCGCGAAGAGAACCGGGTGCTGCCCAGGCCCGACAGCGTCGCCGTGCCCAGGGTCGAGGCGAACAGGCGGCCGACCTGCTCGCCGGCCGCGGCTTCGCGCAGGGCCTGGCGATGCTGCCACCACGCCGCGCCCAGGCCCGCGGCCAGGGCCAGGATCAGCGCCGCGCTCAGGCCGGTCGCCGTCGGATTGCGCCGCAGCCACTTGCGCGCGCGCGACAAGCCGCTGCCCGGGCGCACCCGTACCGGCCGCCCTTGGCGCCAGCGCCGCAGTTCGTCGGCGAACTCGGCGACGCTGGCGTAGCGGTCCTGCGGTCGCGTGGCGACCGCCTTGAGCAGGATCGCGGACAAGTCGCCGCGCAGCCGCCGGGCCAGCGTCGCGGCGTCGGCGGCGCCGCGCGCATGCGCGGCCGCGTCGGGCGCGCCTTCGAGCGACTGCTCCATCGGCATCGGTTCGCCCGAATCGGCTGTGGGCAGCAGATCGCGCAGGCCGTGCAGCGGAGTCGGCCACTGGCCGCTGAGCAGGCGATAGCCCAGCACGCCCAAGGCGTACAGATCGGTGGCGGGGCCCTGCGCGCCGTGCCCGCGCGCTTCCGGCGCGGCGTACTGCGGGGTCAGCGCGGACATCGCCGGAGGCAAGGCTTCGCGCAACGGCCCGATCTGCGCGGAGATGCCGAAGTCGAGCAACTGCGCGCGCCCGTCGCCGGCGACCAGCACGTTGGACGGCTTGAGGTCGCGGTGCAGCACGCCCTGGGCGTGGGCGTAGACGACCGCGTCGCAGACCTGCAGCAGCAGATCCACGCGCGCGGCGACATCGAGGCGGTGGCGATCGCACCAGGCGTCGATCGGTTCGCCCTCGACATAGCGCAGGGCGAACCAGGGCCGGCCGTTCTCGTCGACGCCGCCGTCGACCAGTGCGGCGATGCCGGCGTGGTCCAGGCGCGCGAGCAGGTTGCGCTCTTCGCGCATCGCCGCGATCAGTTGCGGCGAATCCAGTTCGGCGCGCACGCACTTGAGCGCGACCCGCTGCTGGTACTGGCCGTCGTCGCGGTGCGCTTCGTAGACCGTGCCCATGCCGCCGCGGCCGATCTCGCGGTCGATCCGCCACGGCCCCAGGCGCGCGCCGACGCGCAGGTCGGGCGCCGGCGTAGGCGACGATGCCGGCGCGGCGGCGCGGTCGCGGTGTTCGGCGAGGATTTGCACCGGCGAGCGGTCGAGCACGCCGGCCTCGGCGTCGGCCCGCAGCAACGCGCACAAGGCGGCGTGCAGGTCGGGCTCGGTCGCGGCCAGTTCGGCCAACCGGCGTTCGCGCTCCTCGGCGGGCAGTTCGACGAACTCGTCGAACCGCTGCAGGGCGCGGGCCGAAATGGCGTTCATGCGCGGGGCCGGGGGCGGCGGGCAGGACGGAGGGACGCGCTCAGGCGGCGTCGTCCTCGCCGTCCAGGTCGGGACCCACGCGCAGGTGCGCGGCCAGGAACGCGCGCGCCTTGCGCCAGTCGCGGCGGATGGTGCGGTCGGTCAGGCCCAGCACCTCGCCGATCTCGATGTCGCTCATGCCGGCGAAGTAACGCATTTCCACCAACTGGGTCAGCCGCGGCTCGACCGCGCTGAGCGCTTCCAGGGCGCGGTCGATCGACAGCAACTGGTCGAGGTCGGGATCGTAGGAGGGCTCGTAGTGCGGATCGGCCTTGTCGGCGAGATAGCTTTCTTCGTACTTGAGCCGCTTGAGCCGGCGCACCTCGTCCAGCAGCGCGTAGCGCATCGCCTGCGACAGCACCGCGAGCAGGTGCTGGCGGTTGTTGAGGGTGAGCTTGTCCTGGTTCAGGCGCAGCCAGGTGCGGTTGATCAGCGAGGTCGGCGAACGCTTGCTGCCGCGGCGCCAGCGCCGGCGGATCTGCAGCGAGGCGGCCTCGTGCAGGTCGTTGTAGAGCAGCGCGTAGACCCGGTCCCAGGCGCCGGGCTGTCCGCCCTGCGCGGCGGCGATGAGTTGGGTGACCGAATCCAGGGTCGCCTGCGGAAACTCGAACGCGTCCGGCCCGGCGGGTGCGGCCGTCGAATCGGGCGGTGGGCTCTCTTGAGTCATGTCCGGTTTAGCTTCGACGAGACGATGGGATTTCGTTGGCCTGAACCGCCAAACCTTGTCCAATTTTCGAAATGATTACGCCAAACGTGTGGACTTGTCGATAACGCAGGCCCCGAAAGAACGTGCCATCGACATTGCATATCGTCATGTAGGGGGGCGTGCAATTGCGGGTTGGCACTAGAGATGTGTGGTTTGGGGCTTTAACGCACACGGTTTTGGCCCGAAGCGCGTGTAGTTTTCCGCGCTTTCTGGCGCGCGCAGATACGCGTCGACGACGCATCGATCCGCCGACGTGGCCGGATTTTTCAGCGAATTCCCAGGCGTACGGCGACGCCGCGCGGGTGCGCGACCCGGTTTCAGCGGCCGGCGAGGCGGTCGGCGATGGCCCAGCGCAGCCGCGCGGTGTCGGCGTCCATGCGCCGCCGCGCTTCGCGCGCCTCGTCTTCGTCGCAGGCGCGGAAATACAACTTGGCGTTGGGTCGCGCCTGCGCCAGCCGCGGCAGGTCGGCGGCGATGATCCGGCCCAGGCGCGGATAGCCGCCGACGGTCTGGGCGTCGGCCAGCAGCACGATCGGTTGGCCGTCGGCAGGCAGTTGGATGGTGCCCGGCGCGACCGGTTCGGACACGCCGGCGCCGGCCGCGGCGGGCGTGTCCAGCGCCTCGCCGCCCAGGCGCAGGCCTTGCCGGTTGCTGGCCGGGTCGACCCGCCAGCCGCTGTCGCCGAAGCGCTGCGCGGCGGCGGCCAGCGCCGGCGCGGCGGTGGCGACGTAGCGAATCGGCGCGTGCGGGTCGAGACCGGCGTCGGGATCGATCCACCAGCCCGGCACGCGCGGCGCATCGACGCGCCGCGGCGGCCGCACGGGCCCCAGCGGCAAGCGGTCGCCGGCGCGCAGCGCGCGCCCGTGCAGGCCGCCGAAGCTGCCGCGCAGGTCGGTGGCGCTGCTGCCCAGCACGGGGTCGACCGCGAAGCCGCCGGCCACCGCCAGCCAAGCGCGCACGCCGGCGCGCATGCCGCCGATCGATACGGTGCCGGCGGGCAGCTCCAGCGGCCGCGCCGCGGGCAGCGGGTGGCCGTCGAAGCGCAGTTCGCACGGCGCGCCGAGCAAGGCCAGCCGGGTCGGCGCGCGCAGGCGCAGGGTCGGGCCGTGCAGGGTCAGTTCCAGCACCGCGGCCTCGGCGGGATTGCCGACCAGGGCATTGGCCAGGCGCGCGCAGCGCGGGTCCAGCGCGCCGCCCTGGCCGACGCCGAGGTGGCGCCAGCCGGCGCGGCCGAGGTCCTGCACGCAGCTGAGCGCGCCGGGCGCGATCACCTCGATCCATTCCTCGCCCGTGAGAGCGGCGGTCATGGCCGCGCGCTCGCCGGGCCGCCGGCGGCCGCCAGGCCGAACCGTGCGCGGACGCTGGATGCGCAACGCGCCGGGCTCATGCGGGCGTCGCCCGCGCGGGATCGCTCAGCGCGTGGAATTCGTCGGCGCCGATCGCGCGCAGGCGCACGCGGTCGCCGGGCTGGAGCAGGCTCGGCGCCTCGCGCCGCGCATCGAACAGGCGCAGCGGCGTGCGCCCGAGCAGGCGCCAACCGCCGGGACCCGGGCGCGGATAGATGCCGGTCTGGGCGCCGCCGATGGCGACGCTGCCGGCCGCGACCTGGGTGCGCGGGCTGGCCAGGCGCGGCAGCGCCAGCGCCGGGTCCAGGCCGGACAGGTAGGGGAATCCGGGCGCGAAGCCGATCATCGCCACGCGATAGTCGCCGCCGCTGTGGCGCTCGACCAACTGGGCGGCGGTCAGGCCCAATTGCGAGGCCGCTTCATCGAGGTCCGGGCCGAACTCGCCGCCGTAGGCGACCGGGATCTCGACCACGCGCGTGGCCCCGGCGGCCGCGATGTCGTCGCTGTCGCCGCAGCGCTGCAGCAGCCAGTCGCGCACCGTCGCGGCGTCGGTCTGGGCGGGATCGAAGAACACCGCCAGGCTGGCATAGGCCGGCACCAGGTCGCGCAGCCAGGGCGGCGCCGGCGCGCGCACCCGCGCGGCCAAGGCGTGCACGCGCGCGTTGAGCGCGTCGTCGATGCGTTCGCCCAGGCGCAGCAGCCAGGCGTCGTCGGCCAGCGCTTCGAACTCCACCGCGGCGGCGCCCTCGCGCGGGCGCCGGTCGGCGCCGGCCGGGTTCGCGGCAGGATCGTTCACTGCGCCAGCGCGCGCTGCAGCAGGTGCAGGCGCTGCACCAGCGCCTCGGGCGAATACGGTTGGGCGCTGGCCATGCCCCACACCGGCCGCGGCCAGGCGATGTCCTCGCGGTAGCGCGCGATCACGTGCACGTGCAGCTGCGGCACCAGGTTGCCGAGCGCGGCGACGTTGAGCTTGTGCGGCGCGAACCCGGCCTGCAGGGCGCGGCTGACCTTGGCGATCTCGCGGGTCAGCGTCTGCTGCTGGGCCTCGTCGAGATCGACCAGTTCGGTCGCGCCGTCGACCCGCGGCACCAGGATCAGCCAGGGATGGTTGGCGTCGTCCATCAGCCGCAGTTCGCACAGTTCGAACTGGGCGACCGGATGGGTGTCGTCGGCCAGTTGCGGATGCAGGTGCCAGGGATTCATTTCAGCGCGTCCGCGAGGAAGTCCAGGGTGCGTGTCCAGGCCAGCGCGGCGCTGCCGGCGTCGTAGTGGTCGCCGACGTCGCGGTTGAAGGCGTGGTCGGCGTCGTAGAGATGGATCGGCGCGTTCGGCAGCGCCTCGCGGTGGCGTTCGATCGCCTCCGGCGGAATGCTGGCGTCGCGGGTGCCGAAGTGGAACAGCATCGGCGCGCGCAGCGGCTCGCCGAGGAAGGGCAGGGTGCGCGCGCCGTAATAGCTCACCGCCGGCAGGCCGTGGCGGGTGTTGCCCAGGAACGCCAGCGAACCGCCCCAGCAGAAGCCGACCGCGCCGGTGCGCAGGCCTTCGCTTTGCAGCAGGTGGGCGGCGGCGCCGACGATGTCGCTGGCGCGGTCGAAGCCGACCGCGTTGCGCAGTTCGACGCCGCGGGCGGTGGCGTCCTTGTCGTAGTCCAGCTCGACCTCGCGCTCGACCGGATCGAACAGGGCCGGGGCCAGGGCGACGTAGCCGGCGTCGGCGAACCGCTCGGTCACCGCGCGGATGTGCTCGTTGACGCCGAAGATTTCCTGCAGGACCACCACGCCGCCGAGCGGCACGCCGCTGGGGTCGGCGCGCCAGGCCCGCACCGGGCCGGCGGGGGTGTCCAGGTCGATCCAATGAGCCATGGGGGGATGCTCCTTGTGCGAATGGAACCGTACGGACGAAACCGTCCAGGTGAAACCGTGCGGATGAAACCGATTCGCAGGCAGTTTAGCCCCGCAGGCTATAATCCGCGCCCCTACGGGTTTTCCCGCCGTCTCCCGCACCGCCGCACGCCCAGCCCGCCCGCGCGGGCCCGCCGCGTTCGTTCAGGTCCATTCATCAGGTTCCGCCGCCAGCATGTCCGCCAGCGCCCCCGCCAATCCCAAAGTCGGTTTCGTCAGCCTGGGCTGTCCCAAGGCCCTGGTCGACTCCGAACGCATCCTCACCCAACTGCGGGTCGAGGGCTACGACATCGTCCAGAGCTACGACGACGCCGACGTGGTGGTGGTCAACACCTGCGGCTTCATCGACTCGGCCGTGACCGAATCGCTGGACGCGATCGGCGAGGCGATCGCCGAGAACGGCAAGGTCATCGTCACCGGCTGCCTGGGCAAGCGTTCGGAACTGATCCGCGAAGCGCACCCGGACGTGTTGTCGATCAGCGGCCCGCAGGACTACGGCAGCGTGATGAGCGCGGTGCATTCGGCGCTGCCGCCCAGGCACGATCCGTTCGTCGATCTGGTCCCGCGCCGCGTCGCCGACAACGACATCGGGGTCAAGCTCACCCCGAAGCACTACGCGTACCTGAAGATTTCCGAAGGCTGCAATCACCGCTGCAGCTTCTGCATCATCCCGTCGATGCGCGGCGACTTGGTCTCGCGCCCGGTCGACGACGTGCTGCGCGAGGCCGAAAAACTGGCCATGGGCGGGGTCAAGGAACTGCTGGTGATCTCGCAGGACACCTCGGCCTACGGCGTGGACGTGAAGTACGCCGAGCGCCAGTGGCGCGGCAAGAGCTACCAGACCCGGATGAAGGCGCTGTGCGAGGGGCTCAGCGAACTCGGCATCTGGACGCGTCTGCACTATGTGTATCCGTATCCGCACGTCGACGAAATCATTGCGCTGATGGCGGAGAACGGCGCCAACGGCATGCCCAAGCTGCTGCCGTACCTGGACATCCCGTTCCAGCACGCCAGTCCGCGCGTGCTCAAGCTGATGAAGCGCCCGGGCGCGGTCGACAAGACCCTGGAGCGGATCCAGCGCTGGCGCTCGATCGCGCCGGACATCGCGATCCGCAGCACCTTCATCGTCGGTTTCCCCGGCGAGACCGACGCCGAGTTCGAGGAACTGCTGGACTTCCTCGACGAAGCCCAGCTCGACCGCGTCGGCGCGTTCGCCTATTCGCCGGTCGACGGCGCCAAGGCCAACGACCTGCCCGACCCGGTGCCGGAAGAACTCAAGCAGGAGCGGCTGGCGCGGTTCATGGAGCGGCAGGCGGAGATTTCCGCGGCCAAGCTCGAAGCCAAGGTCGGAAGCGTGCAGCGTTGCCTGGTCGATGCGATCGACGGCGAATTGGCGATCGCGCGCTCGATGGCCGACGCGCCGGAGATCGACGGGCTGGTGCAGATCCAGAACGGCGAAAGCGCAGGCTTGCGCGTGGGCCAGTTCGTCGATGTCGAGATCATGGGCAGCGACGAGCACGACCTGTTCGGCGAGGCGGTCGAGAACGACTGAGCGGCGATTGTCGCCGGCGGGCGCGCAAGGGCGGAGCGAAGAGCGTCGGGCCTGAAGGCCCTCCCACAAGAAGCGCTGCGGGTTTCGATGCTCGCCGCTTTTGTGGGAGGGCCTTCTTTTATCGGCGGGTCTTCTTTTGTGGGAAGGCCTTCAGGCCCGACGCGTTCCGGCCAGCGCCTAAATCGCCGCCTATATCGCTGCCTAAATCGCCGCCTATATCGCCGCCTATATCGCCAACCCGGCCGCATTGCCCGACGCCCAGGCCCACTGGAAGTTGTAGCCGCCCAGCCATCCGGTCACGTCCAGCACTTCGCCGATGAAGTACAGCCCCGGCACGCGCTTGGACTGCATCGTGCTCGACGACACGCCGTCGGTATCGACCCCGCCCAGGGTCACCTCGGCGGTGCGGTAGCCCTCGGTGCCGCTCGCCACCAGCGGCCACGCCGACAGGGTCGCCGCCAGTTGCTTCAGCTCGGGCAAGTTGTATTGCTTGAGCGGCTTGTTGGCCAGCCAGTGCTCGCACAGGCGCTGGGCGAAGCGCTTGGGCAGGGTGTCGCCGAGCACGGTCTTGAGTTCGGCCGCCGCGCGCTCGCGCTGCTGCCGCTGCAGCCACTCCAGCGCGTCGCGGCCGGGCAGCAGGTCCAGGCGCAGGTCGTCGCCGGGTTGCCAGTACGAGGAAATCTGCAGGATCGACGGGCCGCTGACGCCGCGGTGGGTGATCAGCATCTGGTTGCTGAAGTCGCGGCCGTTGCAACTGGCGGTGACCGGCAGCGACAGGCCGCTGAGATCGGCCAGGCGCTCCTGGTGCTTGCCGCTGAGGGTCAGCGGCACCAGGCCCGCGCGGGTCGGCAGCACGTCGTGGCCGAAGCGCCGCGCGATTTCGTAGCCGAAGCCGCTCGCGCCCATGCTCGGGATCGACAGGCCGCCGCTGGCGACCGCCAGCGCCGGCGCGGCGAACGCGCCGCGCGCGGTGTGCGCGCGGAAGTCGCCGCCGTCTTCGTGGGCGATACGCTCGATCGAACAGTCGGTCTCGATGCGCACGCCCGCGGCCAGGCATTCGTCGACCAGCATCTTCACGATCAGCTTGGACGACACGTCGCAGAACAGCTGGCCGAGTTCTTTCTCGTGGTAGGCGATGCGGTGGCGCTCGACCATCGCGATGAAGTCCCACGGCGTGTAGCGCGCCAGCGCCGACTTGCAGAAGTGCGGGTTGGCCGACAGGTAATTCGCCGGCGCGGTGCCGGTGTTGGTGAAATTGCAGCGCCCGCCGCCGGACATCAGGATCTTCTTGCCGATCTTGTTGGCGTGCTCGATCACCAGCACGCGGCGGCCGCGGCGGCCGGCGGTCAGCGCGCACATCAGCCCGGCGGCGCCGGCGCCGACGACCAGCGCGTCGAAACGCTCGGCCACTTCAGGCCACCCGCACGCCCGCATCCAGGCGCCGGCGCGGGACCAGGCTCAGGCTGGCCTTGTCGGTGGTCAGCGTCACTTCGCCGTCCTGGATCTGGCAATCCAGGCGGAAGCTGCGCTCGACCATCGCCGCCATGGCCTCGACCGAGGTGCTGTCGATGTCGATCACGCTGAGGTTCTTCAGCCGCTGCAGCGCGTTGGCGTTCTTGTCCCACCAGATGTCGGCGGCGTTGCCGCCGTAGTTGACCACCACCACCTGGCGCGAGCGCCCGCAGGCCTTGCGGATGCGCGATTCGTCGGGCTGGCCGACGTCGATCCACAGCTCGATGTCGCCGGTGTAGTCGCGCAGCGCGATCTCCGGTTCCTCGCCTTCGGCGCTGAGGCCGGGGCCGAATTCCAGGCGTTCGTGCGCGTTCAGGGCGAACGCCAGCGTGCGCACCATCAGCCGCTGCTGGGTTTCGGACGGATGCTGGGCCAGGGTCAGGGCGTGGGCGGCGTAGTAGTGCCGGTCCATGTCGCTGATTTGCAGTTCGATCTTGACGATGGTGGCGTTGAGCGCCATGGGCGGGGCCTGCGGGAAAACAGCGCGCATTCTACCCGCGCGCCGGCTCCGGCGCGGCGGCGGCCGCTGCCGCGCGCCGCAGCGGCAAGGCGCGGCGGTAGGTCAGGCAGCGCCAGACCCATTCCAGCGGGCCGTAGCGGAAGCGCCGCAGCCACCAGTGGCTGAGCGCGGCCTGCGCGGCGAACACGGCGGCGAACGCGACCAGCACGCCGGCCAGCCCGTAGCGCGGTCCCAGTCCCGCGCCGATGCCGTAGAACAGCGCCAGGCCGAACGCGGTCTGGGCCAGGTAGTTGCTCAGCGCCATGCGTCCGACCGGCGCCAGCCAGCCCAGCCAGCGGCGCGCGCGCGGGTGCTGGAACAGCAGCACGAAGCCGGCCACGTAGCCCAGGCCGAGCGAGAGGTAGGCGAGATTGCGCAGCAGCCGGCTCAGCGCGCGCGCGGCGTCGCCGCGGATGCCCGGCAGCTCCGGGCCGAGGCCGCCGAAATCGCGGAACAGGAAATACACCGCCAGGATCAGGCCGGTCGGCAGGCTCCAGGCGAGCAGGCGGCGCCACGCGCGCAGGTGCTGCTGCGGCCGTTGCAGCCAGCCGGCGCGGCCGATCGCCATGCCCAGCAGCAGCCGGCCGAGGGTGAAGAACGGCAGGCTCCAGGCGGTGGCGTGCAGCCACAGGTCGTAGTCGCGGTTGCCGGCCAGCATGCTCGCCCACTGCGGCGATTCGAACGCGGCGCGTGCGGCCGCGGCGGCTTGCGCGGCGGGCGCGAACTGCGCGCTCCACGGCCGCATGAACGGCTGCAGCAGCGCGGTGGCGAACACCGCCACCAGCACGCCGAGCATCGCCAGCGTCGCCGGCCGCCAGCGCGCCAGCGGCAGCAGCAACAGGCCGAGCACGGCGTAGTAGCGCAGGATGTCGCCGTACCAGAACGCCGCGTGCAGCAGGCCGAAGCCGAGCAGCAGGCACAGCCGCCAGGCGTAGCGGCGGCGCGCCTGGGCGCGGTCGGCGGCGCTGCCGCGGTCGGCGCGTTCCAATTGCAGGGCGAAGCCGACCCCGAACAACAACGCGAACACGGTCATCGCCTTGGCGTCGAGCAGCGCGGCCAGGAGCATCTGCAGCCAGCGTTCGCCGCGGGCTTGCGTGCTCTCCTCGATCAGGGTGTAGAGGCTGAAGTCGCGCAGGTTCGACAGCAGCACGCCGGCCAGGGCGAAGCCGCGCAGGGCGTCGATCACGTCCAGGCGCTGTTCGGCGGGGAGGTCCGCGGTTGGGGCGTTGGCGATCGGCATCTGCATCGTCGTCGTCTTCGTCGCTGGCGGGAGCGGTTCCGCCCCGGCGCCTGCGGGCGAAGTAAGCGATGATGGTCGCATGCCGATTCCGCCGCCGGATGCGCCATTCGACCTAGGCTTGCCGCAGGCGTCCGCGCCGGACGCATCCGCGCCGCACGCGCTTGCGCCCAGCCGCCTGCAACTGCCGCCGGGCCCGTGGACGAACCTGCTCGACGGCGTGTGCGCGCGCTTCCCGGCGATCGGCCGAGAACGCTGGCGCGAGCGTTTCGCCCGCGGCCGCGTGCTCGATGCGCGCGACGGGCGGGCGCTGGACGCGGCGGAGCCTTACAAGGTCGGCCTGGAAATCCTGTATTTCCGCGAAGTCGAGCGCGAACCGCGGATTCCGTTCGAAGAACGCATCGTCCATGCCGACGAGCGTCTGTTGGTGGTCGACAAGCCGCATTTCCTGCCGGTCGCGCCGGCCGGCCGCTTCGTCGCCGAAACCCTGCTGGCGCGGCTGCAGCGCCGCTACCGCGAGCCGGATCTGGCGCCGCTGCACCGGCTCGACGCGGCCACCGCCGGGCTGGTGCTGTTCTCGCGCGAGCGCGCCAGCCGCGGCGCTTACCAGGCGCCGTTCCGCGAACGCCGCATCGACAAGCGTTACCTTGCGCTGGCGCCGCCGTTGCCGGCGCTGGCGTTCCCGCTGCTGCGGCGCTCGCGGATCGAGCCGGGCGAGCCGTTCTTCCTGATGCGCGAGGCGGCGGGCGAGGCCAACAGCGAAACCACGGTCGAGGTGGTTTCCCGCGGGCCGCGGGCCTGGACCTACGCCCTGCATCCCGTCACCGGCCGCAAGCATCAACTGCGCGTGCACATGGCCGCGCTCGGCGCGCCGATCCTCGGCGACCGTTTTTATCTGTTGCAGGCGCGCAGCGAGGCGGACGACGAGGACTTTTCGCAGCCGCTCAAACTGCTGGCGCAGTCGCTGCGCTTCGTCGATCCGCTGGACGGACGCGAACGCTGGTTCGAGAGCGGGCTGGCGTTGTAGGAGCGGTTGGGGCCGTTCGCCGGCGTGTTGCCGGGTTCGAAGTGGTTGCGGGTTCGCGGTCGCGGCTTGCGCCGCTCCTACAGTGGCCCTGCGGAACCTGCCGGGAGCCCTTGTAGGAGCGACGCAAGTCGCGACCGCGAAGCGTCCGCTGGCGTCGAAAGTTCCGTCGCCGCCGCGGCCCTCACACCCATTCGCGCGAGGGCAGGGTATAGCGCCTTTGCGGCCGGCCGATCAGGTCGAGGAAATTGTTGAACACCGCGTCGGCGCGTTGCTGCATGCCGGCGATGTGCTGCGCGGTCAGCGCGC
The DNA here is from genome assembly GCF_023617245.1 of Lysobacter enzymogenes. NCBI lineage: Bacteria > Pseudomonadati > Pseudomonadota > Gammaproteobacteria > Lysobacterales > Lysobacteraceae > Lysobacter > Lysobacter enzymogenes. The sequence continues at coordinate 2,377,884 of NZ_CP067396.1, forward strand.
GGATCGCCGTTTCGCTGGTGTCGTGGCCGAGTTCGGCCAGCTCCGCGCGATAGGCCGGATTGGCCAGCCAGCGCTCGATCAGCGGCACGTCCATCTCCAGGTGGAACTGGAAGCCGTAGGCGTTGTCGCCCCAGCGGAAGGCCTGTTGTTCGCAAGTCTGGGTGCGGGCCAGGTGGTGGGCGCCGTGCGGGATTTCGAAGCTGTAGCGATGCCACTGGAACACCGGCGCGCTGCCGGCCAGCGGCGCCAGCACCGGGTCGGTGCGGCCGGCGTCGGTGCTGTGCAGCGGGTACCAACCGATCTCGGGCACGTGATGCTTGCGCACCGGCGCGCCGAGCACGTGCGCGAGCAATTGCGCGCCGAGGCAGATGCCGAGCACCGGCTTGCCCTGTTCGAGCATGGCCTCGATCGCGCGCAGCTCGGTGGTCAGGTGCGGGCGCGCGGCGCGGTCCTCGACGTTCATCGGGCCGCCGAGCACGATCAGCCCGCGATAGCGCTCCAGATTGGGCGCGGCGCCGGGGTCGCGGTCGAAGTTGACGAAACGGATGCGGTGGCCGCGGCGGCGGATCAGCGGATCGAGCGTGCCGAGCGGTTCGGCGGCGACGTGTTGGAAGACCAGGATGCGGGACATGAGCGGCGTGGCGTCGGCTTACGCTTGCGACTATGCCAAAGCGCGCGCGGTTGTGGGGCGTCGCGGCTTATGAATTCTGGTTTTTTGCGTCGGGCGCTAGCGCGGTTTGCCCGCGCCGCTTCCCACCGCCATCCCCGCGAACGCGGGGATCCAGGGCTTTTCGTGCGAGAACGCCCGAGGTCTTCGGATCCCCGCGTTCGCGGGGATGGCGTTTCCGATGGATGCGCCGCGGGCGCTGGCTTGCGCCGCGCCCGCTGCGCGTCCTGCCTCAGCGCGGCCCGCGCGGCTTGAACGGCGGCTTGCGCGGACCGCCGCCGTGCGGCTTCGGCCCGCGCGGACCCGGGCCGCCCGGACGGCCGGCGCCGCGACCGCTGCGGCCGCCTTCGGCGTCGCCCGGCCCGGCGCGCTGGATGCGCAGCGGCTGCCCGGCCACGCGCACCTTCTTCAGGTGTTCCATCAACTCGCGCGGCATGCCTTCGGGCAGGTCGACCAGGGTGTAGTCGTCGCGGATGTCGATGCGGCCGATGTAGCGGCTTTCCAGATCGGCCTCGTTGGCGATGGCGCCGACGATGTTGCCCGGCTGCACGCCGTGGCTGTGGCCGACCTCGATGCGGAAGGTCTCCATGCCGACCTCGCTCTCGCGCGGCGCGCGCTCGGGGCGCTCAGCGCGCTCGGCGCGCGGCGGACGCGGCGCGGGCGCGTCGTCGTCGAAGAACGCCTCGGCGCGGTTGGCCGGCGGGCGCGCGGCGCCCGGCGGGGTGTACTGGCGGTCCTCGTGGCGGTGCGCGGGACGCTCTTCGCGCGGCGGTCGCGGGTCGCGGCGGGCTTCGTCGCGACGGTTGTCGTCGCGGAACTCGCGCCGGTGCGCGCCCGAGTTGGAGGCGTTGTCGCGCTCGATGAACTTGCGCGTGGCTTGGCCGCGATGCTCGCGCGGGCCGTCGCGCTCCTCGCGTGCGTACTTGGGCGCCGCCGGCGGCGGGGTCAGCAGCAGCGGGTTGTCGCCCTGCACCAGCTTGGCCAGCGCCGCGGCGATCTCCACCGCCGGCACGTTCTTCTCGCGCTCGTAGCGCTCGACCAGGTCGCGGAACATGCCCAGCTCGTCGCCTTCCAGCGCCTCGGTGATGCGGCCGAGGAAGCGCGAGACGCGCTGCTCGTTGACCGTCTCCACGCTCGGCAGCTCCATCGGCTCGATCGGCTGGCGGGTGGCGCGCTCGATCGCGCGCAGCATGCCGCGCTCGCGCGGGGTCACGAACAAGATCGCTTCGCCCTTGCGCCCGGCGCGGCCGGTGCGGCCGATGCGGTGGACGTAGCTCTCGGTGTCGTAGGGAATGTCGTAGTTCAGCACGTGGCTGATGCGGTCCACGTCGAGGCCGCGCGCGGCCACGTCGGTGGCGACCAGCACGTCGATCTTGCCGTCCTTGAGGTTCGCGATGGTCTTCTCGCGCTGCGCCTGCTGCACGTCGCCGTTGATCGCCGCGGCCGAAATGCCGCGCGCCAGCAGCTTCTCGGCCAGTTCCTCGGTGCCGAGCTTGGTGCGCGAGAACACGATCATCGCGTCGAAGGTCTCGGCTTCCAGGATCCGGGTCAGCGCGTCGAGCTTGTGCACGCCGCTGACCGACCAGTAACGCTGGCGGATGTTGGCCGAGGTGGTGGTGGTCGACTTGATCGCGATCTCGACCGGGTTCTTCAGGTAGGTCTGGGCGATGCGCTTGATCTGCGCCGGCATGGTCGCCGAGAACAGCGCCACCTGGCGCGATTCCGGGGTCTTCTTGAGGACGTTCTCGACGTCGTCGATGAAGCCCATGCGCAGCATTTCGTCGGCTTCGTCGAGCACCAGGCAGCGCAGCTGCGACAGGTCCAGCGAGCCGCGTTCGAGATGGTCGATGACGCGGCCGGGCGTGCCGACCACGACCTGCACGCCGCGCTTGAGCGCCTGCAGCTGCGGGTAGTAGCTCTGGCCGCCGTAGATCGGCAGCACGTGGAAGCCGGGCAGGTGGGTGGCGTACTTCTGGAACGCTTCGGCGACCTGGATCGCCAGTTCGCGCGTCGGCGCCAGCACCAGCGCCTGCGGCTTGGCCTGGGCCGGATCGATGCTGGCCAGGATCGGCAGCGCGAACGCGGCGGTCTTGCCGGTGCCGGTCTGGGCCTGGCCGAGCACGTCGCGGCCTTCCAGCAGCGGCGGGATGGTGGCGGCCTGGATCGGCGAGGGCGATTCGTAGCCGACGTCGGCGAGCGCGCGCAGCAGCGGCTCGGACAGGGCGAGGTCGGTGAACTTGGGGGAGGAGGGCGCGTCGGTGGGGGTGTCGGCGCTCATGTCGAGGCTCTAGCAGCGCCGGCAGGGCCGGTCGGATGACCGACCAGTTTACTCCGATGCGGGTGGAGCTACGGCTCGGATGCGTCCGGCGGCGCGGCGAGGCCGTCGTGGCGGGCTCGCGGGCTCGCGGCGGCGGCGGGACCGAACCGATGGCGGCGCGAAAGTGCGCGGATTCGCCACGCGGGCCGGGCGTGGGTGGGCGGCCCGCCGGCTGCGACAGGGGCGGTCGTGCGGGCGGGGGCGGCCGGCGTCGTCGGCCCTCGCGGGCGTCGGCGGCGACTGTGCCGGATCGGCCCGATGACGGATTCCGTGCGACCCGGGCTTGCACGTATTTGCACGTTTGTGCACGATTAGCTTCAATCGTGAACGATCCGGAGCCCCGATGTCCGTCGAGGAACTGCTGCCGCAGCAACGCCACCGCCTGATCCTGGAGCGCCTGCTGGCCCAGGGCCGGGTGATCGCGGTCGACCTGGCGCGCGAGCTGGAGGTGTCGCACGACACCATCCGCCGCGACCTGCGCGAGATGGCCGCGGCGGGGCAGTGCCGGCGGGTCTACGGCGGCGCGCTGCCGCTGGCGCCGGACCGCGGCACCCTGGTCCAGCGCCAGGCCCAGGCGCCGGGGCGCAAGGCGGCGCTGGCGCGCGCCGCGATCGGGCTGATCGAGCGCGGCCAGGTGCTGTTCCTCGATGCCGGTTCGACAAACATCGCCATCGCCCAGGCGCTGCCGGCCGACTACGGCCTGACCGTGGCCACCAACGCCCCGGCGATCGCCGCGCTGCTGGCGCCGCGCGAGGACCTGCAACTGATCGCGATCGGCGGCCGGATCGAGCCGCGCATCGGCGCCGCGCTCGGTGCCGGTGCGTTGCGCGAGGTCGAGGCGATCCGCAGCGATTGGTACTTCCTCGGCGTGTGCGGCGCCGACCACGAGGCCGGCATCAGCGCGCGCGACTACGAGGACGCGCAGTTCAAGCAGGCCGCCGCCCACGCCGCGCGCGCGGTGGCGGTGCTGGTTACCGACGACAAGTTCGGCACCGCCGCGCCGTACACCGTGCTCGCCGCCGACGCGGTGGCGGCGCTGGTGATCGAGCACGACGGCGACGCCGCGCAGGCGCGCGCGTTCGCGGCCAAGGGCGCACGGGTGGTGCGCGCCGGGCCGGCGCAGTGAGCGCGGCCGCGGCGGCGCGGTCGCGGAACCGGAGGCGTCGGGCCTGAAGGCCCTCCCACGGCAGCGCTCGCGCTGCACCCCCTCCACCGTGGGAGGGCCTTCAGCCCCGCCGCTTTCGGTTTTGTGGCAGGGACTTCGGTCCCGACGCTTCGACCTTTGTGGGAAGGGCTTCAGTGCCGACGCCTTGATCTTTGCGGCAGGGACTTCGGTCCCGACGCTTTGATTTTTGTGGGGACTTCGGTCCCGAAGCTTCAGCTTTTGCGAAATGGTTTCAGCCCCGACGCTTTGGCTTTCGTGGGAGGGACTTCAGTCCCGACGCTGTTGTCCCCGATCGCCGGCAACCGACCTTTGAACCCGAAGAGATTCCAATGAGCGATCCGCACTCCGCCGCAGCCTCCGACCCCGCCGCCCGCGGCGGCCCCATCGGCGCGCTCGAACGTCTCTCCACCCGCATCGCCTTCTTCATCGCCGGCCTGGCGATGGCCGGCTGGGCGCCGCTGGTGCCGTACGCCAAGGCCCGCACCGGGGTCGACGAAGGCACGCTCGGCCTGTTGCTGCTGGCGCTGGGCGCCGGCTCGATGACCACCATGCCGCTGACCGGCGCGCTGACCGCGCGGATCGGCTGCCGCAAAGTGATCCTGCTGGCCAGCGCCGCGGTCGCCGCGGTGCTGCCGCTACTGGCCCAGCTCGACACCGTCGCCGGCATGGCCGCGGCGCTGTTCGCGTTCGGCGCCGCCATCGGCGCGATCGACGTGGCGATCAACATCCAGGCGGTGATCGTGGAAAAAGCCAGCGGCCGGCCGCTGATGTCGGGGTTCCACGGGTTTTTCAGCGTCGGCGGCATCGCCGGCGCGGCCATGGTCAGCGCCTTGCTGTGGTTGCAGGCGACGCCGCTGGTCGCGGCCTTGAGCGTGGCGGTGTTGCTGGCGCTGTTGATGCTGGCCGGCAGCCGCGGGCTGCTGCGCTACGGCGACGACGGTCACGGCGGCGCGACGTTCGTGCTGCCGCACGGGATCGTGATCCTGGTCGGCGCGCTGTGCTTCGTGGTGTTCCTGGCCGAGGGCGCGATGCTGGACTGGAGCGCGCTGCTGCTGGTCGCGCAGCGCGGCGCCGAGGCCAGCGCCGGCGGCCTGGGCTATGCGGTGTTCGCGCTGGCGATGACCGTGGGCCGGTTCAGCGGCGACCGCATCGTCCAACGCTTCGGCGCGCGGCCGGTGCTGGCGCTGGGCGGGGTGTGCGCGGCGGCCGGTTTCGCGCTGGCGGCGACGCTGCCCTGGATCGGCACGACGTTGCTGGGCTTCGCCCTGGTCGGGCTGGGCTGCTCCAACATCGTGCCGATCCTGTTCACCGCCGCCGGCGCGCAGAAGGCGATGCCGGCCGGCGCGGCGATCTCGGCGGTGAGCACGCTGGGGTATGCCGGCATCCTGATCGGACCGGCCGGGATCGGCTGGATCGCGAAGATCAGCAGTCTGGCGGTCGCGTTCGCGGTGCTGGGCGTGGGGTTGGTGGCGGTGGCGGCCAGCGCGAAGTTGGTGGCTGCGCGCAAGGGTTGAGGGGGCTGGGTGTTGGGTGGCGATTCGCGTTGGCTGCGCTTTTCGTTGCGGTGGAGGCAGGAATGCCGCGAAGCCGGGAGTCTCTGGAGACCGTCATTCCAGCGGACGCTGGAATCCATTTTGACTTGGTGTTGGTTCTGCCTTTGCCGAGGCTATGAGTGAGGACCAGCCAAGATCAGGAGCTTCCGTCCGCAAGCGGCCGGGTCACTTTCTTTGTCTTAAGCCACAAAGAAAGTAACCAAAGAAAAGGCCTTGTTTTTTCGGATCAAGAGCCACTATGGCTCGCAGCGGCGCGGGGCCGCGCCATAAGGGGCATCCATGCCCCATGGCGCGCGTGCGCATCCATGCGCACGCCCTCCGGGGCTGCGGAACATGGGCTTCGCTTGTGGTCGCGTCCGAGCAAGAAGCAACGGCAACGGCAAAATCAAAATGGATTCCGGCTTTCGCCGGAATGACGGGAGATGAGAGCGCAACCCCCACTGCCGTCATTCCGGCGAAAGCCGGAATCCATTTTGATTTTGCTCGTGCTCGTGGCTTTAGCCACTCACCGCGGCCGCCGCGCCAGCCATCGGTCCAGTTGCGCCGCGAACGCTTGCCGGTCGCGTGCGTGCAGCGCTGGCGGGCCGCCGGTCTGGACGCCGGCGCCGCGCAGTTCTTCCATGAAATTGCGGATCGACAGGCGCTCGGCGATGTTGTCGCGGGTGTAGAGGTCGCCGCGCGGGTTCAGCGCGACCGCGCCCTTGGCCAGCGCCAGCGAGGCCAGCGGGATGTCCTGGGTCACCACCAGGTCGCCGGCGGCGAGCCGCTGCACGATCTCGGTGTCGGCCACGTCCGCCCCGGACGGGACCTGGATCGCGCGAATCCAGCGCGAGGGCGGTGTGCGCAGCCATTGGTTGGCGACCAGGGTCAGCGGAATCTGCGCGCGCTCGGCGGCGCGGAACAGGATGTCCTTGATCACCACGGGACAGGCGTCGGCGTCGACCCAGATCTGCGGAGCGGCCGGCGGCGCGGCGGAGGTGTCGGTCATGGCGGGCGGGCGAGGGAGCGATGCGCATTGTGCGGCCGCGGGGCGCGCGCCGTCATGTTGGCGCTGGCCGCGCGCATCCGCCGTCGGTCGCGCGCGCCGCCGGTCGGCCGATGCGTGGCGCGCAAACGGCCGCGCGGCGACGCGGAAACGTCGGCTCGCGCTGCTATGCTCGCTCGCCGCATGGATTGCCCGCGCCCCCACGGCGCCCGCCGCGAAACCGCTCCGATGGACACCGACTCCGCCCAGCGTCGCCCGCCGACCCCGCCCGCCGTGCCGCCCGCCGCCGCAGGCCGGGATGCGGCCGGCTGCGAGCGCGAGGCGGCCGACTTCGCGGGCGAATTCGAAACCCACCTGACCGTGGTTGCGGACCGCGACGGCGCGCTGCAGCGTTTCGCCGCGGCGCACGGCCTGAAGTGCCTGCACATCGAACTGGCGCGCGGCGCGCAACCGCTGCAACCGATGCTGAGCTGGCGCGGCCGCGGCGAATTCGCGCAGCAGCGCGCACGCGCCGAGGCGATCGCGGCGCAGTTGCGCGCGGCCGGCCTGGCGCCGGTGCGGATCAAGATCGAGGCCGCGCCGGGCAACCGCGGCGTGCCGCGGGACGATGCCGACGCCGTCGCCGGCCGCTATTTCGAGAGCCACATCAAGCTGCTGCTGCCCGCCGGCGCGGACCTGGCGGCGCTGGCCGCGCGGGTCGCGGGCCACGGCGCGCACCTGTCGCGCAACGCGTTGCGCACGCGCGAGGACGGGCTGGACGAGCGCTTCGTCACCCAGCGCAGCCGCGGCGGTCTGGAGCGGGCGTACGCGCAACTGCGCGCGCTGCTCGACGAACTCGATGCGATGGACCTGCGCCGGCTCGGCGCGGAAACCGAATACGTGGTGTACGACGACAACCTGGCGGTGGACGATGGCTGGATCGATATGGGAACGGATGACCCGCTGGCTCGGCGCGCAGGGCGATAGCCGGGCCGACCAGGCCGCTGAGATGGAGCGGGCGCGGGCGTTCGCGATAGCGCAGCGCGCGGCGCAGCGTGCGTCGCGCACGATCCGTTACCCGGACAGCACCCAGCTCAGCGGCCAGGGCCGGCCGGACCTGTTCGATCCGGCGCTCAAGCACCGCAGCGACGCTTTCCGCACCGGCGATCCGGCCTTCGCCAGCGACGACGACCGCGAGCGCTGGTACGCCGCGCGCGCCTCGGTGCAGGCGCAGATGCTGCGCGCGATCGCCCGCTCGCCGTGGCGCGACCGGCTGGTCCTGCGCGGCAGCGTGCTGCTGCACGCCTATCTCGGCGAGCGGGCGCGCGCGCCGGGCGACATCGACTGGGTGGTGCTGCCGGACACGCTCAAGCCCGCCGACGAAGCCGCGCGCGAGATGCTGAAGGACCTGGCACGCCTGCTGACCGAGCGCGAAACCATCGGCCCGGTGCGGATCCATTTCGACCGCGTCGGCCACGACGACATCTGGACCTACGAGCGCGCCGAAGGCCGGCGCATGACCATCGTCTGGTCGCTGGACGGCCTGCCCGAGGGCCAGGTCCAGTTCGACTTCGTGTTCTGCGAACGCCTGCCGCAGCCGCCGGTGCCGGTCGGGATCCCGTTGAGCGAAGGCGAGCCGGTGTCGCTGCTGGGCGCCAGCGCGGAACTGTCGCTGGCGTGGAAGCTGGTGTGGCTGCAGACCGACATGTGGCCGCAGGGCAAGGACCTCTACGACGCGGTGCTGCTGGCCGAGCATTGCAACATGCCGCTGCGCCTGTTCGTCGATGCGATCCGCTGCAACGCGGACCACGCCGATTGGGCCGACGACGCCCTGCCGGACATCGCCGCCTGGGAGATCGAGTGGGACAACTTCCGCGCCGAGTATCCGTGGGTGGAAGGCGATCTGGAGGATTGGAAGCGGCGGCTGGCGGCGCAACTGGTGTTCAGCCGCGGCTGAGGCCGGCGCGCCCGCGCGAGGCCGGCTACCATGCGCGCATCCCCAGCGACGGCGCCGGCCATGATCAAGGTCCACCATCTCAACAATTCCCGCTCCCAGCGCGTGCTGTGGCTGCTGGAGGAACTGGCGCTGCCTTACGAGGTGGTGCGCTACCAACGCGACCCCAAGACCATGCTGGCGCCGCCGGAACTGCGCGCGATCCATCCGCTCGGCAAGTCGCCGCTGGTGGAACTGGACGGGCAGGTGCTGGCCGAGTCGGCGGCGATCATCGAGACCCTGTGCGAGCGCTACGACCGCGGCCACGCGCTGTCGCCGCCGCCGCAACCGCTCGATGGCGAGGAACGCCGACGTTACCGCTACTGGATGCACTACGCCGAAGGCTCGGCGATGCCGCCGTTGCTGCTGAGCCTGGTGTTCTCGCGGATCAAGTCCGCGCCGATGCCGTTCTTCGTCAAACCGATCGCACGCGGCATCGCCGACAAGGCCATGACGTCCTTCGTCGGGCCGCAGCTGGCGCTGCACCTGGGCTATATCGAGAGCGAGCTGGGCAAACACGAATGGTTCGCCGGCGAGCGTTTCACCGCCGCCGACATCCAGATGAGCTTCCCAGTCGAGGCCGCCGCCGCGCGTGCCGGCGCCGGGCGGCCGCGGATGCAGGCCTTCGTCGAGCGCATCCACGCGCGGCCGGCGTATCAGCGGGCGTTGGAGAAGGGCGGGCCGTATTCGTTGCTGGGTTGAGGTGGGTGCGGCGCCGCGAAACCCACCCGCCGTCAGGCCCGCGAAGGCGGGCCTCCTGGACTTCACCCAGGCATGGCGCTGAAGTCTCTGGATTCCCGCGTTCGCGGGAATGACGATTGAGGCGGCGCGGCGAAACCTCACCTTCGTCGTTCCCGCGAAAGCGGGAACCCAGGGCTTTATCCAGGCATGGCGCCGAAGTCTCTGAATTCCCGCGTTCGCGGGAATGACGGTTGGGGAGGGGCGGCGAAACCCATCCTCCGCTTGGATTCGCCACCATCGGCACCCATCTCCCCCGCATCCCCGACCGATTCCCGCCGCCCATGCACGCACTGCGCTTCGACAACGCCTTCGTCCGCGATCTGCCCGGCGACCCGGAAACCGCGCCGGGCGTGCGTCAGGTCCACGGCGCGCTGTACTCGCGGGTCGATCCGACCCCGGTGGCGGCGCCGACGCTGTTGGCGCATTCGGCCGAAATGGCAGCGGCGCTGGGCTTCAGCGAGGCCGACATAACCAGCGCCGAGTTCGCGCAGGTGTTCGCCGGCAACGTCTTGCTGCCGGGCATGCAGCCGTACGCGGCCAACTACGGCGGCCACCAGTTCGGCGCCTGGGCTGGCCAGCTCGGCGACGGCCGCGCGATCTCGCTGGGCGAAGTCCTCGCCGACGACGGCCGGCGCTGGGAGCTGCAGCTCAAGGGCGCCGGCCCCACGCCGTACTCGCGCAGCGCCGACGGCCGCGCGGTGTTGCGTTCCTCGATCCGCGAATTCCTGTGCAGCGAGGCCATGCACCACCTCGGCGTGCCGACCACGCGCGCGCTGAGCCTGGTCGGCAGCGGCGAGGCGGTGGTCCGCGACATGTTCTACGACGGCCATCCGCAGGCCGAGCCCGGCGCGATCGTATGCCGCGCCGCGCCGTCGTTCATCCGCTTCGGCAACTTCGAACTGCCGGCCTCGCGCGGCGACACCGCGTTGTTGAAGACGTTGGTGGACTTCTGCATCCGTCGCGATTTCCCGCATCTGGGCGAGCCTGGCGAACGCGTGTACGGCCAGTGGTTCGCCGAGGTGGCGCAGCGCACCGCGACGCTGATGGCGCACTGGATGCGGGTCGGCTTCGTGCACGGGGTGATGAACACCGACAACCTGTCGATCCTCGGCCTGACCATCGATTACGGCCCGTACGGCTGGGTCGACAACTACGACCCGGACTGGACCCCGAACACCACCGACGCCGGCCGCCGCCGCTACCGCTACGGCCAGCAGCCGCAGGTGGCGTACTGGAACCTGAGCCGGCTGGCCGGGGCGCTGTCGCCGTTGATCGCGACGGAGCTCTTGCAGGACGGTTTGCGGCGTTACGTCGAGGTCTACAACAAAGCCGAACGCGACGCCATCGCGGCCAAGCTCGGCCTGCGCGAGTGCGGCGACGAGGACGTGGCGCTGATGCAGGAACTGCGCGGCTGGCTGCAGGCCAACGAAGTCGACATGACGATCTTCTATCGCGCGCTGGCCGATATCGATGTCGCCGCCGACGCGCCCGATCCGTCGCCGCTGGCCGAGGCCTATTACGACCCGACGCGCGCCGTCGAGGCCGAACCGGCATTGCGCGACTGGCTGGCGCGCTACGCCGCGCGTTCGCGCGAGGACGGTTCGTCCGCGGCCGAACGCGTGACGCGGATGAACGCGGCCAACCCGCGCTACGTGCTGCGCAATTATCTGGCCCAGGAAGCGATCGACCGCGCCGAACAGGGCGATCCGGCCGGCGTGCGCGACTTGCTTGAGGTCATGCGCCGGCCCTACGAAGACCAGCCCGGGCGCGAGGCGTTCGCGGCCAAGCGGCCGGACTGGGCGCGCGAGCGGGCCGGCTGCTCGATGCTTTCCTGCAGCTCCTGATTCCCGCAATCCCCCTGTAGGAGCGGCGCGAGCCGCGACCGCGACACCACAACCGCTGCGGAGCCTGCGGCGTAGTTGCGTTGTAGCGGTCGCGGCTCGCGCCGCTCCTACAGGAAGGCCCCGATACAAAACGAAACCCGTGCGCGATGCGAGTCGGCGCACAATCGCGCGATGCCACAACAACCGATATTGCGCGTCCTCGACCACACCGACACCGCGCTGCATCCAGCGTACTGCGAGTACGTCGCGCGCGTGTTCTCCCAGGCCGATTTCCGCCGCTGGTGCGAGTGGGGCCAGTGGGCGCCCGGCTACCTCGCCTACAGCCTGTTCGAAGACGGCCGCGTCGTCGCCAATGCCTCGACGATGCGCCAGCGGCTGATCGTCGATGGCGAGGAGATCCTGGCGTTCCAGTTCGGCGCGGTCGGCTGCCTGCCGCAGCACCGTGGCCGCGGGCTGGCGCGGCGGGCGATGCAGGCGGCGCTGGCCGGCTGCGGCGACGCGCCGGCGTTGCTGTTCGCCAACGACAGCGTGTTGGACTTCTATCCGCGCTTCGGTTTCGCGCCGGCGCCGCAAAGCCTGTTCGAGGCCGCGCACGCCCTCGCGCCCGCGCCGCAGCGCGCGCCGCAACGGGATCTGGCCGATGCGGACGTGCGCGAACGCTTCCTGGCCGTGGCCGCGCGCGCGGCGCCGCTGGGGCGCTGCTTCGCCAGCCGCGACTACGGCCGCACCGCGACCTGGTACGCGGCCAACGGATACGCCGCGCCGCTGTTCGAAGTCGATGCCGATACCTGGGTGTTCGCCCAGGAGCAGGACGGAGTGCTGACCATCGAGGACGTGTTCGCGGTGGCGCCGTCGCACGCGGCCCTGGCGGCCGCGTTGCCGCGCCTGATCGTCGGCCCGGTCGAGACGCTGCGCTTCGGTTTCGACCCGTGCGCGCTGTGGCCGCAGGCCGGCCCGGCCGGGGCGGACGACGAGGCCGGCTTGTTCCTGCGCGGCATCGACCCGGCCCGGTTGGGGCCGCACAGCCGCTTCCCTTCGCTGGCGCGGACCTGATCGGCCGAGGCTGCGGTCGTGGCGCCCGTGCGGCCGCGCGCACGATCGCGGCAAAGGCGGCACGAAAGCGGCGCTGGGCCGCGGCCCCGGGTAGAATGCGCGCATGCCTTTGATCACCGTACAGAACGCCGACTACAGCGTCGGCGGCCCGCTGCTGCTCGAAAACGTCGAACTGGCCATCGAACCGGGCGAACGCATCGCCCTGATCGGCCGCAACGGCGCGGGCAAGTCCACGCTCATGAAGCTGCTGGCGGGCGAGCTCGTCCCCGACGATGGAGAGATCCGTCGCGAGGGTGGGGTGCGCGTCGCCCGGCTCGAACAAGAGGTCCCGGCCGGCGCCAGCGGCAGCGTGTTCGACGTGGTCGCCGACGGCCTCGGCGAACTCGGCCACTGGCTGGCCGAATTCCACCACCTCAGCCACGCCGAGCATTACGACGCCGACGCGGTCGCCAAGGTCCAGACCAAGATCGAGGACGCCCAGGGCTGGGGCCTGGACCAGCGCGTCGAAGAGACCCTGACCCGGCTCGGCCTGGACGGCGAAGCCGCGTTCGACGGCTTGTCCGGCGGCATGAAGCGGCGGGTGCTGCTGGCGCGCGCGCTGGTTTCGTCGCCCGACCTGCTGCTGCTCGACGAGCCGACCAACCATCTCGACATCGAAGCCATCGACTGGCTCGAACAGTTCCTCAAGTCCTGGAGCGGCGCGCTGCTGTTCGTCACCCACGACCGCCGCTTCCTGCGCGCGCTGGCGACCCGCATCGTCGAGATCGACCGCGGCCGCGTCACCAGCTGGCCCGGCGACTGGGACAACTACCTGCGCCGGCGCGAGGAGCGGCTGAACGCCGAGGCGCAGGAAAACGCGCGCTTCGACAAGCTGCTGGCGCAGGAAGAGGTGTGGATCCGCCAGGGCATCAAGGCCCGCCGCACCCGCGACGAAGGCCGCGTGCGCCGGCTCAAGGCGATGCGCAACGAGCGCGCCCAGCGCCGCGACAACGTCGGCAACGTGCGCATGGAATTCGCCCAGTCCGAGCAGTCCGGGCGCAAGGTGCTCGAGGCCAAGGACGTGGACTTCGACTACGGCGGCCAGCCGATGCTGCGCGGGTTCTCCGGCACCGTGTTCCGCGGCGACCGGATCGGCCTGATCGGCCCCAACGGCAGCGGCAAGACCACCTTGCTCAAGGTGCTGCTGGGCGAACTGGCGCCGAAGGCCGGCGAAGTGCGCCTGGGCAGCAACCTGCAGATCGCCTATTTCGACCAGTACCGCGCGACCCTGCGCGAGGACTGGAACGCGATCGAGAACGTCGCCGAGGGTCGCGAGTACGTCGAGGTCGGCGGCAAGAGCAAGCACATCATCGGCTACCTGCAGGATTTCCTGTTCACCCCCGAGCGCGCGCGCGCGCCGATCACCCGCCTGTCCGGCGGCGAGCGCAACCGCCTGCTGCTGGCCAAGCTGTTCGCCCAGCCGTCCAACCTGCTGGTGATGGACGAACCGACCAACGACCTCGACGTGGAAACGCTGGAGCTGCTGGAAGAACTGCTCGGCGACTACCCGGGAACCTTGCTGCTGGTCAGCCACGACCGCGACTTCCTCGACAACGTGGTGACCTCCACGCTGGTGATGGAAGGCGAGGGCGGGGTCGGCGAGTACGTCGGCGGCTACAGCGACTGGCTGCGCCAGCGTCCGGCCGGGGCCGCGCCGGCCAAGGCCACCGCCGCGGCGATGGCCAAGCCCGCCGCCGTCGCCGCGCCGGCGCCCGAGCCCGCCGCGGCCAAGCGCAAGCTCAGCTACAAGGACGCGCGCGAGCTGGAGCAGTTGCCGGCGCGGATCGAGTCGCTGGAAACGCGCGTGTCCGACCTCACCGCGCAAATGAACGACCCGGCCTTCTACCAGCGCGACGCCGCCGCGATGGCCGCGCACAACGCCGAACTGGCCAAGGCCCAGGCCGAGCTCGACCACGCCTACTCGCGCTGGTCCGAACTGGAAGGCTGAGCCGCCGCCGGCGCCCCGCGAGGGCGCCGGCTGTGGGAGGGCTTCAGCCCCGAGGCCTTCCGCTCCGCCACGACGCACCGCCGGACTGAAACCCCGATCCCGCGCCCCACAACCGGCTGGTTGCGGGAGGGCCCCGGCTGTTTTGGGCAGGGCTCCGGCCGTTTTGGGGAGGGGCTCTGGCTGTCGTGGGAGGGGCTTCAGCCCCGACGCCTTTCGCTCCGCCGCGACACACCACCGGACTGAAACCCGCCTGCACCGACCCCGAGTCCCACAACCGACTGTTTTGGGCAGGGCTTCAGCTGTCGTGGCAGGACTCCTGCTGTTGTGGGAAGGGCTTCAGCCCCGACGCCTTCCGCTCCGCCACGACACACCGCCACCCCAACGCAGCGGAGTGCGCACCCCAACCCCGCCCCCCCAACTTCCGGCCATTGCGCCGCCCCCGCCGCGGGCCCGTAATCGCCGCATCGACGCCGCCCACCGGCGCAGGAGCCCCGATGCGCGCCGCCCGCCACGCCCACGCCGCATCGCGCCGCGCGCCCGAGGCGCGCGTCGGCCCGCCCGCCGCCGCGCCGCAACCCGCATGACCGCAGCCTACCGCACCCGCCACGAACGCAACGCCACCCTGGCCACGCACCGCCACCGCGAGCCGTACGCCGCGCTGGTGCTCGAGGGCGACTACACCGAAGCCAGCCTCGACGGCCCGCTGCCGTGCGCGGCGGGAACCCTGGTTCTGCATCCGGCCTTCCACGCCCACGGCGACCGTTTCGGCCGCAGCGGCGCCAGCGCGATCAATCTGGAACTCAGCCAGGCGGCCACGCCCGGCGTCGCCGCCGATCCGGCCTTCGCCGCCCGCGCCTGGCGCGTGCACGATCTGAACGAAGCGCGCGAAGTGTTCGAACGCGCGCCGCGGCGCCTGGCCGAGCTGCTGGCCTGCGCGCAGCCGCTGCCAGCGGCGGCGCTGCCGGACTGGCAGGGCGAACTGCTGCGGCGCATGGACCAGGACGAGCGCGAGATCGCCGAACTGGCGCGCGAACTCGGCGTCTCGGCCGAGCACGCCAGCCGCGCGCTCGGCCGCAGCTTCGGCATGTCGCCGCGCGCGCTGCGGCGCGAGGCGCGCTGGCGTCGCGCGCTGCGCCTGCTGGCCGCGCCGATGGCGTTGGCCGACGTCGCCGCCGCGGCCGGATTCGCCGACCAGAGCCACCTGCACAAGGTCGTGGTCGCGCATGCCGGCTGCACGCCGCTGCAGCTGCGGCGGCAGGTGCTGGCGCCGGCGGAATGCCGGGTCGAAGCGAAGATCAAGTGCGTACAAGACCCGCACGCCGCGCGCGCCGCCTAATGGCCCCGACGCGCGCCGCGCGACTCCGGAGCCCTCCCATGCGCCACCGTTCCCCGTTGTTGTTCTTGTTGCCGGCCGCCGCGCTGCCGCTGTTGATCGGCTGGGCGATCGGCGCCACCGCCGCGCCGCCGGCGGCCGCGCCGGCCAGCGGCCCGCAAGCCGCCAGCGCGGTCAGCCAGGCGCTCGGCGCGGCGCTGCGCGCCGACGCGCCGGCGGCGCTGGCCGTGCTCAAGGCCGCGCCGGCCGAGCAGTTCCAGGGCAAGGACGCGGACTTCCGCCAATGCATGCTCGAACGCCACGAGCGCAAGGCGCCGCCGCCGGTCGTGGCGGCGAGCGCGACCGCGCCGCGCGATGCGTTCGCTACGCAAGTGCTGGGCATCTACCAGCGCTACTGGTGGCATGCGGTGCGCGAACCGCAGCGGCGCGGCGAGCTCGAACGCACGCTCAAGGCCGAACTGGCCGCGGCGATCGGCGAACCGGCGCCGGGCGACGGCGAGGAAGCGTTCGAAGCGCTCTACGCCAAGCTCGACGCGCACCTGCGCGAGAGCGGGCTGCATCCGCTGCAGGGCCGTACCCCGCCGCTGTACGACCTGTTCCTGTGGGGTGGACAGGAGCAGCGCGACTACACCGTCGCGCTGCCCGGCGGCGTCGCCCAGCCGGTCGAGGTGTTCGTGATGGACGGCTGGATCAGCCGCGGCTGGAGCCACTACACCGCCTGCGGCAAGACCGGCGCGGCCGGCTGGGTCAAGCCCGAGGGCCTGTACGCGGTGCGCGAGTCCTACGGCGACCTGCAGGGCGAAGACTTCAAGGTCAGTTTCCTCGGCCACGAGGCCCAGCATTTCGCCGACCTCGCGCGCTGGCCGAAGCTGCCGCCGTGGCGGCTGGAATACCGCGCCAAGCTGGTCGAGCTGGCCCAGGCCGACAGCAGCCGCGAGAAGCTCCTCGACCGGTTCTATCGCGCCCAGGACGACGACCTCGATCACCCGCATCCCTACGCCAACAAGCGCGTGCTGACCGACGCCGCCAAGGCGCTGGGACTGGGCGCCGACGCCGACCTGCGCAAGGCCGACCCGGTCGCGCTGCGCCGGGTCGCCGCCGAGGCTTTGCTGGCCGATACGCGCAAGCTCGAAAGCGAACCGGCGGGAACCTACGCCGAGCCGGCCAAGGGCGAGGCCAAGCCCGCGGCGCGGCCGCAAGCCAAGTCCACGGACAAGCCCGCGAGCAAGCCCGCGAGCAAGCCCTGAGCGCGCGGCGCGGCGCGGGCAACGGTTAGACTGCCGCGATGCATCAGTCTTCCCTGTTCGGCGATCCCGCGCCGTGCCAGCCCGCCGAATTGCACCGCCTGTTCTTCGCCCTGTGGCCCGACGCCGGTGTGCGCGCGCGGATCCGCGAGCGCGCGCTGGCGCTGGAGGCGGCGCAGCGCCCCGGCGGGCGCCTGATCGGCGCCCATCGCTATCACCTCACCCTGCAATTCCTCGGCGATTTCGCCGAACTGCCGCAAGCGCTGGCGCAGCGCGCCGGCGCCGCGGCCGCCGCGGTGCGCGCCGACGCCTTCGATTTCGCGCTGGACCGCGCCGGCAGCTTCGCCAACCGCGACATTCCGTGGTGGCTGGGTAGCGCCGAACCGAATCCGTCGTTGGCGGCGCTGTGGGACCGGCTCGGCGTGGCCCTGGCCAAGCAGGGCGTCAAGGTCGTCGCCAGCCACCGCGCGCACGCGCCGCACGTCACTGTCGTGCGCGAGGCGGGGCACGGGTTGAGCGCGCCGCTGGCGATCGATCCGGTGATCTGGCGGATCGACCGCTTCGTGCTGCTGCACAGCGTGCTCGGCAAGCGCAACGAGTATTCGCTGCTGGGCGAGTGGCCGCTGGACGGCTGAGGCCGCCGCGTGCGCTTCAGCGTTGCGGCGGCAGCGGCTGCAGGCGCACGAACAGACCGAAGTGATCCGACGGCCACACGCCGTCGCGGCTTTCGTTCAGCACGATCCGCGCTTCCTTCACCGCGAAGCCGCGGCGGTCGTAGAACACGTGATCGATGCGCTGCGCCGGCAGGTAGGCCGGGTTGAGCGTGCTGGCGCGCGCCGGATCGGCGGCGAGGCGGGGATGGGCGGTGGCGAAGGCGTCGGCGTAGCGCGCGCGCAGCGCGGCCAGTTCCGGCGCGTCGGCCTCGGTATTGAAGTCGCCGGCGATCAACGTGCGCGCGCCGTGCGCGCTGGCGTCGACGAACGCCAGCAGGCTGGCGACCTGGCGCGCGCGGATCGCGCCGCCGCCGCGTTCGTTGTGCAGGTGGGTGGCGTAGAAGTCCGCGTCCGCCTTGTCGCTGCGCACGTGCGCGGCGCTGCGGTAGTCGTCGAGCGGTTCGAGTTTGCGTTGCTGCGCGTCGGAGCCGGCGCCGGCGATCAGGATCGCGTTGCCGTAGCGCAGCGGCGCATCGAGCGGATCGACCGAAACGAAGCCGACCCGATAGCCCAGGGCCTCGCCCAGGTCCTGTGCCTGGTTGCGCAGGCCCGGCCGTTGCAGCACTTCCTGCAGCGCGATCAGGTCCGGTTTCAAGCGCGCGACCTCGGCCAGGATCAGCGCGCGCCGGCGCGGCCAGTCGCCCTTGTCGTGCCACAGGTTGAGGGTCAGCACGCGCAGTTCCCGCGCCTGCGCGTCGTTCGCTTGCGCGGCCTGCGGCGCGGACGCGCGCTGCGGCGCCGCGCAGGCGGCCAACGCGGCGGCGAGCATCACGCACACGCCGGCGCGCCATCGCGCGCGCGCGCCGCTCATGGCGCCAGCGACGCGGCGCAGCCGCGGTAGTGGCGGTCGCCGACCTGCAGCTCCACGCTGGCGATATAGTCGCGGTCGCTCATGCCGTCGCTGCACTGCTCGCGCCGGTAGTTCAGCGACACCCACACCCCGTCGGCGGTGTAGCCGGTATAGCCGGAGACGTCCTCCAGACGGGTGGCGTCGCGCACGACGAGCTTGCGTTCGCCGTAGTCCAGTTCCAGCCGGATCGCCGGCGACTCGCCCGGGCCGACTTCGGCCAGCCAGCCCGGCTCGGTGCCGACCGCGCGCAACGCCGGGGCGGCCGGCGTCGAAGCCGGCGCGGCCGCGGGCGTGGCCTCGCGCGCGCCCGGCGCGGGCGCGGAACAGGCCGCGAGCCAGAGCGCGGCGAGCGGAACGAAGGCGAGACGGCGCATGCGGCGTTTCCTGAAACCGACGACGCGCCGAGGATAACGCGAAGCCCTTGCAGCCGCCCGCGCGCGGCGGCCGCCCCTTGTAGGAGCGGCGCAAGCCGCGACCGCGACATCGCAACTACGTCGAGACTCTCGCCGCAGTCGCGTCGTCGCGGCTCGCGCCGCTCCTGCGGGCGGATCGCGCGGTCAGCGCGGGACGGTCTGGGTGCGCAGCACCGGATACAGGTTGTAGCGCTCGTCCCAGGCGGTGTGGCGGCGGTAGAAGAAGTCCAGCCGCGCCTGCGGGCTCTTGGCGAAGGCGGGATCGTCGCGCAGCTTGGCCTCGAATTCGGCCTTGACCTGCGGGTCCTTGAGCATTTCGCGCGCCACGTCCTCGGCGACGTAGTCCTCCATGTACTCCTTGCGCTCGAAGGCGTTGTTGAACTCGCCCCACGCCGCCAGCGAATCCGGCGCCTGCGGCTCCAGCAGCGCCATCGCCAGACGCGACTTGGCCTGGGCGATCGGCACGAACAGCGCGCCGGCGATCAGGTCCTGGGTTTCGCTCTTCCATTGCCCGCTCAGCGTATTGCGCTGGTGGCCTTCGCTGGACTGCGCCGACAGCTCGGCCTTGTCGGCGCGGAATGCCTCGACCTGGGCGCCGGCCAGCGCCGCATCCAGGCGCCGGTACTCGATGCCGTGCTGGTCGAGCTTGGCCGCGACCCACGCCGCCTGCGCGGCCGGCACCAGGTAGCCGCCGCGCGGCGCCGGCACCTGCCGTCCCGGCTGGATGTCGTACTTCAGCGGCACGTTCCACACCTGCGGCTTGGTTTCGTCGTAGCGGGTCATCAGCGCGCCGGACACGTCCGACGGCGTGCGCGTGTACGCATAGCCGCGGAAGGCGACGGTGCGGCTCTTGTCGCTGACCTTGTAGTCCAGCGCCACGTCCTGCCCGCCGAGCCGCTTGGCGCGGCCGTCGGCGGCCAGCGCCTCGCCGCGCCATTGCGCGCCGTGGGCGGCGACCAGGTCGAGCAGGTCGACGATGGTGTTGCGGGTGATCCGCACGCGGGTCGGGTAGTCCTTCCACGAATGGGTTTCCACCAGCATCGCCAGGCGGTTGCGCAGGTAGAAATAGCCGTGCGAGAAGCGCGGCGGCGGCACGCCGTCCTCGAAGCCGGAGGCCGGGTTGTCGGATTCGACGAACGAGGGGTAGTAAGGCAGCGGCAGCGAGCCCTGCTTGGCGAGCCGGGCGATGGTGCCGTCGCGCAACGCGGCGCCGGCCTTGCGCAGGGCCTCGTCGCCGGCGTGCACCGGCTCGACCTGGATCGACACGTCGTGCTCGAACTTGGCGCCGTCGGTGACGTGCAGGTCGACGTAGGCCAGCGGGTCCCAGCGCTGCACCAGCTTGAGCATGGCCTGCATTTCCGCCGCGTCGGCCTTGAGGTAATCGCGGTTGAGGTTGTAGTTCTGCGCGGTGACGCGCCAGCCCATTTCCTCCGGGCCGCGCTGGTTGGGGCGGTTCCAGGCGCCGAAGCGCTCGTGGCCGTCGATGTTGAACACCGGCACGAACAGCAGCACCTGCTTGGCCAGCGCGCCCTTCGCCGCTTCGCCGTCGAGCGCCTGGCGCAGGGCCAGGAAGCCGGCGTCCTTGCCGTCGATCTCGCCGGCGTGGATGCCGCCCTGGATCAGCAGCACCGGCAGATTCTTGGCCTGCGCCTGTTCGGGCGTGAACGCGCCGCTGCGGGTGACCACCAGCACCTTCATCGGCCGGCCTTCCGGGGTGGTGCCGAACTCCTCGCAGCGCACCGCGTCGGGATAGCGCTCGGCGAAGCGCGCGCACAGCTCGATCACTTCCTCGTAGCGGCCGGTCTTGAGGAAGCCGCTGCGCTCGGACACGGTGGTGATCGGCGCATCGGCAGCGGGCGCCGGCGCGGCATAGCCGCCGGCGAGGGCCAGCGCGAAGGCGAGGGCGGAGGGCAGGGCGGCGCGGAACTCGGGCTGGCGGGTCATTGCGTAATCCGGATGTGAGTGCGGCGAATGCCGATGGCGCCGCGGTTGCGGTGAGGTCGCGCCGCGGCGCGGGCGCCGGCCGTGGCGAAAGCCGGCCGGCGATGGGGCCGGCTAAATGTAAGGGATCGCGCCGGCCCGCGCCTGTGCGCGAAACGGCCTGCTGTCGAGAGATGACAGCAGTCATGCCGCGCGGCGGCCGCACGCCGTCGCCGTCGCCTAGACTGCGGAGCCCGCGAGCCCCGCGCCCGCGCGTTCGCCTTCGACCGCCGCTTTCAACTCGCGCTTTCAACCCCAGCTTCCATCCCCAGGAGTCCGCATGTACGCGCTGTACTACACGCCCGGTGCCGCCAGTCTGGTCGTCCACTGGCTGTTGCTCGAACTGGACCAGCCGCACGAACTGCGCGCGGTCGACATCGCCGCGCGCGAGCACAAGGACGCCAGCTACCTCGCGCTCAATCCCAACGGCGTGGTGCCGACCTTGCTGGTCGACGGCCAGCCGCGCTACGAGGCCGCGGCGCTGGCGATGCTGCTGGCCGACCGCCACGGCGACGGCGCGTTCGCGCCGGCGCCCGCGGACCCGCAGCGCGCCGAGTACCTGCAATGGATGTTCAACCTCACCGCCACCCTGCAGGCGCCGCTGCGGCTGTGGTGGTATCCGGACGACCTGCAGTGCGACGACGAGGCGGTGCGCCGCGGCGCCCGGGCCCGGTTCGAGGCGGCCTGCGAACGCCTGGACGCGCACCTGGGCGCGCACGGGCCTTACCTGCTCGGCGAGCGCTTGAGCGCGGCCGACTTCTACCTGACCATGCTGATGCGCTGGAGCCGCAACTTGCCGCGTCCCGCGCACGACTGGCCGCACCTGGGCGCGCTGGCGCGGCGGATGAAGGCGCGGCCGAGCTTCGCCGAGCTGTACCGGCGCGAAGGCCTGGAAGAGTGGGCCTGAGCCCGAACCGTCCCATCCGCAAGGAGCGCGACTGCATGGATCGTCCCGATGTCCCGTTTCGCCGCCGCGCCGCATGCTGCGCGGCGTTGCTTCTGAGTTCGGCCGCGGCGCTGGCGGCCGCGGCGCCGGCCGCGCCCGCCGCCGCCGCTGCGGCCAAGCCGGTCAAAGCCGCCCCCGCCCAGGCCGCCGCGGTGCCCGGCTCGGTCGCAGGCGCGGTCGCCGGCGTGCCCGCGGCCGAGTGGACGGTGCGCTGGTGGCGCTGGGCGAACAACGCCTTCCCCGACGGCCTGGCGCCGTACCGCGACCGCGACGGCCGGCTGTGCGCGACGGGCCAGGACGAACGCGGCCCGGTCTGGTTCCTGGCCGGCACCGACGGCAGTTTCGCCGCCCGGCGCCGCTGTCGGGTCCCGGCCGGCGCGCACCTGCTGGTGCCGGTCATCAACATGTATTTCCACGCGCCCACCGCCGGCCCCAATGCGATGGACTGCGCCGAGGTCAAGCGCGCGGCGGCGGTCAACAACGATTACCTGGCCAGCGCGGTGGTGCTGCTCGACGGCAAGCCGCTGGCGCGGCCGCTGCGGCTGGCCTCGCGCTGTTTCGATCCGCAGGCCGCGCGCGCCCACCCCGGCCCGGACCGCGGCGGCCGCTACCGCGCGGCCGCCGACGGCTACTGGCTGCTGCTGCCGCCGCTGGCGCCGGGGCCGCACCGGCTCAGCGTCGGCGCCAACTACGGCAACCCGTACGACTCGGAGTACGGCCGCATGCAGCAGAACTTCGAATACCAATTGCAGGTCGGTGACCTGGCGATCTGACCGGTCGTTCGACGCCGCGCCGGCCGGGCGCGGCGTCTGTCCGCGCGGCCTTGGCGACCGCGCCGGCCAAGCCGGCGGCGCGAACGATGGGGTAGTCTGTGGGGCTGGACCGCCCGGCGCATGCGCCGGACCCCGCGAAGGACGCGCGATTCGACCGACGACCAGGACCGCCGCATGACCCAAGCCGCCACCGCCCCCGCCGATTCGCAGGGCAAGATGCCCCGCCAGATCGCCTTCATCATCGGCAACGAGGCGGCCGAGCGCTTCAGTTTCTACGGCATGCGCAACATCCTGACCGCGTTCCTGGTCGGGACCCTGCTGATGGCGTCCACCGGCGACCTCGCCGAGCGCGAGCGCATGGCCAAGGACGTGTTCCACACGTTCATGATCGGCACCTACTTCTTCCCGCTGCTCGGCGGCTGGCTGGCCGACCGCTACTTCGGCAAGTACAACACCGTCATCTGGTTCTCGCTGGTGTACTGCGCCGGCCACGCCTGCCTGGCGCTGTTCGAACACAACCAGACCGGCTTCTACACCGGCCTGTTCCTGATCGCGTTCGGCGCCGGCGGCATCAAACCCCTGGTGGTGTCGTTCTGCGGCGACCAGTTCGACCAGAGCAACAAGCACAAGGCCAAGCTGGTGTTCGACGCGTTCTATTGGACGATCAACTTCGGCTCGCTGTTCGCGTCCTTGCTGATGCCGATCTTCCTGCGCGAGTACGGCCCCTCGGTGGCGTTCGGCATCCCCGGCGCGCTGATGTTCCTGGCCACGTTCATCTTCTGGCTGGGCCGCAAGCGCTACGTCATGGTGCCGCCGACCCGCAACGCGCCGGACCCGGACTCGTTCTTCAACGTCGCCCGCACCGCGCTGCGCGCCAAGGCGCCGGGGCAGGGCAACCCGGGCGTGGCGGTGGCCGCGGTCGGCGTGGCCCTGGCCGCCGGCGCGCTGGCGCTGATCCCGAGCCTGGGCTTCGTCAAGAGCGCGTGCATGGCGCTGGGCCTGCTGATCGGCTTCGGCGGCTACGGCATCTCGCTGCAGCTCGAGCGCGCGCGCGGCCGCCACCCCGACGCGGCCGTGGACGGCGTGCGCGCGGTGCTGCGCATCCTGATCGTGTTCGCCTTCGTCACCCCGTTCTGGTCGCTGTTCGACCAGAAGGCCTCGACCTGGGTGCTGCAGGGCCAGCGCATGGTGGTGCCGACCGAGTTGTGGTGGTGGCCGAGCTGGCTGATCTCCGGCGAGGGCGGGGCCAAGGCCGCGGCCTCGCAGATGCAGGCGATCAACCCGCTGCTGGTGATGCTGCTGATCCCGTTCAACAACTTGGTGCTGTACCCGGCGCTGCGCGGGATCGGGATCAACCCCACGCCGCTGCGGCGGATGGGCTTCGGCATTGCGGTCTCGGGCCTGTCGTGGATCGTCGCGGCGGTGCTGCAGTTGTATATGGACGCCGGCCACCCCATGTCGCTGGCATGGCAGATCGTTCCCTACATCCTGCTGACCTTCGGCGAGGTGCTGGTCTCGGCGACCGCGCTGGAGTTCGCCTACAGCCAGTCGCCACAGTCGATGAAGGGCGTGATCATGGCCCTGTGGTACCTCACCAGCACGTTCGGCAACCTGTGGGTGATGCTGACCAACGCGGCGGTGCGCAACGAGGCGGTGACCTCGCACATCGCCGCCACCGGGCTGAGCGAGAACGCGTTCCTGATGTTCTTCTTCGCCGGCTTCGCGTTCGTGGCGGCGGCGGCCTTCGGCCTGTACGCGCGGCGCTACCCGATGCAGGACCATTACCGCGCGGCCTGAACCGTCTCGCCGCGCGCCTTACCTGAGCCTCTCCCCGTCGCGAGCCCGCCCCGACCATGATCACTTTCGTCCTGATCGCCGTGACCGTGCTGGTGTCGTGGCAAGCCTTCGAGAAGCGCCGCCTGTACGAGCGGCTGGTGCTGTGGCCGCCGGGGGTGGCGCGCTTCCGCCAGTACGACCGGCTGCTGACCCACGGCTTCGTGCACGCCGACTGGATGCACCTGCTGTTCAACATGATCACCCTGTATTTCTTCGGCCGCGCGGTCGAAGGGGTGTTCGCGCAGTTGGCCGGGCCGGGGATGTTCGCGCTGTTCTACCTCTCGGCGATCGTGGTCGCGATCCTGCCGAGCTACCTGCGCCATCGCAAGGACGGCGGCTACGTCAGCCTGGGCGCGTCCGGCGCGGTCTCGGCGGTGCTGTTCGCGTTCGTGCTGGTGGACCCGTGGAACTGGATCATCGTGTTCGTGATACCGGTGCCGGCCGTGGTCTACGCCATCGCCTATGTCGGCTATTCGTACTGGATGGACAAGCGCGGCGGCGACAACATCAACCACAACGCGCACCTGTCCGGGGCGATCTACGGCCTGCTGTTCATGCTGATGATGAAGCCGGCGCTGTTCTGGTTCTTCCTGGAGCGCCTGGCCAGCCCGCGCGGACCCGGCTTTCTGGGCTGAGGCCGCAGCGCGTCGACGGATCGATGCGCCTGAGTGGGAGGGGCTTCAGCCCCGACGCTGTTCGCTCAAATCGCGACGGTCCGGCACGAAAGCAGCGGGGCTGAAGTCCCCGCCACAAAGGCCGGGCGATGCCGGCCCCAAAAACATCGGGCCCGAAGGCCTCCCGCATCGGCGGGACGGACTTCGGGCCCAAGTTTTTGCTGCGTTGCGGCGGAGCGGGGCTCAGGCCGCCAGCGGGTTTTCCAGTTCCAGCGCGCCCTCGCCGTAGGCCGCGGCCAGCCCGGCCTGGATCTGCGCATCGAGTTCGCGCAGCTCGGCATCGTCGCCTTCGCCGTTGCGGGCGAGGTCGAACAGGCGGGCGATGACGGCATTGCTGTGCGCGTCGTCGCTGCGCATGTCTTTTCGGTCTGGGTCGATGTGGCGAGCCATTGGAATTCCCCTTCGTCGTAACTGTG
Organism: Lysobacter enzymogenes; assembly: GCF_023617245.1. NCBI lineage: Bacteria > Pseudomonadati > Pseudomonadota > Gammaproteobacteria > Lysobacterales > Lysobacteraceae > Lysobacter > Lysobacter enzymogenes. The sequence goes on from NZ_CP067396.1 coordinate 2,403,346, forward strand.
GACTTACGCACAGTTCCACGCAGGTTCCATGCCAGGGTTTTCCCTAGCTTGCACGGCCGAAAAGTGACGCGAGGCGTCAACACAGGCCGGTCCGCATCAGTCGCCTGACGCAACGCGGCGCAGTCTCACGTCCGCTCACCCGCCATGAAGGTGGCGCGTGCTAACACGGACGCGTGTTGTCGACAGCACAAGGCTGATGTAGTCACGGGGGCAGCCGCTATCATTCGCGCATTCGCAAACACTCGACGAGGAGTCAAGCATGGCGAGCAAGAAGGCGGGCAAGTCCGCAAGCAAATCGGCCCAGCCGGCGCGCACCCGCGCCGCGGGCAAGAAGACCGTAGCCCAGCGAGCGGCCAAGGCCGCCAAGGGCGCGGTCAAGAAAGCGAAGAAGGCCGCGGTCAAGCCGGCGCCGGCGAAGAAGGCGACGAACAAGACCGCGGCGGCGAAGTCCGCGAAAAAGGTCGCGGCGAAGAAGGTCGCGAAGAAGGCGTCCGCCGGCAAGATCGTTAAGAAGGCGACCAAGGCTGCCGCCGCCAAGGTCGCGAAGAAGGCGGCCGGCAAGAAGGTCGCGGGCAAGAAGGCCGCGGTCGGGAAGATCGTGAAGAAGGCGGCCAAGCCTGCGGCCAAAAAGCCGGTGGCGAAGAAGACGGCGGCGAACAAGGCGGCCGCGACGAAGGCAGCGAGCAAGAAGGTGGCGAGCAAGAAGGTGGCTGCCAAAAAGTCGCTGGCCAAGAAAGTGGTGGCCGGCAAGCCGGCCGTGAAGAAGTCCGCCGGCAAGGTCGTGGCGGCGAAGAAGCCGATTGCGAAGAAGCCGGTCGCTAAGAAGCCTGTTGCGAAGAAGGCCGCGGTCACGAAGACGTCGGGCTTGCCGGTCGCGACCCGGCAGGCGGCGCTCAAGAAGGCGACCAAGCAGTCGGCGACCAAGCCGGCGGCGCCGAAGAAGGCCGTGCGTGTGGCGCCGGTCGCCTCGGCGCCGGTGCAGCGGAAGCCCGCGGTTGCGGCCGCGGCGGCAACCAAGCCGGCGGCGAAGCCCGCGGTCGCGAAGCCCGTTATCGCGAAGTCCGCAGCGACCAAGCCTGCCGCGACCAAGCCGGCCGCGGTCAATCCGGCGGTCGCGAAGCCTGCGGCGGCCAAGCCTGCATCCGCGCCCAAGCCCGCATCCGCTCCGGTTTCTGCACCGGCCCAGCCTGCGCCGTCTAAGACCGAAGCCGCGAGCGCGCCCAAGCCCGCCGCAAAGAAGAAGCCCGCGGTTGCGAAGCCGGCGCACAGCGCGCCGACCCAGGATGAGCCGCAGCGTACGGGCGAACTGTTCGCCGAACCGGCGTCCGCGCCGGCCAAGCCCAAGGCCAAGCCGGCGCCGGCCGTCGAGGCGCCCTCGTCGGTCCCGGCCGGTTCGCTGATCGCAGCCGGCGCCGCCGCGCCGGCCGCCGCGCCCGCGTTGCAGGCCGAGTCGCAGCAGCCTGCCGAACCCGCCGCCGCGCCGAGCGCGGTCGCGCAGGGCGCGGCGGAAACCGCGCTGGAAGCCGAAACCGCGGCCGACCGCGATGCCGGCCAGGCCCCGGCCGCCGAGACCGTCGCGTCGCCGCAGGGCGATGCGGCCGAGTCGGACGATTCCAGCGACGCGCCGACCGCGCACATCACCCCGGAACAAGCGCTGGAAAACACCCGCCGCCTGCTCCAGGCCAAGCAGGACGCCGCGCGCGAGCCGCAGCCGTGGCAGCAGCTCGACCCGGGCCACGGCCACGTGCCGGCGCCGGGCCCGCAGTCCGAGAGCGCCGCGCACAAGGCCGGCGAACTGCACGCGGCCGAGAGCCGGATGGACGCGATCCAGGGGTCGATCGGCACCCAGGACCGCCACAACCAGGGCAAGCGCGACAACCGCTGAGCCCCGTCGCCGACGCCGCGCTGCGGCGCCGAACTTCGTCGATACCGGCTCGCGTCGATATCGATCCCGGCGCGCCCCTGCGGCGCGCCGGGGCCGCGGCGGAGCGATCCGCCGCCGCCCCGACCCGCACAGGACTCGACCATGCCCGTCACCGTGACCCACGACCCCGCGCAGCAGCGCTTCAGTACCGTCGTCGACGGCGTCGAGGCGGAGTTGGAATACCAATTGCGCGGCGACCAGCTCGTCATCGCCCACACCGGCGTGCCCGAGGCCATCGGCGGGCGCGGCATCGCCAGCGACCTGGTCCGGGCCGCGTTCGAGTACGCGCGCCAGGCCGGCTACAAGGTGCGCCCGGCGTGCTCGTACGCGGCGGCCTGGACCGAGCGGCATCCGGAGTATTCGCAACTGCTGGGCTGAGGCCGCAGTCGCCCCGGGCCGGCCCGATGATTGGGGGCCGGGGTCGGAGGGCTGTTGTGGGAGGGGCTTCAGCCCCGACGCTTTCCGATCGGATCTCGGCGATCCGGCACGAAAGCGTCGGGGCTGAAGCCCCTCCCACAACAGCCGAGCGCTGGCTTGCTCCCACCAGGCGCCTAGGCCTGGATTCCTGCCTTCAAGCGCCGAGGCCGCACCCCTCTTGCAGGCGCCCAGGCCCGTGAAAACACAGCCGCCGCGGCCCCGTTCGCGGCCCGGTGCCGCCGCCGCACTCGCCTTCGCCGCGCGACTGTGCCAGCCTACGCGCCCCCCACGCCTTCCGCAGGCCGGTTTTCCGGCATGCTTCGCCCATGCGCCTGAACAAACACATCAGCGACACCGGTTTCTGCTCCCGCCGCGAGGCCGACCGCCTCATCGCCGAGGGCCGGGTCACCGTCAACGGCGTGCGCGGCCGGGTCGGCAGCGAAGTGGGCGAGGGCGATGAGGTCCGCATCGACGGCGACGTCCTGCGCGTGCGCGTCGCCGCCAAGGGCAAGCGCCAGCACGTCTATATCGCGCTCAACAAGCCGGTCGGCGTGGTCTGCACCACCGAGTCCGGGGTCAAGGACAACATCGTCGACTTCGTCGGCCACGAGCGCCGGATCTTCCCGATCGGCCGCCTGGACAAGGACTCGGAAGGGCTGATCCTGCTGACCAGCAACGGCGACATCGTCAACGAGATCCTGCGCGCCGAGAACAAGCTGGAAAAGGAATACCTGGTCGCGGTGAACCACGAGGTCACCCCGGAGTTCCTGCGCGGCATGGGCCGCGGCGTGCCGATCCACGGCCAGACCACGCTGCCGTGCAAGACCGGCAAGCTCGGCCGCTTCGGTTTCCGCATCGTGCTGGTGCAGGGCCTGAACCGGCAGATCCGGCTGATGGCCGCGCACTTCGGCTTCCGGGTCAAGCAGCTGCTGCGCGCGCGCATCGGCAACGTCAAGCTGGGCCGGCTCAAGCCCGGCCAATGGCGCAATCTCACCGACGCCGAACTGCAAGGCCTGCTGCCGCAACGCACGCAGTGGTGAACGCCGGGAAAACGCGCGCGCCGCGGCGCGGCGCGGCCGGCCGCGAGGACGCCGCGGCCTAGATGCAGGCGTCACGCCATGGGCGATAATGTCGCGCGAAACTCCCATGGACGCCCCGAAAAGGATCGCTGCATGAAGCGCGTCACCGCCGCCGTCTGCGTGTTGGCCCTGGCCCTGGCGGCCTGCAAGAAGGAAGCCGACACGCCCGCCACCAGCCAGTCGGCCGCGCCGGCGCCGACCGCGGCGTTGCCGGCGCCGGTGGCCGACGCCGCCGATGCGCCGGTCGAGCTCAAGGAAGTGGTCGAGACCACGCCCGGCTACGTGGTCGGCATCACCTACACCACCCAGGCGGCCAAGTACCCGGGCCTGGCGCGCGAGCTCAAGCGCTATGCCGACGGCGCCCGCGCCGAACTCATCGACGCCGCCAACGGCCGCACCGCCAAGGACAACCCCTCGCCGTACGAGCTGTCGCTGACCTTCGACGACGTGGTCGACACGCCCGAGCTGGTCGCGGTCTCCGCCGACGGCAGCAGCTACACCGGCGGCGCCCACGCCGCGCCGCTGATCGCCCGCTTCGTCTGGCTGCCGCGGCAGAACAAGCTGCTGACCGCGCAGGAGCTGATCCCGGACAAGAGCGGCTGGGCCGCGGTCTCGCAGTACGTGCGCGAGCAGCTGCACTCGGCGTTGTCGCAGCGCATCGACGCCGACGACCTGGCCCCGGCGGTGCGCGCCGAACAGATCGAGACCGGCGGCCGCATGATCGACGACGGCACCGGCGCCGACCCGGCCAACTTCGCCATGTTCGAGCCGGTGCGCGGCGCCGACGGCAAGCTCAGCGCGCTCAAGTTCGTGTTCGCGCCGTACGAAGTCGGCCCGTATTCGGACGGCACTCAGACAGTGGAAGTGCCGGCCGCGGTGTTGTTGCCGCATCTGGCCCCGGCCTATCGCGGGCTGTTCCTCGGCGGCGTCTGAGCCGCCGCGCAGGGCCTTCGGGCCCATGAGCGACGCGTGGGAGCTTTTGTGGGAGGGCCTTCAGGCCCGATGCTTTTGTTCCAAATCGCCGCGACCTGAGCGAAAAGCATCGGGCCTGAAGGCCCTCCCACAGAAGAGCCGCATCGCTGCGGCAACGCAGCGTTCGCCGCAGGCGACCGAATCGGCATCGCGCGCCGGCGCGGCTTTGCTATCGTCGATCCGCGGCGCGACGGACGCGCCGCAGGCGGCCCGCAGCGGGTCGCCAGCCGTCTCAGGACGAGCGTGACGGGCGCACGACGACGCGTCGTCCGAGTCCGCACTCCACATCAGCAGGTCGAGCATCCTCCGGGCGCCCCCGCCCCGAGCACGAGGTCGCCATGTCGCTTGCGTCGCTGCACAAACGGGTCGAAGGATTGCTGGAACAGGCCGACGTGCGCGTCGGCGGCGACCGGCCCTGGGACCTGCAGGTCGAGGACGAGTCGTTCTATTCGCGGGTGATCGCGCAGGGCTCGCTCGGCCTGGGCGAGACCTACATGGACGGCGCCTGGCATGCGCAGTCGCTCGACGGCTTGCTGGAACGGCTGATGCGCGCGCGCATCGACGAACAGGTGCACGGCTGGGCGGCGATTCTCGATGGCCTGCGCGCGCACCTGATCAATCTGCAGAGCCACCGCCGCAGCTTCACCGTCGGCGAACGCCACTACGACCTGGGCAACGACCTGTACCGCGCGATGCTCGGCAAGCGGCTGGTCTACAGCTGCGGCTATTGGCGCGATCGCAACGGACAGGCGCTGCACGACCTGGACTCGGCCCAGGAAGCGAAGCTGGATTTGGTCTGCCGCAAGCTGCGGCTCAAGCCCGGCATGCGCGTGCTCGACATCGGCTGCGGTTGGGGCGAGGCGCTGAGGTTCGCCGCCGAGCGCTACGGCATCGTCGGCGTCGGCGTGACCGTCTCGCACGAGCAGGCCGAGTTCGCGCGCGAGCTGTGCCGCGGGCTGCCGGTGGAGATCCGCCTGCAGGACTACCGCGACCTGGACCAGCGTTTCGACCGGATCTTCTCGCTGGGCATGTTCGAGCACGTCGGGGTCAAGAACTACGCCGCGTATTTCGACGTCGCCCGGCGCTGCCTGGACCGCGCCAGCGACGACGGCGGCCTGTTCCTGCTGCACAGCATCGGCGGCAACAAGTCGGTGAGCCACACCGATCCGTGGATCGCCAAGTACATCTTCCCCAACTCGATGCTGCCCTCGGCGCGGCAGATCGCCGAGCACGCCGAAGACCGCTTCGTGATCGAGGACTGGCATAACTTCGGCGCCGACTACGACCTGACCCTGCAGGCCTGGCGCGACAACGTCGAAGCCGCCTGGGACCGGCTCGATGCGCGCTACGACGAACGCTTCCGGCGGATGTGGCGGTTCTACCTGGCCGCGTCGATGGCGACGTTCCGCACCCGGCATGCGCAGCTGTGGCAGTTGGTGCTGTCGCCGGACGGGGTGCCCGGGGGCTACGTCGCGCCGCGTTGAACGCGAGAAAATAGCGAAGAGGAGTGAGGAGTGAGCGAAAGCGGCTTTCGCTCATTCCTCGCTCCTCTGCGCTCACTCCTGGCTACTGTTCCTGCGCCAGCTTCGAATGGCGAATGCCGTAGGCGAAATACACCAGCAGCCCCAGCGACACCCAGATCAGGAAGATCAGCCAGGTGATCGCCGCCAGCTCGGCCAGCAGCCAGATCGAGAAGGCGATGCCGACGATCGGGATCAGCGGCACCAGCGGGGTGCGGAAGCTGCGTTCCAGGTGCGGCTTGCGCACGCGCAGCACCCACACCGAGGCGCAGATGATGATGAAGGCCGAGAGCACGCCGATGTTGACCAGCTTGGCGACCTCGCCGATCGGCAGGAAGCCGGCGACCAGCGCGGTGAACACGCCCAGCGCGACGGTGGGGCGGTGCGGGGTGCCGTACTTCGGGTGGATCTTGGCGAACCAGCCCGGCAGCAGGCCGTCGCGCGAGAGCGAGAACCAGATGCGCGCCGCGCCGAGCATGAAGGCGAACAGCACGCTGGCGATGCCGACCACGGCCGAGAACGCGATCGCCTTGGCGATCCACGGCAGGCCCAGCGCGGCGAAGGCGTCCGACACCGGCGCGTCGCCGCCGAGGGTGGAGTAGTGGGCGATGCCGGTCAGCACCAGCGACACCGCCAGGTACAGCACCATCGACACGCCCAGCGACAGCAGCACCGCGCGCGGCAGATCGCGCTGCGGGTTCTTGGATTCCTCCGCCGCGGTGGTCAGGGTGTCGTAGCCGAACACGGCGAAGAACACCACCGCCGCAGCCGTGCCGACGCCCTTCCAGCCGAAATGGCCGACGCCGTCTTCGCCGACGATGCGCTCGGGCACGAACGGCACCCAGTTGGCGGTGTTGATGTAGAACACGCCCACGCCGATCACCAGCACCACCGCGAGCACCTTGATCGCCACGATCAGGGTGTTGAAGCGCGCGCCCCATTCGGTGCGGAACACCAGCAGCGCCGACACCGCGAGGGTGACCGCGGCGGCGATGACGTTGAACACCCGGCCCTCGCCGGTGCCGTAGGCGCCCTGCGCCCACACCGGCAGGTGGATGCCGGCGCCTTCCAGCAGCACCTGCACATAGCCGGACCAGCCGATCGCCACGACCGCCACGATCAGCGCGTACTCCAGCAGCAGGTCCCAGCCGATCAGCCACGCCGCCAACTCGCCGAGGGTGGCGTAGCTGTAGGTGTAGGCGCTGCCGGTGACCGGGATCATGCCGGCGAACTCGGCGTAGCACAGCGCCGCGGCGGCGCTGGCGATGCCGGCGATCAGGAACGCCAGGGCGACCGCGGGGCCGGCGTTGGTGGCGGCCTCGTGGCCGGCGAGCACGAACACGCCGACGCCGATGATGCCGCCGATGCCGATGGCGGTGAGCTGCCAGAGCCCGAGCACGCGGCGGAAGTCCGAGCGCTTGCCGGCCTCCGCCTGCAGTTGTTCCACCGACTTGTGCCGCAGGATCTTGGCGACCAGGCTCATCGAGCGCTCCGATACGAATGACCGCCGAATCATAGCGGCTGCGCGGGCCGGCGGCGGACGCCGGCGCATGGTCGGCCGGCGCGGCGGCGCGGCGGCGGAGTTCACGCCGCGGCCGGCCGGTCGTTATCGCAATCGAGGCGTCCGCCGTGGGCGGCGCCGTACCCCACCGCCGCCGTCGCGCGGCGGTCGCCGATCGCGCGCCGCCAGGAGTGCCCGCATGCCGTACGAGTACCAGAACGACGTCAACGCCAAGAAGATCCAGAAGCTCGCCGACCCCGAACAGGCCCAGGCGGTGTTGCAGACCATCTCGACCCTGGCCGGGATGACCGAGCCGGTCGACGGCGACCAGGTCAACCAATGGCTGGGGCTGCTCGCCGACGCGCCGATCGTGGCGCAGAAGGTCAAGAGCAGCCACGACATGATCGAGATCTATCCGGGCGGCAAGCGCGAGCCGGACCGGATCTTCATGACCGTGGACGACGGCAAGGTGACCATCGTCGCGGTCGGCGCGGCCAGCCACTGAGCTTGCAGGGGCGTCGGCGCGGGGCGGCGGGCGGGTGGCCGGTCCGCCGCCCCGCGCGGCGTTCGCGGCTGTTTGCGCGCAAGGATGGGTTTGCGCTCGCAGGCCGGCGGACGGGCCGGGCGGGCGGCGGAAGGCCGGCACGTAGCCTGGCCGGGCCGCGCGCGACGCGTCTGGCCGGACGGCAGCGCCGCCGGCGGCGACCGCGTCGCTCTCGCGCTGTGTTCGCGCTGCTCTCGAGTTGCTCTCGCGCTGCTCTTGGCCGCGGCGCCGGCAGCTCCTAGGCTGTGCGCTTCCCCCGCGCCGGCAGGAGGCCGCGCCGCGCATGGCCATCGCAAGCAAGGGCAGCCGCCGTATCGTCGTCGACGGGCAGGCGTACCGCTGGGCGGTCCGGTCGCGACCGACCTACGCCCAGGGCCTGGGCGCGCCGCTGACGTTTGCGGTGCAGCAGGTCGGGGCCGGCGAGGGCCAGATCCTGCACGTCGTCGCGGCCGCGGCGCGGCCGGACCATTGGCTCGGCGAGCCGGTAACCACGATCGCGCCGGCGCAAGTGGCCGCGGCGATTCAGCTAGGCCTTGAAGCGGGCTGGACGCCGGCCGCGCCGGGATCGGCGTTCGAGCTGCGTCTGCCGGCGCAGTGAGGCGGGTCGGGTGAGCCCGTCCTGCTGCGCGCAAGCGGCGCGCGTCGGCTGCGCCCGCCGCAAGCTCCAAGCGGGCCCGCGCGCGCTGACCTCGCGGCCGCGGCCGCGAGCGGCCGCCCCAACGGCTGTCATCGGCGTCCGGCAGGCTGGGGCTACGGCCGCGTGGCCGTGCATCCCGCTTGCGTACGATCTAGGATTCCCCGATGCCGCACCCGAACCTCCCGCGCCGCCCGCTGGCCGCGCTCGCGCTGCTGTTGTTCGCCGCCGCCGCCGGCGCCGCCGCGCCCGAACGGAAGCCGTCCATGCCCCACGCTTCGCCTCCGACCTCCGCCGCGCCGGGCCAGCAGGGCCTGATCGTGATCGCCCACCGCGGCGCCAGCGGCTACCGCCCCGAGCACACCTTGGAGGCCTACCGGCTGGCGATAGCCCAGGGCGCGGACTTCATCGAGCCGGATCTGGTCGCCACCCGCGACGGCGAACTGGTGGTGCGCCACGAGAACGAAATCTCCGGCACCACCGATGTCGCCGCGCATCCCGAATTCGCCGACCGCAAGACCACCAAGACCATCGACGGCGAGTCGCTGACCGGCTGGTTCACCGAGGACTTCACCCTCGCCGAACTCAAGACCCTGCGGGCCAAGGAGCGCATCCCGCAGGTGCGTCCCGGCAACACCCGTTACGACGGCCAGTTCCCGATCGCGACGCTGAAGGAAGTGATCGCGCTGGCGAAGCAGGAGAGCCGCGACGGCCGGGTCGTCGGCATCTATCCGGAAACCAAGCACCCGACCTGGTTCGCCAGCGAGGGCCGGCACCTGGACGGCAGCCGGATCGGGATCTCGCTCGGCCAGAAGCTGGTCGACACCCTGGTCGCCGAGGGCTTCACCGATCCGCGTCGGGTCTATATCCAGAGCTTCGAGGTCGGCAACCTGATCGAGCTCAAGCAGCGCATCCTGCCCAAGGCCGGGATCGACCTGCCGCTGGTGCAGCTGTACGGCGATTTCGAGCGCGACACGCCGTACGACATCGTCTACAACCGGCGCAGCGGCGCGGATCTGGCGCGCATCTACGGCGACCTCGCCCAGGCCATCCCCGGCGGCCTGGCCGCGGCCCGCTACGGCGCGCTGACCGAACCGGCGGCGCTGCGCTGGATGCAGGCGCACTACGCGTCCGGCCTGGGCCCGTACAAGGCCAGCCTGATCGAGCGCGCGCCGCTGCCGGCCAAGCGCGACGCCGACGGCGACGGCCATGCGCTGCTGGCCACGCGCAACACCGGGATCGTCCACCCCGTGCTCGCGCGCGCGCTGGCACTGGGCCTGCAGGTGCATCCCTACACCGTGCGCGCCGAGGAGCCGTTCCTGACCCAGACCGCCAACGGCATCGACCAGAGCGCGCTCGGCGAAGCGCTGCAGCTGTACGGCCTGGGCGTGCAGGGCTTCTTCATCGACAACCCCGACATCGGCGTGGCTGCGCGCAACCTGTTCCTGGAACAGAGCAAGATCGCCCCGATCGCGAAGTAAAACGGTAAGCCCCTGCAGGAGCGGCGCAAGCCGCGACCGCGACAAACCAACTACGCCGGAACTTGCGCCGCAGTTGCGTTGCTGCGGTCGCGGCTCGCGCCGCTCCTACAGGAGGCGAATGCGGCTACGCGAGCGCGGCGTCCAGCGTCGCGCCGCAATCGGCTTCGAGCTTCAGGGTCGCGATCTCGTCGGCGCGGGTCACGCCGCGGTTGAGCAGCGCCAGCGGCAGCCCGGCCTCGCGCGCGGCGCGGGCGAAGCGGAAGCCGGAATAGACCATCAGCGACGAGCCGACCACCAGCATCGCGTCGGCCTGCGCCAGCGACTGCTGCGCGGCGGCCACGCGCGCGCGCGGCACGTTCTCGCCGAAGAACACCACGTCGGGCTTGAGCAGACCGCCGCAGGCGGCGCAGGGCGGGACTTGGAAGCGTTCGAACGCCAGGCCTTCCAGGTCGGCGTCGCCGTCGGGCAGGACGGCGGCGTCGAGGTCGCGCCAGTCCGGATTGCGCTGCGCCAGTTCCTCCTGCAGCTGCGCGCGCGGGCGGCGCGCACCGCAGTCCAGGCAGACGACTTCGTCGAGGCGGCCGTGCAGATCGACCACGTCGAGGCTGCCGGCGCGGCTGTGCAGCGCGTCGACGTTCTGGGTGACGAGCGCATGTGCGGGCTCGCGCCGCTGCCAGCGCGCCAGCGCGCGGTGGCCGGAGTTGGGCTGGGCGCGGTCGAACGCGGGCCAGCCGACGAAGCTGCGCGCCCAGTAGCGCGAGCGCGCGCGGGCATCGCCGGTGAAGGCGCGGAAATCGATCGGCGGCTTGCGCTGCCAGGCGCCGCTCTCGTCGCGGTAATGCGGAATGCCCGAACCGGTGCTGATGCCCGCGCCGGTCAGCACGAACAGGCGGCGGTGCGGGCGCAGCCAGTCGCGCAGGCGTTGGGCGGCGTCGTCGGTGGCGGGGGCTTGGGCGGTCATGCGCGGGCAGGGGCGTGGCGGTGGGCTGAGCAGGAAATGGGTGCGGCCGGCGGCCAATCCAAGATCGGTCCGCGGGCGGTGCGGGATGCGCCGGCCTAGAGTTCGAGCCGATGCAGGATCCGGATCGGCCCGAGCTGCGCGCGTTCGTCCGCGCTCAGGTCCGGCGAGTCGTCGTAGAACAGGCTGTGGTAGTCGTCCCCCAGATAGGCCTGGCCGCGGTCCCAGACCACGCACCAGCCCGGCGCGCGGGTGGGCCCGTGGCGGGTGCCGTCGCAGACGCTGCGGCAATCCAGCGCCAGCGACAGCGTGCGCGCGATCGCCAGGCCCAACTCGTAGTCGTCGCCGCCGGCCAGGTTGGTGGCGTGCAGGGCGAACGGAAATTCGCTGGCGTTGCGGTGCAGCTGCACGAACACCACGCCGGCGCAGTCGTCGTCGAACTCGCCCCAGCGCAATCGCGCCTGCGGCGCGTGCGCGGCGAACGCCGCCGCGACCGCGTCGGGGCGGGGTTGTGCGGACAGACCGATGTAAAACATGCGGGGTCGGCGCTCGGGATTCGGGGGGCGGATGTAGCAGACGCCAAGCCCGGTCGCTTTGCAAACGCACAGGGCTTGCCTGCGACCGCTGAACCGCGGCTCCTGATTCCTGATTCCAAACAAAAAGGCCGCCCGGATCGCTCCGGGCGGCCTGGCTTCCCGCGCGCGGGGCGCTCGCGGGTCGCCGGGGGGAGGTCCCAGTGATGCTCAGCGGTGCGGCGACGGCGCGCGTCCTGCGGCCGTCGCGCTCACCACACGATGCCGGCGCCGACGGTCACGCCGACGTCGCCCTTGGAGTTGCTGTTGCCCGACAGCTTGTACACATAACGCCCGTCCTCGCTGATGGTGGAGATGCCGACGGCGAAGCCGCTTTCGCCGCGGAAACTGCTGGCGGCGATCGCCGCCATGCTCTTGCCCGGCATGTACGACTGCGGCAGGCCGGCCACCGCCATCGCCGAAGCGACGCCGGCGCTGGCCTTGTCGTCGAGCTGGCCGATGTCGCGGCGCAGTTGGTTGCCCCAGTGGTCGGTGTACTGGTTGGAGGTGTTGATCGCGCGGTTCACCCCGTCGTTGAGTTGCTGCACGTTGACCGCGTCGGTGTTGGCGGTGCCGGCGCGGACGTTGCGCACGGTCACCGCCGCGCCGCCGTTGTTGAGCGTGACCTGGGTGGTGTTGACGCTGCCGTCGGGATTGCCGTCGTAGCGCACGGTGCCGGACTGCGAAGCCTTGAGCTGGGCGAGGTTGACCGCGTCGTTGTCCTGGGTGCCGGCGGCGACGTTGACCACCTGGCGCTGCTGGCTGGCGTTGCCCACCGACACGCTGTCGGCGCGGTCGGCGACCGCGCCCTGGCCCAGCGCGACCGCGCCGGACGCGGTCGCGCTGGCGCTTTCGCCGACCGCGACGGCGTTGGTCGCGCCGGCGGCGATGCTCGAGTTCGCGCCGACCGCGGTGCTGCCGTCGGCGTTCACTCGCGCGTTGCCGCCGACCGCGGTGTCGTTGGCGCCGGCCGCGTAGCTGTCGCCGCCGATCGCGGTGGCGCGGCTGCCGCCGGCGCTGGCGCTGGCGCCGACCGCGACCCCGCGCGAACCGGCCGCGACCGAGGCGTTGCCGGTGCCGTCGATGGCCACGCGCGGATCGGGCGTGGTCGCCGGCGGCAGGTTGTCGATGCGGTTGTTGAGGTTGGTCAGGCTGGCGTCGACCGCGGCGAAGGCGGCGCCGATGTTGCTGTAGCCGGCGCCCTGCACGGTGTAGTTCGGCGCGCCGAAGCTGCCGGCGTTGAACAGCGAGCCGCCGCCGAAGACAGCGGCGATGGAGTCGCCCATCGTCTGGATCTGCCCGCCGTTGACCGCCTGCAGGCTGCCGGCGGCGATCTGCCCGGCGGCGAGGTTGTCGATCACCGTGCCGGTGCCGGCCGGACCGCGCAGGGTGATCGCGGCGTAGTCGGGATTGCCGCTGCCGTCGTCGTCGTACTGCACCGCGAACGCGTTGCTGGCGCTCTGGTTGCCGTCGAGCGCGTTCAGCGCCGCGCCGACGTCGTGGTACGCGGTGCCGCCGATGGAGTAGCTCGGCGCGGTGAAGGCCCCGCCGGCGTTGAACGCCGCGCCGCCGCCGAACAGGCCGGCGACGCCGCTGCCGAGGTCGAACAGCTGCCCGCCGTTGACGGCCTGCAGGCTCGCGGCGGCGATCTGTCCGGCAGCGACGTTGTCGATCACGGTGCCGGTGCCGGCCGGACCGCGCAGGGTGATCGCGGCGTAGTCGGGATTGCCGGCGCCGTCGTCGTCGTATTGCACCGCGAAGGCATTGCCGGCGCTCTGGCCGTTGTCGAGCGCGTTCAACGCGGCGCCGACATTGGTGTAGGGATTGCCGCCGATGACGTAGTTCGGCGCGGTGAACGTGCCGCCGGCATTGAACGCGGCGCCGCCGCCGAAGACGTCGGCGATGCCGGTGCCGAGGTTGAAGAGCTGTCCGCCGTTGATCGCCTGCAGACTGTTGGCGGCGATCTGCCCGGCGGCGACGTTGCCGACGACGGTGCCGGTGCCGGCCGGCCCGCGCAGGGTGATCGCGGCGTAGTTGGGGTTGCCGGCGCCGTCGTCGTCGTACTGCACGGCGAAGGCGTTGCCGCTACTGAGGTTGCTGTCGAGCGCGCTCAACGCGGCGCCGACGTTGGTGTAGGCGTTGCCGCCGATGACGTAGTTCGGCGCGGTGAACGTGCCGCCGGCATTGAACGTCGCGCCGCCGCCGAAGATGTCGGCGATGCCGGTGCCGAGGTTGAACAGCTGTCCGCCGTTGATCGCCTGCAAACTGGCGGCGGCGATCTGCCCGGCGGCGACGTTGCCGAGCGTCGTACCGGTGCCGGCCGGCCCGCGCAGGGTGATCGCGGCGTAGTTCGGGTTGCCGGCGCCGTCGTCGTCGTACTGCACCGCGAACGCATCCGCATTTTGCGCGCCGAGGTCGAGCGCGGCCAACGCCGAGCCGACGTTGCTGTACGCGTTGCCGCCGATCACGTAGTTCGGCGCGGTAAAGGTCCCGCCGGCGTTGAACGCGGCGCCGGCGCCGAAGAGATTGGCGATGCCGGTGCCGATGCCGAACACCTGGCCGCCGTTGACCGCCTGCAAACTGCCCGCGGCGATCTGCCCGGCGGCGAGGTTGCCGAGCACAGTGCCGGTACCGGCCGGTCCGCGCAGGGTGATCGCGGCGTAGTTGGGGTTGCCGGCGCCGTCGTCGTCGTACTGCACCGCGAACGCGTCCAGCGCCTGCGCATTGCCGTCGAGCGCGGCCAGCGCGGCGCCGACGTTGGCGTAGCCGTTGCCGGCGATGACGTAGTTCGGCGCGGTCACCGTGCCGTCGGCCGCGACCGCGGCGCCGCCGCCCAGGCGCTGGGCGTTGGACTGGCTGATCGCGAAGGCCTGCGCGCCGTTGATCGCCTGGGTGCTGGCCGCGTTGACCGCGCCGGCGCGGACGTTGGCGAGGGTGGTGCCGCCGGCGCCCTGCAGGGTGACGCTCTGCAGGTTCGGCGAACCGCCGGCGTCGTCGTACTTGACCGCGAACGGATCGCTCGCTGCGGTGGCCAGCGCGCCCTGCAACTGGGCCAGGTTGACCGCGTCGGTGCCGACGCTGCCGGCGGCGACGTTGCTGAGCTTGCGGGTCGCGCCGGCCGCGCCGATCGACACTTCGCCGGACGAGGTCTGCGGCGCCGCCAGGCCGAACGCGGCGTAGCCGGTCTGCGCGCCGACCGCGGTCGAGGAACCCGCGCCGAGCGCCACGCTGTTGGCGTGGGTGGAGGTCGCGCCGAAGCCGAGGATGGTCTGGCGGTTGGCGTTGCCGAAGCTGTTGTCGCCGATCACCACCGAATTGCCGAGGCGCGCGGCGTAGTTGGTGTCCGGGCCGCCGGTGAAGCCGGCCGCGGCCGCGCTGATGGTGGGCAGCTGGTGGCGGGCGTTGGTGCCCATGACGATGGTGTTGGAGCCGTTGGCGTAGCTGCCGTCGCCGATCAGCACCTGGTTGTTCTGCGCGGCGTTGGTGCGCCAGGTGCAGGCCACGCCGATCACCACGCACGAGGCGTTGTTGTTGTTGCCGGTGTAGTTGCTGTCCTGGAACTGGATGTAGCTGTCGGAGTGCACCGCGCCGATCAGGGTGAGGTGGTTGGCGGGCTGGTTGCCGTCCAGGTCGACCGCGTTCGGCAACTGCACCAGGTTGAGGATCAGCGACAGGTAGGAGTAGTTGAAATTGGCGCGGTCGATGGTCAGGCAGCCGGTGCCGAGCAGGCCGCAGGACTGGTAGTCGTTGCCGAGCAGCCAGTTCTGCAGGTAGCCGAGCAGGCCGGGCAGGGTGTTGTTGAGCGCCGGCGGCGGCTCGATGATGCTCATCGGCGAGACCATGCCGCCGTCGAAGGCGCTGGCCGAACGCCAGGTGTCGCGGTTGGGGACGCCGTCGAACACCAGCGGCAGCAGCGGCGCGGGAGCGGCGAACGGATCGGCTTCGGACAGCGCGCTGTCGTTGGATTCCTCGGTGCCGGTCATCGGCGCGGATTCGCCCAGTGCCGGCGTCGCGTCGGCATCGGCCGCGCCCGGTGCGGCCGCGGCGGCCGGACGCGCGAGCAGGGCCAGGGCGACGCAGCCGGCGAGCAGCGAGGCGCGCAGCAGTGCGGCGGCGCGGCGGCGGTCGGGGGTGGCGGGGAAGGCACGGGTGTGACGCGGGTGGCGCAGTTGGCGCAGTTGGCGCAGGGTCATGGCAGCCTCCGTCGGAATCGGCGCAAGCCGATCGGCATCGCAGGCGCCAGGCGCACAGCGCGGCCGCCTCGCGGCCGTCGTCGAATTGTCCTGAATCCCCCGATGCCGCGGTCGTCCGGGTTCGCTGGCGCGGACGACGCATCGGCGATTGCAGGCTAGGCAGCGCGCGCGGACAAAGCACTCATGCTGCTTCACCCTGGCTCACCTGTGATCACGTTGGCAGTTGCGCGGTGGGCGTGCGTGAGCGTGGGGATCGCGCGGGTGTCGGCCGCTGTTTCGCGCAGGGAAATGAGTTGCCGCGCACCCCGCCTGTCGTCATGCCCGCGAAGGCGGGCATTCAGAACCTCATCGAAGCGTCGCGCTGAAGCCTCTGGATCCCCGCGTTCGCGGGGATGACGGCTGGCGAGCGCGCACCCTACCTGCCGTCATGCCCGCGAAGGCGGGCATCCAGGGCGCCATCGAGGCAGGACCCGAGCCTCCAACGCGCCGCCCGCCCGAAACAGCGACGGCGGCCGCAGCCGCCGTCGTTGCGCGTCGCGATGGCGCGCCTCAGTTGCTCGCGCGCACGATCGTGCACAGGTAGCCCATCCCGCGCACCGCGCGCAGCGGCAACGGCAGCGGGCTCATCACCGCGACCTTCTTGCGCAGGCGGTAGATCAGCATCTCCAGCCGGTGCGGGTCGAAGTCGTACACGTCGTTGGTCAGCGAGCCGATCAGGCTGTCGTGCGAGACCGGATGGCCGCCGGCGCCGGTGTTGACCAGGCGCAGCAACACGCTGCGCTCGGGCGCGCTGAGGTCGATGCTGGCGCCGTCGGGCGTGCGCAGGGTCCAGCCGTCCAGGGCCAGTTCCCATTCGGCCTGGCCGCTGCCGGCGCGCGCGGGCAGCGCGCGCATGTGGTGTTGCAGGCTGTGCATGGCGGTCACCACCGTCGCCAGTCCGTCCAGGTCGACCGGCTTGCGGAAGCAGGCGTCGGCGATCTCGTGATAGCCGTCGGACGGGCCGCCGTAACCGGCTTCGGCGTCGAGCACGATGATGCCGATGTCCGAATGCTGGCGAAGGTGCAGGGCGACGTTGCGCGGATTGTCGTCGGGCAGGTCGCTGGCGATCACCGCGATGTCGCACGGCGCGCTCAGCAGGTTGCGGTACAGCGCGGTGGCGTTGGCGCACTCGACCACGGCGAACTGGCGGGTCAGCAGCGAATGCTGGATCTGTTGGCGCAGGTTCGGGTCGCGCTCGACCACGGCGACCCGGCGGCTGTTGCGGTGGTCGGCGCCGTTGAGGCCGGAGCCGGGGTGGACTGCTGAAATGGCGGCCATCCTGATGTCCCCTGTTGATCGAACTTCAAGCTGTTTTCTTAAGTAGAAACAGTGCCGTCGATATCCAATATCAGGTTAGTGGGGGTCCATTGGAATCTAATGTGACATAAATCTTTATTCGCCAAAAGTCCTCTAAAAACAGTCAATTAATGCTCAATATTTAGATCGTGATAACGCATTGAATGTGGCCCATGTGCGCTCCAACGCAAGAAGGGCGGCGCACCGGACACGGTACGCCGCCCTTCTTGCGCCGGGCCGGCGCAAGGCCGGTCCGACGGGTGTCGCGTGGGTTTCGGGGCGTCCTCCAGGCCGGCCTTATGCCGGCCCGGAGAGACGACCGCCGCCCGGCTTACTTGGCCGGCTTGGCCGGCGCCGGCGCGGTCAGGCCGCGGCGCTCCAGCAGCGGCTGGATCTTCGGCTCGTGGCCGGCGAAGTCGCGGAACAGCTGCAGCGCGTCCTTGCTGCCGCCGCGCGAGAGCAGGGTGGCGCGGAAACGGTCGCCGTTCTCGCGGGTCAGGCCGCCGTGCTGCTTGATCCATTCCACGGTGTTGGCGTCGAGCACTTCCGACCAGATGTAGGCGTAGTAGCCGGCCGCGTAGCCGCCCATGATGTGGCTGAAGTACGGGGTGCGGTAGCGCGGCGGCACCGGCGGGTAGTAGATGCCGTCCTTCTTCAGCGAGGCGGTCTCGAACGCCATCACGTCCTTCGGCGCCGGCACCTGCGACACGTCGCCGATCTGGTGGTAGTTCTGGTCGAGCATCGCCGCGCCGAGGTACTCGGTGGTGGTGAAGCCCTGGTTGAACTTCGACGCCGCCAGCACCTTGTCGAGCAGTTCCTTCGGCATCGGCTGGCCGCTCTGGTAGTGCTTGGCGTAGTTGGCCAGCACCGACGGCCAGTCGGCCCACATCTCGTTGACCTGCGAGGGGAACTCGACGAAGTCGCGCGGCACGCTGGTGCCGGAGAAGTAGGGGTACTTCACGTTCGAGAACATGCCGTGCAGGGCATGGCCGAACTCATGGAACATCGTGGTGACCTCGTCCCAGGTCATCAGCGTCGGCTTGCCGGCCGGCGGCTTGGGGATGTTGAGGTGGTTGGCCACGATCGGCAGGGTGCCGAACAGCTCGGACTGCTCCACGTAGGAGTTCATCCACGCGCCGCCGCGCTTGGAATCGCGCGCGTACATGTCGGCGATGAAGATCGCCAGCTGCTTGCCGTTGGCGTCGTACACGTCGTACACGCTGGTGTCGGCGTGGTACAGCGGCAGGTCGGTGCGCTGCTTGAACTTCAGCCCGTAGAGCTGGCCGGCGGCGTAGAACACGCCGTTCTCCAGCACGTTCTTCATCTCGAAGTAGGGCTTGAGCTCGGCTTCGTCGAACGCGAACTTCTCCTTGCGCACCTTCTCGGCGTAGAACGCCCAGTCCCACGGCTCGAGCTGGAAGCTCTTCTCGCCCTTGGCGGCCTGTTCCTTGTCGATCATCGCCTGCAGGTCGGCGGCCTCGCGCTTGGCGTTGGCGACCGCGGCCGGGGCGAGCTGGCCGAGCATCTTGTTGACCGCCTCGGGCGACTTGGCGGTCTCGTCTTCCAGCACGTAGGCCGCGTAGTTCGGGTAGCCCATCATCTTGGCGCGCTCGGCGCGCAGGCCCACCACCTTGGAGACGATGGCGGTGTTGTCGTACTGGTTGCCGCGGCTGCCGCGGATCACCGAGGCCTTGTGCAGCTTCTCGCGCAGGGCGCGGTTGGTCAGGTCGGTTTCCGGCGGCTGGCCGGTGGTGTTGAGCAGGGTCAGCAGGTACTTGTCCTTGAGGCCGCGCGCCTTGGCCGCTTCGGCGGCGGCGGCGATGCGCTCGTCGGACAGGCCGGCCAGCTCTTCCTTGGTGTCGACGACGATCGCCGATTCCTTGACCTCGGCCAGCACGTTCTGGCTGAACTTGGCGCCCAGCTCGGCCAGCTCGGCGTTGATCGCCTTGAGCTTGGTCTTCTGCGCTTCGGTCAGGTTGGCGCCGGAGCGGACGAAGTCGGAGTAGTAGCGCTCGATCAGGCGCACGCCTTCGGGGTCGAGGCCGAGCGAAGCGCGCTTCTCGTACAGGTCCTTGATCCGCGCGAACAGCTTCGGGTTCAGCGAGATCGCGTCGCGGTGCGCCGACAGCTTCGGCGCGTAGGTCTGCTGCAGCTTCTCGCGGGTCGGGTTGGTGTCGGTGCCGGTGAGGTTGAAGAAGGTCGAGATCGCGCGGGTCAGGATCTGGCCCGAGCGCTCCATCGCCAGGATGGTGTTGTCGAAGCTGGCCGGCTCGGGGTTGTCGGCGATCGCCGCGATTTCCTTGAGCTGGTCGGCCATGCCGCGATCGAAGGCCGGCGCGAAGTCGGCGTCCTTGATCTTGTCGAACTGCGGGTAGTGCAGCGGCAGCGGGCTGGCTTGGAAGAACGGGTTGGCGCTCGGCTGGGCGTTGGGGGCGGTCTGGGTCACGGCGGTTCCGGTCTTGGCCTGGGCCTGGGCATTGTGGGCCAGGCTGGGAAGGGTGGCGAACAGGGCCACGGCCAGCGCTGCGGCGAGCGGGTGCTTCATGTCTTCAACCTCGTCAAAGGGAACCCCGAAGCCTACCCCATGGGCCCGGGGCCAGCCCATGACGAAAGGCATAGACCGGCGCCGGCGCGGGCCGCGGCGCGGGCGAACCGGCAGATCGCGCATGACCAACCGCCCGGGCCGGCGCCGACCGGCGCGGTTTACACTCCGGGCACTTCACGCGGGAGCAGCGGATGAATCAGTCATCGCAAGGCGGCGCGGGCGCGCCGGTCGCGCAGGCGTTCGTGCCGATGATCCACGTCGCCAGCGTGGCGCGCTCGATCGGGTTCTACGAACTGCTCGGCTTCGCCGTCGGCAACGTCCACCGCGTGCCCGAATGCGGCGACGAGCCGGTGTGGGCCTGGATGCAAAGCCCCGCCGGCGCGCAGATGATGCTGGTGCGCGCGGACGGCCCGGTCGACGACGGCGTCCAGGCGGTGCTGTTCTACGTCTATTGCGACGATGTCGACGGCATGCGCGAACGCGTGCGCGCCGCCGGCTTCGAAGCCGGCCCGATGGGCTATCCGTTCTATCGGCCGCGCGGCGAGTTCCGCTCGCGCGATCCGGACGGTTATGTGCTGATGATCACCCACAGCCAGGACGACTGAGCGCCTGCGCCGGTCCGTCGCGGTTTTCCCGTTTGCTTCCCCGATCTTCCACCGCAACACTCAGCCGAGTCCGTGCCGATGACCCTTGTGCGCCCGCGTAATCCCCGTCCGACCTCGATCGCCGCACGCAGCCTGGCCCTGGGCCTGCTGTTGAGCTTCAGCGCCAGCGCGCTGGCCGCCGAAACCACGCGTTACCTGGCCCTGGTCGACGGCGGCAAGCAGGCCGGGCAGCAGGTGGTGTCGGTCGCCGACGACGGCACCACCACGGTCGAGTTCGTGTTCAAGGACAACGGCCGCGGCCCCGAGCTGAAAGAGACCTACACCCTGGCCGAGGACGGCACCTACCGCACGTACTCGGTGACCGGCACCTCGACCTTCGGCGCCAAGGTCGAGGAAAGCTTCCAGCGCGACGGCGATCGCGTGCGCTGGAAGACCAAGTCCGACCAGGGCGAGATGCCGGTGTCGGGCACCGCGCTGTATTCGCCGCTCGGCGGCGCCCCGGCCGGGCTGTCGGTGGCGCTGGGCGCGCTGGCCAAGCGCAGCGACGGCCGGCTGCCGCTGCTGCCGGGCGGCAGCCTGAGCTCGCGCAAGCTCGGCGAGGCCAGCGTCGTGCGCGACGGCAAGCGCCAGACCGTGCAGTTGCTGGCGCTGACCGGCCAGGGCTTCACCCCGAACTTCGTCTGGGCCACGGTCGAAGCGCAGCCGCGCGTGTTCGCGCTGATCTATCCGGGCTTCCTGCAGTTGATCCAGGACGGCTGGCAGGCCAACGCCAACGACCTGGAAACCCGGCAGAAGGCCGCCGAGGGCGAGCTGCTGGTCGACCTGCGCAAGAAGCTCGGCCACGATTTCGCCGGCGCCACGCTGATCCGCGACGTGCGCGTGTTCGACAGCGAGAAGGCGGCGGTGGGCGCGCCGACCGACGTGCTGGTGCGCGACGGCAGGATCGTCTCGGTCGGCAAGGCCGGCAAGGACGTGCAGGCCGCGCGCACCGTCGACGGCAAGGGCAAGACATTGCTGCCGGGGTTGTTCGACATGCACGGCCACGTCTCGCGCTGGGACGGCGGGCTCAACATCGCCGCCGGCGTGACCACGGTGCGCGACATGGGCAACGACAACGCGACGCTGCAGCAGATGATCGGCGAGATCCAGGGCGGCACGCTGATGTCGCCGAACGTGGTCCCGGCCGGCTTCATCGAGGGCGAGAGCGACTACTCCGCGCGCAACGGCTTCGTGATCAAGAACCTGGACGAAGCCAAGAAAGCGGTGGACTGGTATTCCGAACACGGCTACCCGCAGATCAAGATCTACAACTCCTTCCCCAAGGCGGTGCTGCGCGACACCGTCGCCTACGCCCACGGCAAGGGCATGCGCGTGAGCGGCCACGTGCCGGCGTTCCTGCGCGCGCAGGACGTGGTCGACCAGGGCTTCGACGAAATCCAGCACATCAACCAGCTGATGCTGAACTTCTTCGTCGACGACAAGACCGACACGCGCACGCTGCAGCGCTTCTATCTCGTCGCCGAGAAGACCGCCGACCTGGACCTGGATTCCAAGCCGGTGCAGGACTTCATCCAGACCCTGGCGAGCAAGAAGATCGCGATCGATCCGACCCTGGCGACCTTCGAGTTCCTGCACCAGCGCGAGGGCGAGCTGTCGCCGATCTTCACCGCGGTCGACACCCACCTGCCGCCCGACGTGCAGCGCGGCCGCCGCGCGGCGGAGATGAACATCCCCGACGACGCGACCTGGCAGCGTTACAACAAGTCCTACGACAAGCTGGTCGAGTTCGTCGGCCGCGCCTACAAGGCCGGCGTGCCGCTGCTGGCCGGCACCGACGAAGTCCCCGGCTTCACCCTGCAGCACGAGTTGGCGCTGTACGTGCGCGCCGGCCTGACTCCGGCGCAGGCGCTGCAGGTGGCCACGCGCGACGCGGCCAAGGTCGCGCGGGTCGACGGCGACCGCGGCTCGGTCAGCGCGGGCAAGCGCTCGGACCTGATCCTGGTCGACGGCGACCCGACCCGCGACATCGGCGACATCCGCAAGATCTCGCTGGTGCTGCAAGGGCAGACCGCGTACTACCCGAGCGAGGTGTACGCCGAGCTGGGAGTGAAGCCGTTCGCGCCGGCGGCGAAGGTGACGGCGGCGAAGTAAGCGCGGCGGACGCGCGCGGCGTGAGCGTCGCTTTGCTTGCTCCCCGCGGCCCGATCCGGGCCGCGGCGGGGCAGGCGGCCGCGCGGCTGCAAGCAAGATCAAAATGGGTTCCGGCGTTCGCCGGAATGACGGAAGCGGGAGGCAGGAGGCAGCGGGAACGCGGCCCGCCGCCGGCGGGTCCACGGCCAAGCCTGCGCTTGGGCTTGAGCCAGGCCTGCGGCCAGGTCCGCGGCAATAGCCATCGCCGCTGGCAGGCCGTCATTCCGGCGAAAGCCGGAATCCATTTTGCCTTTCGCTTTGTCTTAGACCCCGCAAGTCGCTGATCTGGCTAGGCTTTCCATCGCCCTCCAGCCGTTCGAGCACAGGCTCTTTAATGATTTGGTAACATTCGCGCCGTCAATGAGCCGACCACGGCGCGGGCCGATCCGCGTCACGACCGCCAAGGGGCGGTCCGATCGACCTTCGCCGTCCAGCGCTCGCGTCCCATCCCCCGTAGCCAGGGAGCGACGTCGCGGCGGTTTCCCAAGCACTGGCGCCCCATGCGCCGTCCACCGAGAAACCCGACCATGCCCAAGCACCTTGGTGCTCCCCGCCGCCGTACCCTGCGCAGCCACAAGCTCGCGCTCGCCGTCGGCCTGACCTTCGCCTCCTCCGTCGCCTTCGCCCAGGACGCCCAGCCCGCCGCCGCGGCGCCGGCCGAAGGCGAGGCCAAGACCCTCGACGCGCTGATGGTGACCGCCCAGCGCAAGGTCGAGCGCGCCAAGGACGTCCCGGTCGCGCTGACCACCGTCGACCGCGAGAAGCTGCACGTGCTCGGCTCCGGCGGCGGCGACATCCGCTTCCTGTCCGGCCGTCTGCCCAGCCTCAACATCGAATCCTCGTTCGGCCGCGCGTTCCCGCGTTTCTACATCCGCGGCCTGGGCAACACCGACTTCGACTTGAACGCGTCGCAGCCGGTGTCGCTGGTGTACGACGACATCGTGCTCGAGAACCCGCTGCTCAAGGGCTTCCCGGTGTTCGACCTGGAGAACGTCGAGTTGCTGCGCGGCCCGCAGGGCACGCTGTTCGGCCGCAACACCCCGGCCGGCGTGGTCAAGTTCGAATCGGCCAAGCCGACCCGCGAGCTGACCGGCTACGGCCAGATCTCCTACGGCACCTACGGCACCACCAACTTCGAAGGCGCGATCAGCGGCCCGCTGAGCGAGAACTGGTCCGGCCGCGCCTCGGCGATGTACCAGCGCCGCGACGACTGGGTCGACAACACCAATCCCAACGGCCCCGACCGCAAGCTGGAAGGCTACGACGAATCCGCGCTGCGCCTGCAGCTGCAGTACGACGGCAGCGACACCTTCCATGCGCTGTTCAACGTGCACGCGCGCCGCCTCAACGGCACCGCGCGCCTGTTCCGCGCGATGCTGTTCAAGAAGGGCACCAATGATCTGTTCGACGGTTTCGACGTCGACAAGGTCGGCATCGACGGGCGCAACTTCCAGAACCTCAAGACCCACGGCGCCAGCGCCAAGCTGAGCTGGGACCTGTCGAACGAGCTGACCCTGTATTCGATCACCGGCTACGAGTCGGCCGAATCGCTGAGCCGCGGCGACATCGACGGCGGCATCGGCGCGGCGTTCCTGCCCGGCGGCAGCACCCCGGCCGGCATTCCGTTCACCGCCGAATCGGCCGACGGTTTGCCCGACCACCGCCAGTGGACCCAGGAATTCCGCCTGGAATCCAACTACAGCGGCCCGTTCAACTGGCAGGCCGGCCTGTTCTATTTCGACGAAGACATCACCGTCGACAGCCTCAACTACGACACCCTCGCCGGCGGCATCCAGGCCGGCCACGCCCAGCAGAAGCAGCGCAACAAGGCCTGGGCGGCGTTCGGCTCGGTCGAGTACGCGGTCACCGACCGCTTCAAGCTGCGCGGCGGCCTGCGCTACACCCAGGACAAGAAGGACTTCGCCGCCAGCGTGCTGCAGAGCGCGCCGTTCGGCGCGCCGGTGTCGGGTCCGTTCAAGGTCAAGACCGACGTCGACGACGTCAGCTGGGACGTCAGCGGCGTGTTCCAGGCGACCGACGAGATCAACCTCTACGCCCGCGTCGCCAAGGGCTTCCGCGCGCCGAGCATCCAGGGCCGCCTGCTGTTCCAGACCCCGCCGCAGCCCTCGGTGGCCGACGCGGAGAAGGTGATTTCGTACGAGGCCGGCATCAAGGCCGACCTGTTCGACAAGCGCGCGCGCCTGGGCGTGGCGCTGTTCCGCTACAACGTCGACAACCAGCAGATCAACGCCGTCGGCGGCGCGCTCAACCAGACCATCCTGCTCAACGCCGACAAGACCGTCGGCCAGGGCGTGGAAGTCGACTTCGACGCCTACGTGACCGACAACCTGATGGTGACCTTCGGCGCCAGCTACAACGACACCGAAATCAAGGACGCCAACCTGTTCGTGGCCCCGTGCGGCGGCGGCTGCACCGTCACCGATCCGCTGGTGGTGCGCAACGGCCAGACCCTCGCGGCGATCGACGGCAACCCGCTGCCGCAGGCGCCCAAGTGGGTCTACAACCTGACCGCGCGCTACAGCGTGCCGCTGGCCAACGGCAACGAGTTCTACGTGTTCACCGACTGGGCCTACCGCAGCGAAGTGAACTTCTTCCTGTACGAGGCGCGCGAGTTCCGCGGCAAGTCGCTGACCGAAGGCGGCCTGCGCGTGGGCTACATGTGGGACAACGGCCGCTACGACGTGGCCGTGTACGGGCGCAACATCCTCGACGATGTGCGCGCGGTCGGCGGCATCGACTTCAACAACCTGGTCGGTTTCGTCAACGACCCGCGCATCGTCGGCGTGGAGTTCAAGGCGCAGTTCTGACCGCGTCCCGGCGTCCGCGAGCGATCGCATCGAACGGCCCGCTTCGGCGGGCCGTTTTTTTGCGGGGACGGTATCCGCGAGGCCCGGCTCCGCTCTTGTGGGAGGGCCTTCAGGCCCGATGCCGTTCGCTCGGATCGCCGCGATCTGGCACAAGAGCATCGGGCCTGAAGTCCCTCCCACTAGAGCCCGCAACGGTCCTGCGGGAGCCGACTGCCGTCACCGAAGCGAACCGTGACCGCAGTGGCCGTCCGCGCGCCGCGCCGGGCAAAGCCCGCCTCGACGCGCTATCGTTCCGCCACCTCCCCAGCGAGCGCGAGCTTCGCCATGACCATCGCCTACGATTTCTCCGCCGTCGACATCGACGGCCGCGACCAGTCGCTCGACCGTTACCGCGGCAAGGTGCTGCTGATCGTCAACGTCGCCTCCAAGTGCGGCTTCACTCCGCAGTACACCGGCCTGGAAAAACTGCAGCGCGACTACCAGAGCCGCGGCTTCGACGTGCTCGGCTTTCCCTGCGACCAGTTCGGCCACCAGGAGCCGGGCGACGAGGCCGAGATCAAGGAATTCTGCGCGCTGACCTACGACGTGAGTTTCCCGATGTACAGCAAGGTCGACGTCAACGGCGACAAGGCGCACCCGCTGTGGAAGTGGCTCAAGGACGAGAAGGGCGGCTTCCTCGGGATCGACGCGATCAAGTGGAACTTCACCAAGTTCCTGGTCGGCCGCGACGGCCGCGTGCTCAAGCGCTATGCGCCGACCGACAAGCCCGAGTCGATCGCGGCGGACATCGAGAAAGCGCTGGCGGCCTGACGCCTGTGGCAGGGCCTTCAGGCCCGACGCTTTTGTTGCCGATCGCCGCGATCTGAAACGAGAGCGTCGGGCCTGAAGGCCCTCCCACCAAGCTGGCGCCTGCGCCAAACCGTCATCCCCGCGAAGGCGGGGATCCAGAGACTTCGGCGTCATACCTCGGTGAAGCCCTGGATGCCCGCCTTCGCGGGCATGACGGCAGGAAGGTTTCGCCGCGACTCTCGCAAACCGTCATCCCCGCGAAAGCGGGGATCCACAGACTTCAGCGTCATGCTTCGGTAAAACCCTGGATGCCCGCCTCCGCGGGCATGACGGCGGGCAGGCGCGACGCACGAAGGTTGCGACGCGCCCTGAAAACTTGCGCGCCTCAAGCCGGTTTCGGCGCCGGCGCCGAAGCCGGGCCCAAGCCCGCCGGCACGCGCCGCTTGCGCGCTTTCAAGCCGAAGCACGGCCGCAACAGCGGCACCCGCCGGACGATCTCGTGCAGCACGAAGCAGCCCGCCACGGTGCCGGCCAGCACGATCGCCGGTTCCGCGACCGGGCCGAACTTCAGCGGCAGGATCCAGTAGGCGATCAGCACGATCAGGCTCTGGTGCAGCACGTACCAGGGATAGACCGCCTCGGTCGCCCACGGCAGCCAGCGCAGCGGCCGGTTCAACAACTGGTGCGACCAACCGAGGATCGCGCACAGCGCGGTCCAGATATAGGCGCTGCGCAAGGTCCAGATCAGGTACTGCACGGCGTCGGGCACGTCTTCGGGCAGCAGCTTCAGCAGCGCGAGGTAGGCTGCGAACAGCAGCGGCGCCAAGGTCAGCGTGCGCCGGCGCAGCCGGGTCAGCTCGGCCCACAGGCCGGCGTCGTTGCCGAGCCAGTAGCCGTAGAGGAACACGGTGAAATAGATCGCGTGGCGATGCCAGTCGTGGATCAGGTCGCCGGTGTCCGCGAAGTGCGGCTGCAGCAGGATCGAGAACAGCGCCAGCGGCAACGCCGGCAAGGCCAGCAGCGCCCAGCCGCGCAACGAGGCCAGCGCGGCCTGCAGCCGCGACCCGGCGCGGCTGCGCAGCAGCGGCAGCAAGGCGGCCAGGACCACGGTGTAGACCCACAGGTAGGCCAGGTACCACAGGTGGTTCCAGGTGAAGCCGTACTGCCAGCCGTCGAACGCGCCCTGCGGCCACGGCTTGAACTGGTAGTAGCGCAGCAGGAAGGCGCCGAAGCCGGGTTCGACCAGGCCGTTGGCCACGCCCTGGGCGTACGGCTGGATCGGCACCACGACCAGGCAGCCGAAGGTCAGCGGCAGCAGCAGGCGCCAGCTGCGCTCGGCCAGGAACCGGCCCGCGCCGGTGCCGCGCAGCAGGAAGTGCACCGACAGGCCGGAGATCAGGAAGATCAGGTCCATGCGCCAGCGGTTGACCAGCAGCATCGGCCACTGCAGGCCCTCGGACAGGTGCGTGCTCTTGAGGTGCCAGCCCCAGTCGGCGACGTAGAGCATGGCGCAGTGGTAGAGGATCAGCAGGCAGAAGGCGAGGGCGCGCAGAGCGTCGATGTCGTAGCGGCGTTGCATGGTCGGTCCGCGCTGGGAGGAGGGGCGAACCTTGCCGGTTCAATCACTTGCGCGGCGCCGCGGGGTGACCGGACGGGGCGCGGCGGGGACGGAACGCGGTCCGCGGGGACGACCGGTTGCCGTCCCGGGCCGCGCGCGGGCGAGAATGCGCGGCATGAACGCCGATGCTTCCGCGGCCCTCGCCGCCGTCCCGCCCGCCACCGCCGCCGAGCCCGAGCGCGGCGCCTGGGACCGCTACCGACCCTGGCGCCGGCCGGTCGAGATCGCTTTCTGGGTCGCGCTGTTCGCGGTCAACGCCGCCGCCGGCACCCTGACTTCGATCATCGACATCCACCGCTACGGCCTGGACATCCCCGACTGGGCGCCGCTGGTGTGGGAGACCAGCAGTTGCGCGACCGCGCTGGCGCTGGTGCCGGCGCTGGTCTGGTTCACCCGCGCGGTGCCGCTGCAGCTCGACGGCTGGCGCCGGACGCTGGCCCTGCACCTGCTCGCCAGCGTGGTCTGGTCGGTCCTGCACGTGGTCGGCATGGTCGCGATCCGGCAGGCGGTCTACGCCAGCGTCGGCGAACGCTACGAACTGGGCGGCTGGGGCATCAACCTCGTCTACGAATACCTCAAGGACGCGCGCTCCTACGGCTACATGGTGCTGTGGATCGAAGGCTACCGGCTGCTGCTGCGGCGCTTGCAGGGCGAAGCCAGCGTGCTGGCGCCGCCCGACGACCTGCCCGAGCCGGCCCAGCCCGAGCGCCCGGAGCGCTTCCTGGTGCGCAAGCTCGGCAAGGAGTTCCTGGTCGCGGCCAACGAAGTGGAGTGGCTGCAGGCGTCGTCCAACTACGTCAACCTGCGCGTGCGCGGCCGCGACTATCCGCTGCGCAGCACGATGGCGGCGATCGAGGGCCAGCTCGATCCGGGACGCTTCGCGCGCGTGCACCGCAGCTACATCGTGAATCTGGATTGCGTCGGCGAAATCGAACCGCTGGAGAGCGGCGACGCCCGCATCACCATGCGCGACGGCAGCCACGTGCCGTGCAGCCGGCGCTATCGCGCGGCGTTGCGGCGCGATCGGCGGGCGGGGTGAGCCGGCGCGCGGCGGGCGCAACCGCCGCGCCGGCGCTTCATCCGCCGGGCTTGCGCGCGGCCCGCGGCGGCAGCAGCGGCGCCAGTTCGCGCACGAACTGCTCGATCTTCTCCGGCGAATAGCCGCGGTGCGCCTGCACCAGCTTGCCGTCGCGGTCGACCACGAACAGGTTCGGCACCGTGCGCACGCCGTAGTAGCGCGCGGCGCTGCCGGGGTCGCGGATGAAG
This sequence comes from Lysobacter enzymogenes, assembly GCF_023617245.1. Taxonomy (NCBI): domain Bacteria; kingdom Pseudomonadati; phylum Pseudomonadota; class Gammaproteobacteria; order Lysobacterales; family Lysobacteraceae; genus Lysobacter; species Lysobacter enzymogenes. The sequence continues at coordinate 2,432,317 of NZ_CP067396.1, forward strand.
TCCAGGTCCAGGTCCGGGTTCAGGCGCAGGAATTCTTCGTAGTCGTGCCGCGGTTCGTTGAGGTTGACCGCGATCACCTGCAGATGCTCGCGGCCGACCGAGCGCTGCAGGGTCGACAGCATCGGCAGCTCGCGCCGGCACGGCGCGCACCAGCCGGCCCAGAAGCTGATGACCACCGGCTTGCCGCGGTAGTCGCTGACCTTGACCGGTCGGCCGCTGCGGTCGAGTCCGAGGAAGTCGGGCGCGGGATCGCCGAGCGCGGGCGCGGCGGACGCGGCACGCGCGGGTTGCGCCGCCGCAGGGGGCGCGGCGGGGGCGGGCGTTTGCGCCGACGTGCTCGAGTAGACGCCCGCGCAGGCGAGCGCCACGAGCAAGCCGGCCAGCGGCCTCAGCCGGCGCAAGGCTTCACTTCTCGACGAAGGCGCGCTCGAACACATACTGCCCCGGCGTGCCGATGCGCGGCGCGGCGACGAAGCCGCGGCGGTCGAGGATCTCGCGGAAGTCGGCGAGCATCTGCGGGCTGCCGCAGATCATCGCGCGGTCATGTTCGGCGTCCAGTGGCGCCAGGCCGAGCTGGTCCGCCATCCGGCCGCTGTCCATCATCTGGGTCAGGCGGCCGCGCTGGTCGCGGCCGTCGAAGACGAAGTCCTCGCGGGTCACCGCCGGGTAGTACTTGAGCTTGGCCGCGATCTGCTCGCCGAGGAACTCGTGCTGCGGCAATTCGTTGACGATGTAGTCGCGGTAGGCCAGGTCCTGCTCGCTGCGCACGCCGTGGCAGAGCACGACGTTCTCGAAGCGTTCGTAGGTCTCCGGGTCCTTGATCACCGACAGCCACGGCGCGAAGCCGGTGCCGGTGCCGAGCAGGTACAGGTTGCGGCCCGGATGCAGGTCGTGGATCAGCAAGGTGCCGGTCGGCTTGCGCCCGACCAGCACGCTGTCGCCGGGCTGGATCGACTTCAGCCGCGAGGTCAGCGGGCCGTTGGGCACCTTGATGCTGAAGAACTCGAGCTGCTCTTCCCAGTTGGCGCTGGCGATCGAGTACGCGCGCAACAGCGGCTTGACCACGCCGGCCTCGTTCGGCACCTGCAGGCCGATCATCACGAACTGGCCGTTGTCGAAGCGGAAACCGTCGTCGCGGGTGGTGGTGAAGCTGAAGTAGTCGTCGGTCCAGTGACGGACGTCCAGCACCGTCTCGGTGCCAAAGGCGGAGGACATTGCGCGGTGGGCTGTGGAGCGGGGCGGACGGGTATTGTACTCGATTGGATGAGATCGATTCTTATCTTGGAGAAGTGAGCGGAGAGGAGAGTGAGAAGTGAGCGGAGAGGAGTGAGGAGTGAGCGAAGGCAGGATTCCGCCCTTGCTCACTCCTCACTCCTCTCCGCTCACTCCTGCCCCTCCCGGACCCCAAAACCCTAGTCCTGTCAACGGGTTCCCCCATCCCCCCAGCATTGCGACAATCCACGCGCGCCCCGCGGTCGGGGCTAGACGATTGGAAACGATGCAAGACCAGAACGCGCAGTCCGCACAGATCGCCCGCAAGATCGCCCAGCTCATCGCCGGCGAGATCGGCGCCCAAACCTCGCAGGTCCAGGCCGCGGTCGGCCTGCTGGACGAAGGCGCCACGGTTCCGTTCATCGCCCGTTACCGCAAGGAAGTCACCGGCGGGCTCGACGACATCCAGCTGCGCGATCTGGAATCGCGCCTGCGCTATCTGCGCGAGCTGGAGGACCGCCGCGCCGCGGTGCTGGAGAGCATCGCCGAGCAGGGCAAGCTCAGCGACGAGCTGCGCGCCGACATCGAGGCCGCCGACAGCAAGGCGCGGCTGGAAGACCTGTACCTGCCGTACAAGCCCAAGCGCCGGACCAAGGCCCAGATCGCGCGCGAGGCCGGACTGGAGCCGCTGGCCGATGCGCTGCTGGCCGATCCGACGCTCAAGCCGGACGAGTTCGCCGCCGGTTTCGTCAGCGAGGAAAAGCAGGTCGCCGACGTCAAGGCCGCGCTCGACGGCGCGCGCGCGATCCTGATGGAGCGCTGGGCCGAGGACGCGACCCTGGTCGGCGGCTTGCGCACCTGGCTCGGCGAAGTCGGGATGATCCGCGCGCGCGTGGCCGAGGGCAAGGAGAACGAAGGCGCCAAGTACCGCGACTACTTCGACCACGTCGAATCGCTGGCCAAGATTCCTTCGCATCGATTGCTCGCGCTGTTCCGCGCGCGCCGCGAGGAAATCCTGTTCCTCGACCTCGATCCGGGCAGCGACGCCGAAGCCGGCCACCAGCAGGGCGAGGGCCGCGTCGCGGTCAACGCCGGCATCAGCGACCAGGGCCGCCCGGCCGATCGCTGGCTGCTGGACTGCTGCCGCCTGACCTGGCGCGCCAAGCTGCACCTGCACCTGTTGCTGGACCTGTTCGGCCAGGCGCGCGAAAAGGCCGAAGCCGAAGCCATCGAAGTGTTCGGCGACAACCTCAAGGACCTGATGCTGGCCGCGCCGGCCGGTCCGCGCGCGGTGCTAGGGCTCGATCCGGGCCTGCGCACCGGGGTCAAGGTCGCGGTGGTCGACGCCACCGGCAAGTTCGTCGCCCACGACACCATCTACCCGCACGAGCCGCGCAAGCAGTGGGACCAGTCGCTGCACACGCTGCGCGCGCTGTGCGTCAAGCACGGGGTCGAGCTGATCGCGATCGGCAACGGCACCGCGTCGCGCGAAACCGACAAGCTCGCCGGCGATCTGATCAAGCTCATGGCCGATGCCAAGCTGACCAAGGCCGTGGTCAGCGAAGCCGGCGCGTCGGTGTATTCGGCGTCCGAGTTCGCCTCGAAGGAGTTCCCGGATCTGGACGTGAGCATCCGCGGCGCGGTGTCGATCGCGCGGCGTTTGCAGGATCCGCTGGCCGAACTGGTCAAGATCGAACCCAAGGCGATCGGCGTGGGCCAGTACCAGCACGACGTCGACCAGTACCGCCTCGCGCGCGCGCTCGACGCGCGCGTGGAGGACTGCGTGAACGCGGTCGGCGTACTGGTCAACACCGCCTCGGCGCCGTTGCTGGCGCGGGTCTCGGGCCTGTCCTCGACCGTGGCCGAGAACATCGTCCGCCACCGCGACGAAAACGGCCCGTTCAAGACCCGCAAGGAACTGCTCAAGGTGCCGCGCCTGGGCGACAAGACGTTCGAACAATGCGCCGGTTTCCTGCGCATCGTCGACGGCGACGAGCCGCTGGACGCCTCGGCCGTGCACCCGGAGGCGTATCCGGTGGTCGAGCGCATCGTCAAGCAGTGCGGGCGCGAGGTGAAGCAGTTGCTCGGCGATCCGCAGTTCGTGCGCAGCCTGAAGCCGGAGCCGTACACCGACGAGAAGTTCGGCGTGCCGACCGTGCGCGACATCCTCAAGGAAATGGAAAAGCCCGGCCGCGATCCGCGCCCCGAGTTCAAGGCGGCCAAGTTCGCCGACGGCGTCGAGGACCTCAAGGACCTGCAGGTCGGCATGATCCTGGAAGGGGTGATCAGCAACGTCGCCGCGTTCGGCGCGTTCGTCGACATCGGCGTGCACCAGGACGGCCTGATCCACATCTCGGCGTTGTCGGACAAGTACGTCAAGGACCCGCGCGACGTGGTCAAGGCCGGCGACGTGGTCAAGGTGCGGGTGCTGGAAGTGGACATCCCGCGCAAGCGCATCGCCCTGACCCGGCGCCTGGACGACCCGGTGCCGGCGCCGCGCGCGCCCGGCGAACGCGGCGGTGGCAACGAGCCGCGCAACGACCGTGGCGGTCCGCGCGGCGGCGGTCGCCGAGATCAGCCGCAGCAGCGCGGCGGTTCGTTCGCGCCGCCGGGCAAGGGCTCGGCGCCGCTGGGCGGTGCGCTGGCGGATGCTTTCGCGCGGGCCAAGCAGAAGTCCTGATTCGCGCGTAGCGATGCAAAGAAAAAGCCGCCCTCGGGCGGCTTTTTCGTTATCGGGCTGCGGGTGGTTTTCGCGGTGGTTGCATCGGCGCGGTCGCGACCGCGAACCTTCAACAGCGACGAACCCGTCCTACCGCGCCGCCGCCATCACTTCGCCTTGGGCGGCTCGATCCGCAACAACTTGCCATCGCTGTCGTCGGTCAGCGCATACACCTTGCCGTCGGCCGACACGCGCACGTCGCGGATGCGCCAGCCCAGCGGCTTGAGCAGTCGTTCTTCGCCGACGATCTTGTCGCCGTCGAGGCTCAGCCGGATCAGGCTGCCGTCCGACAGCGCGCCCAGGAACAGACTGTCGTTCCAGCCCGAGCCGGCGTGCCCGGTGTAGAAGGCCATGCCCGACAGCGCCGGCGATTTCTCCCACACGTGGTACGGCGGCTCCATCCCGGGCTTTTCCTTGCCTTCGGCCTCGGCGATCTTCAGCCCGCTGTAGTCGATGCCGTGGGTGACGATCGGCCAGCCGTAGTTCTTGCCCGCTTGCGGCAGGTTGATCTCGTCGCCGCCGCGCGGGCCGTGTTCGGCTTCCCACACGGTGCCGGTGCGCGGGTCTATCGCGAGCGACTGCATGTTGCGGTGGCCGTAGCTCCAGATTTCCGCGCGCGCGTCGCCGCGGCCCACGAACGGATTGTCGGCCGGCACGCTGCCGTCGAGATTCAGCCGCACCAACTTGCCCTGCAGCTTGTCCAGCTCCTGCGAGGCCATGCGCTGCTGGCGCTCGCCCTGGGTGATGAACACGTGGCCCTTGCCGTCGAAGGCGATGCGCGAGCCGAAATGATTGGGGCCGACCAGCTTCGGCTGCTGCTGGTAGATCCGCTTCACATCGCTCAGCGCGTCGGCGCCGAGCGTGGCGGTCGCCACCGCGGTGCCGGCACTGTCGTCGGGACCGGGCTCGGCGTAGCTGAGATAAATGCGCTGGCTGCTGGCGAAGTCCGGCGCCAGCACTACGTCGAGCAGGCCGCCCTGGCCCTGCGCCCAGACCTCGGGCACGTTCTTCAGCGGCGCGGAGATCGCGCCGTCGGCGCCGACCCGGCGCAGGCGGCCGGGGCGTTCGGTGACCAGGAAGCCGCCGTCGGGCAGCAGCGCCACCGCCCAGGGATGCTCCAGGCCGCTGGCGACTTCGGTCACCTGCAGTTCGCCCAGTTCGCTCGGCACGGCGTGGGTGGTGGCTTGCGTCGGCGCCGGCTTTGGCGCGGCGGCCGCGGCCGCGGCGTCGTTGCCTTGCTGGCAGGCGGCCAGGCTGAGCAGCAGGGCGGCGGCGAGCGCGCCGCGGCGTAGGTCGAAAGTCATGCATCGCTCCTGGGCGGGGACATGCGTTCGACCATAGCCCGATGCGGTGATCGCGACAATTCGACTTGTGTTTGCGTTTGTAGCTCGCGCAGAGGCCTGAACATGGCGGTCGCGGCTTGCGCCGCTCCTACATGGGCTCCCTGTAGGAGCGGCGCGAGCCGCGACCGCGAACCTTCGCCTACGTCGCCATCCGTCTATGCCCGTGCCGCCGCAACGGCCGCGCGCACGACCGCATGCCGCCGCTCACCGATACCCCGCCGCCTGCAATTCGAACAACTCCGCATAGCGCCCGCCCTGCGCCAACAACTCCTCGTGGGTGCCGCTGGCCTCCAGCCGCCCCTGCGCCAGCACCAGGATGCGGTCGGCCATGCGCACGCTGGAGAAGCGGTGCGAAATCAGCACCGCGGTCTTGTCCTGCGACAGTTCCTTGAAGCGCTGGAACACCTCGAACTCGGCGCGCGCGTCCAGCGCCGCGGTCGGTTCGTCGAGGATCATCACCTGCGCGTCGCGCATGTAGGCGCGGGCGATCGCGATCTTCTGCCACTGCCCGCCGGACAGGTCCACGCCGGTCTTGAAGCGCCGGCCGATCTGCTGGTCGTAACCCATCGGCAGCGATTCGATGACTTCGTCGGCCATCGAGCGCCGCGCCGCCTCGCGGATGCGCTCGCCGTCGTCCATCGCGTCGATCTGGCCGACGCCGATGTTCTCGCCGGCGGTGAGGTGGTAGCGGACGAAGTCCTGGAAGATCACGCCGATGCTCGCGCGCAGCTGGTCCAGGTCGTACTCGCGCAGGTCGCGGCCGTCGAGCAGGATGCGGCCCTCGTCGGGGTCGTACAGCCGCGCCAGCAGCTTGACCAAAGTGGTCTTGCCGGCGCCGTTCTCGCCGACCAGGGCCAGCACTTCGCCGGCGCGCAGCTCGAAGCTCAGCCCGCGCAGCGCCCAGTGCTCGGCGTCGGGATAGCGGAAGCCGACGTTGTCGAATACGAAGCCGGTGCGGATCGGCTTCGGCACCGCCGCGGCGTCGGCCGGCGAGGCGATCTCCGGCTCGATCCGGAAGAACGAGAACAGGTCGTCGAGGTACAGCGCCTGTCCGGCGACCTGGGAGAAGCCGACCAGCAGCCCTTCGAGCAATTGGCGCAGGCGGCGGAAGCTGCCGGCCAGAAAAGTCAGATCGCCGATGCTGAAATCGCCCTTCACCGTGCGCCAGGCGATGTAGCCGTACGCGACGTAGTAGCCCAGCGTGCCGAGCCCCGCCAGCACCGTGCCCCACAACGCGCGGCGGCGGGCGAGGGCGCGGTTGGCCTTGAAGAACTTGTCGGCGAGCTGGCGATAACGCGCGATCAGGAAGCGGTGGAGGTTGAAGATCTTCACCTCCTTGGCCGTTTCCACGCTGGCGCCCATCTGCCGCACGTATTCGAGCTGGCGCCGTTCCGGGGTCCAGGCGTAGTTGAGCGAATAGCCCAGCGCGTTGAAGTGGGCCTCGCCGACGAAGGCCGGGATCAGCGCCACCGCCAGCAGCGCGATCAGCCACGGCGCGTAGACCAGCAGGCCGACGGCGAAGCTGATCACGGTGACGGTGTCCTGGACCTGGCCGAACAACTGGCTCATCAGGCTCATCCGCCCCACCGTCTGGCGGCGCGCGCGGTCGAGGCGGTCCTGCAGGTCGGGGTCTTCGAAGTCTTCCAGGTCAAGGTTCGCGGCGTGCTCCATCAGGCGCACGCTGGTGGCGTTGGTGAACAGTTCCGACAGCAACTGGTCGCCGTAGCTGATGACCCGCCCGAGCAGGTCGGAGCCGACCGCCAGGCCGAATTCGAGCAACAGCAGCGCGGCCAGGGTGTCGAGCTGGCCGCCGTGCCAGGCCTGGGCCAGCGAATCCACGTGTACGCCGGAGGCGACCAGGCGCACCGCCTCGTCGATGATCAGCTTGCCGACGTACAAGGTCGCGATCGGCAGCAGCGCGCGGACCAGGCGCAGGCCGAGGGTGACCAGGGTCAGCGCCGGGCTGGTGGCCCAGATCTGGCGCAGGAACGGCGGCAGGTTGCGCAGCGCGTCGAAGCGCTCGCGCAGGCTGGGCTTGCCGGCGTGGCCGGCGGCGCGGGCCGGATCGGACGGCGCGGGAGGGGCGGGATCGGGTCGGCTCATGCGGCGATTCTGCCAACTCCCGCGGCGCGGCGGCGTCACGGCGCCGTGGCGGCCGGCGACGACGCGGCGCGCGCGGCCTTCATGCGCGCCGTCGCGGTTTCGAACATTTGCGCTGTGGTTACTGACAGGTCGCGGCCGGCGGACGCGCGGGTAAGGTAACTGCGCGCTCCGCGCGGAGCGCCCGGCCGCGGCACGGCCGGTTCGCCACGAAAAGGAGAATTCGCATGACCTTCAAGCCATTGCCCGCGCCGCTCAAGCGCTGGCGCGCGACCGCCGCGCTGGCGGCGTTCGCCTTCGCGTTCGCGTTCGGCGCGACCGCGGCGTCGCGCGACATCATCGTCTGCGGCGGCGGCGTCTACTGCGATGCCGAAGTGCGCCAGCCGTGCCTGGATTCGGGCAAGAGCGCGGCGTTCTGCGACCGTCTGTGGCGCGGCTGCGTGCTCGACGCCTGCCCGCAGTAAGTCCGCGCCGGCACTGCGACCCATGACCCGCGGCCGGGCCCGGCCCGTCGCCGCTATCGAAACCCGCCATCGAAAAGGAAAGTTCGAATGAAATCGTTCGCCATGCTCAAGACCCGCCGCGCCGGCCTCGCCCTGGCCCTGTTCGCCTTCGCGTTCGCGTTCGGCGCGACCGCCGCGCCGCGCGACCTGATCGTTTGCGCCGGCGGCGTCTATTGCTACGACCTGCAGCGCGAGTGCGAGCAGGAACACGGCGCCGGCGCGTATTACTGCGAGCTGCAGTGGCGCTCCTGCGTGCTCGACGCCTGCCCGCAGTAATGCCGGCGCGGCCCGCTCCGGTCGGGGCGGGCCGCTTCCTGGCCGGATCGACGTGGCTCAGACCTTCGAGGCGAGCACGAAGATCGGCAGATACAGCGCCACCAGCATCAGTGCGATCGCCGCCATGCCGGCGAAAACGCCGAACGCGCAGGCCCAGCGGTCGCGCCGCGCGCGTGGCGCGGCGGCCCAGACCGCCAGCACCGCCACCGGCAACAGGCACGGCGCCCAGGGGTAAGCCTGCAAGCAGGCGGTCAGCGCCGGCAACTCGGCGTCGAACGAAGCCCAGACCTGGCTGAATTGCGGCACCAGCAGCAGCGAGCCGACGCCGGCGATGGAACTGGCGACCAGACCGGCCAGCAGCCAGGCCGGGTTGAACGGGGACTGGGCCGGCGCGGAGGTCGGCGATTTCGGCGGCTGATAGCTCATGGGACGTTGTTTTCCGCAGAGGGCTGGGCCCAAAACAGGCGGCCGGGGCCGCCGGCGAGGCCGGACGGGTAGAATAACCGTCCCCACCGCCAGCCTTACGCCCGCCGTGACCGCACCTTCGTCTTCGGCCGCTTCCCGCGGCCCCGTGGTCGTCCGCCAGGACGACCTGATCCAGTCCGTCGCCGATGCCCTGCAATACATCAGCTACTACCACCCGGTCGACTACATCAAGAACCTCGCCGCCGCCTACGAGCGCGAGGAAAGCGTGGCGGCCAAGGACGCCATCGCCCAGATCCTGATCAACTCGCGCATGTGCGCCGAGGGCCACCGGCCGATCTGCCAGGACACCGGCATCGTCACCGTGTTCCTGGAAATCGGCATGGACGTGCGCTGGGACGGCGCGACCATGGGCGTGGAGGACATGGTCAACGAGGGCGTGCGCCGCGCCTACAACCACCCCGACAACAAGCTGCGCGCCAGCGTGCTGGCCGATCCGGCCGGCAAGCGAGCCAACACCAAGGACAACACGCCCGCGGTCGTCAACGTCAAGGTCGTGCCGGGCAACACCGTCGACGTCATCGTCGCGGCCAAGGGCGGCGGTTCGGAGGCGAAGTCGAAGTTCGCGATGCTCAACCCGTCCGATTCCATCGTCGACTGGGTGCTCAAGACCGTGCCGACCATGGGCGCGGGCTGGTGTCCGCCGGGCATGCTCGGCATCGGCATCGGCGGCACCGCCGAGAAGGCGATGCTGCTGGCCAAGGAATCGCTGATGGAGCCGATCGACATCACCGAGCTGCAGGCGCGCGGCGCGAGCAACCGCGCCGAAGAGCTGCGCCTGGAGCTGTACGAGAAGGTCAACGCGCTCGGCATCGGCGCGCAGGGCCTCGGCGGCCTGACCACGGTGCTCGACATCAAGGTCAAGGACTACCCGACCCACGCCGCCAACCTGCCGGTGGCGATGATCCCGAACTGCGCGGCTACCCGTCATGCGCACTTCACCCTCGACGGCAGCGGCCCGGTCATGCTCGATCCGCCGTCGCTGGAGGACTGGCCGAAGCTTACCTACGACTCGTCCAAGGGCCGCCGCGTCGATCTCGACACGGTCACCGCCGAGGACGTGGCGAGCTGGAAGCCCGGCGAGGTGCTGCTGCTCAACGGCAAGCTGCTGACCGGGCGCGACGCCGCGCACAAGCGCATCGTCGACATGCTCAACAAGGGCGAGCCGCTGCCGGTCGACTTCAAGGGCCGCTTCATCTACTACGTCGGCCCGGTCGATCCGGTGCGCGACGAAGTCGTCGGCCCGGCCGGTCCGACCACGGCCACGCGCATGGACAAGTTCACCGAACAGGTGCTCGCGCAGACCGGCCTGCTCGGCATGGTCGGCAAGGCCGAGCGCGGCCCGGCCGCGATCGAGGCGATCCAGAAGCACCGGTCGGTCTACCTGATGGCGGTCGGCGGCGCGGCTTATCTGGTGTCGAAGGCGATCAAGGCCTCGCGCGTGGTCGGCTTCGCCGACCTTGGGATGGAAGCGATCTACGAATTCACCGTGCAGGACATGCCGGTGACGGTCGCGGTCGACAGCGCCGGCGAATCGGTGCACAAGACCGGGCCTAAGGAATGGCAGGCGCGCATCGGAAAGATCCCGGTGGTGGTCGAGTAAGCCTCGGCCTGCATCGCGCTGCGATCCCAAGACGCCCGGCTCCGGCCGGGCGTCTGCGTTTCGGCCGAAGCCCCTGTAGGAGCGGCGCGAGCCGCGACCGCGACAACGCAATAACGACGCAAGCATCGACGCAGTTGCGTTGCCGCGGTCGCGGCTCGCGCCGCTCCTACAGGTAGCCCATGCGGTTGCGCGCCGAACGTTTGGCTCAGAGCTTCTTGACCAGCTGCGCCAGCATCTTCTTCGTCGCAGGCCGGGTCAGGTACTCCTTCGCCAGCGTCTCCAACGCCAGCACATTGGTCTCGCTGGTGTCGTCGAGATCGTCCAGCCCGACCAAAAGCTCCGCCTGCATTCGGTAATACCCGTCGCCGACCAATTGCCGCGCGATGTAATCGACCGAATCGGTATTGCCGTCGAACAGCACGTCGATGATCGGCACCGCCCACTCCAGCGCGCCCCAGGTCCGCGCCGATTCCAGGCTGATGCTGCGGGTGCGCTCGCCGGTGCCGACCGACAGCACCACCAGGTCGCGGCTGTTGTCCACCTTGGCGTCCTTGCGCAGCGCTTCGGCGATCGCGCAGGCGGTGGGATTGTTGGCGACCACGCCGCCGTCGATCAGCGCGCAGTGCTTGCCTTCCACTTTCATCGGATGCGCCGGGAAATAGGTCGGTGCCGCGGTCGAGGCGCGGCAGACTTCCCACACCGGCAGGTCGCGGTGCTTGGGGTCGAAGCTCTTGAAGATCACCGGCGTGCGCGAGATCGTGTCGTAGCTGGTCACCAGCACCGGCGCCTTGAGCTGGCCCAGCGTAGTCTTGCCGAACACCTTGCGCAGCACCTGCTCGATCCCGCTGCCGTCGTAGCGCGGCGCCGAGAAGCCGTCGCTGACCAGGCGGTTGGCGCGCGACCACAGCCGCCCGGCGAGATTGGGAAAGATCGTATGGCGCTGGTCGCGGTACAGCTGCGCCAGCGCGTCGGGCGAGAAGCCGGCCGCCAGCCCGCAGGCCACCAGCGCGCCGGTCGAACTGCCGGCGAGCAGGTCGAAACGATCGAGCAGGCCGCGTTTGCCGCCCGTGGTTTTGGCGCTCGGGGCCGGTGCGTCGCCAGCGTTCTCGGCCCTGGCCTTGCCCGCCGGCAGCTTTCCCGCCTGCGCCAGCGCCTGCTCGACGCCGGCCAGCCAGTGGCAGCTCACCAGACCGCGGATGCCGCCGCCGTCCAGGCAGAGGATGCGCCGCATCTTCATCGGGATTTCCGTCAGGGCGGGGCAGGGTAGCGCGGGCTACCTGCGCGGCAGGGCCGACGGTGTCGCAGTTCCCGTGTTTTGTCCGCGCGGCGGCGATCGTTTCGCCGGCGTCGAAGGGCGCGCCCATGACGGAGCGGCGCGAGCCGCGACCGCGACAATGCAACCAAACCGCAACTGTCGTCGCAGCTGCGTTGTCGCGGTCGCGGCTCGCGCCGCTCCTGCACGGGCTACGGCCGGTTCAGTACCACTCGAGCAACGAGATACCCAGGCCGATGTAGGTCGCCTTGTGGTTGTAGTCGATCAGGCTCTCGCCGTAGCCGTCGAAGATCTGCAGATGCCCGCGCAGCTGGTTGTGGATCGGGAAACCCCAGTCGAACTGCAGCGCCCCGTGCGAGCGGTCGCCGCCGCGCAGCGAATGCCGCGCCATCAGCGAGAACTCGTGGCCGCCACGGCGGTGGACCAGGGTCAGGTCGCCGCGGCCCATGTAGTCCTCGATGTCGGGATTGTCGTCGTCGTTGCCGTCGGAGACGCGGTACCACGGCCGCAGCGTCAGCGCCCAGTCCTCGCGGTCCAGGCCGATGTTGATCATCACCCGGTTCCAACTGCGCGAGAGCGGATCGGCGCGGCCGTTGGACTGGTGGTTGAGGCCGACCGCGAACATGCGCCCCTTCCAATCGCCGATGCGGTAGTTGTTGCGGAACACCAGCAACACTTCCGGCTCGTAGTTGGTCTCGCGGAACGGACGCGAATTCTCGGCGTTGTAGACCTGCCAGCGCGAGGACTGGGTGTAGCCCATCCACACGTCGCCGTTGTCGCCGAACAGGTTCTCCACCGCCTTGGTCTTGAAGCTGATCTGGAACTTGGTTTCGACGCTGTCCAGCGACTGCGGCTCGCTGACCGTGTTGCGCGGGTTGGGCGAATGCGGGCGCGTGTTCGGATCGTTGTTCCAGAACACCGGCAGCAGGTACACCGGCTTGTAGGCGCGGAAGTTGAACAAGCCCAGCTTGGAGTCCTTGGCCAGTTCCCAGCGGCTGTCGAGCAGGCCGCCCTTGCCGGCGTTGGCGATGGCGTCGGCGAGCGGCGCGTCGTGCGCGAACACGCCGCCGCCGGCGGCCTGGCGCGCGCGCTCGACCACCCCGGGCTTGGGCTGGCCGGCGAGCTCGTCGCCGAGTTCGAGGTTGCGCTGGATCGCCTTGGCTTCCTTGGCGGCGATGTCGGCGTTGCGCACGTCGCCGCCTTGCCGGCCCAGCGCCGCGTCGTAGCAGGCCAGGCGGTCGGCGTCGCCGTTGATCGCCACGCAGGCCTGCGCGGTGGCCGGTTGCGGCGCGGTCTGCGCGGAGGCCAGCAGCGGCGCGGCGGCCAGCGCGGTCGTCAGGAGGGAGCGGGAATAGAACATAAGCAAGGGCGTCCGATAGGCAGGCGTGCGAGGCGTTCGAATGCAGGCGGCGGACCTGCGGTGCAGGAGTCTTGCACTGCCGCGCGAATGCGGTGTGAACCGTTAATGGAGCGAAGCGTCGATGCGGGCCGTCGACGCGGACCGCGCCTACACGAACCAGGCGATCGCGAAGGCCCCGACCATGGCGAAGGCCAGCCCGAGCTTGAACACCGTGCCCACGACGATGCCGACCCAGGTGCCGATGCCGACCTTGGTGGCCTGGTCGAGTTGGCGGGTGTGGATCCACTCGCCGACCAGCGCTCCCACGAACGGGCCGATGAACACCCCGATCAGGCCGAAGAACAAGCCGGCGAAGGTGCCGATCACCGAACCCACGATCGCAAGCTTGCTGGCCCCGACCCGCTTGGCTCCCATCGCGGTCGCGGCGAAGTCGACCACCATCGACAGCAGCGTCAGCAGGCCCAGGATCGTCAGTGTGATCCAGCCCACTTTTTCGAACTTGGATACCCACGAGGCCAGCAGCATGCCGACGAACACCAGCGGCAGGCCGGGCAGTGCCGGCAGGACCGTTCCGGCGATTCCGAGCAGCACCAGAAACGCGGCGAGAATGTAATAAAAGCCATCCAAATCCATGTGTAATCCCTAAGCGGACGGGCGGTCCGGCGTGGTTTGCATTTTGGCCCATGTCGGGGTACGTTGCGGGCGCTGCGTTTGCCAAGGGTCACCGTGAATCGTGGCCCGATGCGGTTGATCCACCGATCCGCTACATCGTTGCACCTCGCTTCCTCCTTGCAACCAGCACGCGAGCGTTCGCGCCAACACACCACGTTTCAAGGAGAGAGTAGCGATGTCCGGTAAAGAGATCGGAACCGTCAAGTGGTTCAACGACGCCAAGGGTTTTGGCTTCATCAGCCGCGAAAACGGCGAGGACGTGTTCGTGCATTTCCGCGCGATCCAGTCCCAGGGCTTCAAGAGCCTGAAGGAAGGCCAGAAGGTCTCGTTCACCGTGGTCCAGGGCCAGAAGGGCCTGCAGGCCGACGCGGTCGAGCCGATGTAAATCGCACTGCGTGCGATGCTGCGCTGCCGCACGATCGGCGCGCAACTCGGAAAAACCCGGCTACGGCCGGGTTTTTCTTTTCGTATATTTTTGATCGTTATCACAAATGCGAATCCCGCGGCCGGCAGTCGCCGCGCCGACGCCGCATTCGCGAGGCGATTGCGCGCGTTGCCGCGGCCCCGATTTTCGCCGCGAGCCGCCGCGGCCGCTCGCGGTGCCGGACGCGCCGCGCCGCAACGACAAAAAGCGCCGGGGACCGTCCCGGTCCCCGGCGCCGCGGCGGCCGTCCGTGGCCGCCAGCACCTTCCTTGTGCCGCTCAATGCGGTTCCGGCGACCCGTCCTCGCCCCGCACCGTTACCGCTGCGTGCCCTCGCTTGCACGCCGAGCCTGTCTTCGGGCACGTCGCGGGCCTCGTTTCCAGCGCCGCTCCCGCCGCCTCCTGCGGACTGTGCGCATCCCTGCGCCGGCTCGTGGAAATCCAACGTCTGGTACTGCGCATCGGGGTTGAGCCCAGGCATAAAAAAAGCGGCCCGCACCGGGCGGGCCGCTGGCAGCCTGGGCGCGACGGGCGTCTGATGCCGCCCGTCGCGCGTGGCCTGTCGGAACGACTCAGTTCTGGAAGGGAGTGTTCTCGGCGAAGTACTCGTGGTTGTCGGCGTTGTCGAGCGCGTTGGTCGGGTTGCTGGTCGCCAGGTTCTTGGCCGCGGCCTGACCGTAGGCGTGATCGTCGGTGCCGGCGACGACGGTGAAGTGGCTCATCTCGTGGACCAGGGTGCCGGCCTTGGAGTCGGTGCCGGTCAGCGGCGCGTTCCAGAACGCGTTGCACACGTAGATCTGGTACGGCTGGTTCGCATACACGTAGGCGTAGGCGCTGCTGGTGCAGCCGCAGTTGATGGTGATCTGGCCGTTGTTCTGGTCCAGCGCGGCGTCGATGGCCTGGAAGTGCGAGCGCGCGGTCGAGTAGCGGCTGGCGGTGTAGGCGCCGAACCAGGTGGTGTAGCGCGGGCCGACGGTGCCGGCGTTGAGGTAGCCCTTGGCGTTCTCGGAATAGGCGCGCGCCTGGACCACGGCCTGGCCGGCCGAACTGGTGCGCGCGGTGGTGCAGCCGACGTAGTTGACGCCGTTGACCACCGCGGTCGGGCCGACCGGCTTCTTCGCCGCGGCGAGCTTGGTCCCGCCGAGCTGGTCGATGCCGTCCACCCACAACTGCAGCGGCGCGCTCTGCGCGCTCATCGGCAGGCCGTTGGCCTGGTGCAGCATGACCCGGTCGGACGTGGAGGCGTGCTGCAGCGGCGCGCGGAAGGTCACCACGTACTGGCCGGTGCGCGAGAGGTCGTAGCCGGCCGACAGGTCGACGATGCGGCGCACGGTTTCGCCCGGCTGCAGGATCGCGAAGTCCGCCGCGGACGGCAGGCCGCGCTTGACCATCTTGCCTTCATAGGCGACCGCCTCGCCGTTGTAGCTGATCGAGAATAGCTTGGCGTCGAACTCGTCCGAGGGCAGCTGCCACTTGGGCAGGCGCACCGCCTTCTTGCTGGTGTTGGTGACGCTGACCTCGACCGCGCCGAGGAAATCGTCGGCGTTGCCGGTCACCGCGACCATGCCGATGCGCAGCGGGTTGTTCTGCGTCGCCGAAGGCGGCGTGGCGACGGCGGCGGCGATCGCGCCGGACAGCACGGCGCCCACGGAAACCACATGCACGATGCGAAGTTTCATTCCGACTCTCCCGGTGATGCGTTGACTTGCGTTGGCTGGGCCCGCGGCGCGGACCGCACGACGCTAGCGCAGGCGCCCATCCGGGAAGAGAGCGTTTGGAGCATTAGTTCCGCGGCCAATCGTGATGGCCGTGGTGAACCGGAAACCTCGCGGACGCGCAAGAAAAACGGCCCGTGATGCGGGCCGTTTTTCTTCGTTACATTGTTTCATCGCGCGCCGCGGCGGCGCGCGCCGCGTCAGCGGATGTAGGCGCGGCCGTTGGCGACGCGCACGTAGGTGTTCTCGCGGATGCCGTCGAGGTCCTTCTGGGTGACCACCTGGGTGCGGCCGTCGTCCATGCGCACATAGACGTTGTAGCTCGGCGCGCCGACCCGGTTCTGGATCGCGTTGCCGGCGACCGCGCCGGCGACCGCGCCGGCCACGGTGGCGCTGTTCTTGCGGCCCTTGCTGTCGGTGTGGTCGTCGGCGATCTTGCGGCCGGCCACCGCGCCGACCAGGCCGCCGAGCACCGCGCCGGTGGCGCTGGGCGCGGTGCCCTGGGTGCTGATCTGCTCGATCCGGGTGACCACGCCGCAGTCGTAGCAGCGGTTCTGGTCGCCGTAGCCCGGCTGCGGCTGCTGCGGGTAGTTGTTGTAACCGCCGCCGCCGCCGTAACCGCCACCACCGTAGCCCGGCGAAGTCGCGCAACCGGCGAGGGCGAGCGAAGCCGCGGCTGCGACGCCCAGCAAACGGATGTTCTTGGTATTCATTCCAGGCTCCTGCGCTTTGTGCATGCGATGTGGCGACCGTCGCCACGCGCTTGCCAAGCTAAAAGCCGCCACGTGAACAGGTGTTCAATTTCGGCGCCTCGCCGGTGCCGGTTCGAGTACGCGTTCAGCTTGAAGCGGGGCGGCCGCGGCGCGTCGCGGCCGGCGCACAAGCGAACGGCGCGACCCGCCAGGGCCGCGCCGTTCGTCGTTTGCGATTCGACCGCCGATGCCGGTACGGCTCAGCCGCGGAAATCCTGATGGCAGGCCTTGCAGGCTTCGCCGATCTGCTCGGCCACCGTGGTCACGCCGGCGCAGCTGACCGGCGGATTGGCCAGGGCGTTGTCGAGCGCGGCGCGCATCTTGGCCGAATGCTGGGAGAAGCGCTGGTCGTCCTTGAGCGAGGGGAAGGCCGGATCGAGGTCGTCGGCCATCGTGCGCAGCGCCTTGATGTGCGGCAGCGTGTCGGTGGCCGCGCAGCGGTTCTGCTTGACCTTGCCGCTGAGCTCGCCCAGGTGCCAGGCCTGCACGTGCATGACGCTGTCGGGGAAATGGTCCTTGCGCTGGTCCAGCGCGCGCATCGCCATGACCGTGGCGACGACGCCGCCGACCAGGCCGATCAGGAACAGGAACAGATACTTCGAACCATTGCCTTTGCGCTTCGGCGCGGCGGCGGTGGGCTGGGTGTCGCTCATTGCCTGGCCTCCATCCAAGATCGCGGCACGATAGCACGCACGGATGTGAGCTTGAGATCACGCGGGCGCGTGGCGATGCGCGGGCGCAACGGCCGGTGGTCGGCGCGCGCGCGGGCACGGCGCCGGCGCGCGAAGCCGCCGTCGGCCGCGCCGATGGCCCGCTGCTTTCCGTAGCCGCGGCGGGCGCGCGCGGCCGCGGCCTTTACAATGGCGCGATGAACGCCATCGCTTCCGAATCCGCAGCCGACACCCTCTGGCAAGAACGCTTCGCCGGCATCGACCGCCTCTATGGCCAGGGCGCCGTCGCCCGCTTCCGCCAGTGCCGGGTGGCCGTGGTCGGCATGGGCGGGGTCGGCTCGTGGGCGGTGGAGGCGCTGGCGCGCACCGGCATCGGCCACCTGACCCTGATCGACGCCGACGACCTGTGCGTGTCCAACACCAACCGCCAGCTGCCGGCGCTGGCCGGCCAGTACGGCCGGGCCAAGGTCGAGGCGATGGCCGAGCGCTGCCGCGCGATCAACCCGGGGATCGAAGTCGATGCGGTGCAGAGCTTTCTGACGCCCTCGAACCTGTCCGAATTGCTGGACCGCGGCTTCGATCTGGTCCTGGACGCCTGCGACAGCTTCCGCAGCAAGGTCGAGCTGATCGCCTGGTGCCGGCGGCGCAAACTGCCGGTGATCGCGGTCGGCTCCGCCGGCGGCCGCACCGATCCGACCCTGGTGCGGGTGCGCGACCTCTCGCGCACCGAGCACGACGCGATGCTGGCGCTGATCCGCAAGAAGCTGCGCAGCGAATTCAACTTCCCCAAGAACGCCAGCCGCTACTTCGGCGTGTCGGCGATCTATTCGCTGGAGAACGTCAAGTACCCGCAGCCCGACGGCACGGTGTGCGGGCTGCGGCCCAAGCTCGACGGCGACGCCGCGCTCAAGCTCGACTGCGGCGCGGGGCTGGGCGCGGCGACGCACATCACCGGGGTGTTCGCGTTCGCGGCGGTGGGGCGGGCGCTGGAGATTCTGTTGAAGCCGAAGGCGCAGGCGGACTGATTGCTGTCGGTTCGCTGCGAGCGGATCGAAAGGCGTCGGGACTGAAGTCCCTCCCACAAGAGCGTGGGCCTGTCGCCCGCTCTTGTGGGAGGGACTTCAGTCCCGACGCCTTTCTATCAGCGCTTACGAATCCAGCCCGAACAACCGCCGCGCATTGTCCGACGTCGCCCGCGCCACTTCCTCGGCCGGCACCCCGCGCAGCCGCGCGATGGTCCCGCAGATCCCCGCCAGCCGCGCCGGCTCGTTGCGTTGCCCGCGTATTTCCGCATCGGGCTGATCCGGCGCATCGGTCTCCAGCAGCAGGAATTCCAGCGGCATCGTCGCCACGATCCGCCGCAACCGCTGCGCGCGCTCATACGTGACCGGACCGCCCAGCCCGAGCAGGAAACCGAGTTTCCACAACTGCTGCGCCTGCTCCTCGCTGCCCGAATAGCTGTGCACCACCCCGCGCAGCCCGCCGACCCGGCGGATCGCGGCGAGGGTGGCGTCGACCGCGTGGCGCGCATGCACGATCACCGGCAGGTCGAACTCGCGCGCCAGTTCCAGCTGGCCGTCGAAGTACCGCGATTGCGCCTCGCGGTCGAGCCCTTCGATGTAGTAGTCCAGCCCGCATTCGCCGACCGCGCACGGCCGCTCGCGCTGCAGCCATTCGCCCAGCAGCGGCAGGTGCCCGGGGCGGTGCGAATCCAGGAACATCGGATGCAGGCCGTAAGCCGGGTGCAGCCCCGGCGTGGCCGCGCAGACTTCGCGCAGCTTGGGCCAGCCGGCGGCGTCGATCGCCGGCACCACCTGCGCGGCGACGCCGGCGGCGCGCGCGCGCGCGACCACCTCGGCGCGGTCCGGGTCGAACTCCGGCGCGTCGAGGTGGCAGTGGCTGTCGATCAAGCCGTTGCTCGGCACAGCCGCGCTCAGCGCGGCGCCGGCGGCGGCTCGATGCTGCCGGCCCGCGGCTGCTTGCGGTTCTTCCAGTTGGCCAGCAGCAAGGTGCCCAGGCCGAGCAGGAGTTCGTCGACGAAGGGGATCAGGTCGGGAATCGCCAGGTCGACCGCGAACAGCGTCGCGGTCAGCACGAACAGCCGCGGATAGCTCAGGCGGCCGAGAAAACCCATCAGGGGAGCGAGCAGCGGATTGGCCATGGCGGTGAACGGGTTGTGATGCAGTTGGCAAACACGCTAGCACGTGCCGGCGGAAGGGTTTATGCAGGGGACAGATTGGCGCTAAAAAGGCTCGATTCAATAGGCACCGGTTCAGCTTTCCGGTGGTGGAATGACCCCGCCCAACGCGATCTTTACATCCGGTAAGGATCGTACCGACGACCACCGCGGTTCCCCCGCTGCAGGAGGCTCCAAATGAACAAGAACATGATTGCTGTCGCTATCGCGTCGCTGCTGGTCGGCGGCGTGGCGGTCGCGGCTTTCCAGAGCTTCCGCGGCCCCGCCGCTCCGGTCGCGGCGCTGACTCCGGCGCCGGGCCAGGAGATGCCGAACGCGGTCAACGGCGCGACGCCGGCCGGCGACCTCGCCGCCAGCGGCGCGATCAACACCCAGCCGCAGGTCGATTACGCCGACGTGGTCAACGTCAAGCCGATCAACCAGAAGGAGAAGCTGTACGCGACCGTGATCGGCACCGATCCCGTACGCGAGACCAGCACCGTGTCGACCCCGCGCGAAGTGTGCGAGGACGTGGTGGTGCAGGAGCGCCTGCCCGAGCGCGACGGCAACGTCGGCGGCACCGTGGTCGGCGCGGTGGTCGGCGGCCTGCTCGGCAACCAGGTCGGCAAGGGCAACGGCCGCAAGGCCGCGACCGCGGCCGGCGCCGTGGCCGGCGGCTTCATCGGCAACCGCGTGGACCGCAACCATGTCGGCGGCCGCGTGGTCAACCGCACCGAACGCCAGTGCCACACCGTGTCCGACTCCTCGCAGTCGAGCAAGGTCGTCGCCTACAACGTGACCTACCGCAATCCGGACGGCACCACCGGCACCATGCGCACCGAGTCCAAGCCCGGCAGCCGCATTTCGCTGGGTTCGGAAAACAAGGTGGTCGGCTACAACGTGACCTACCGCTACCAGGGCCAGGAGCAGACCGTGCGCATGGACGAGCGCCCGACCCAGCGCCTGCCGGTGGTCGACGGCCAGGTGGTGACCCAGACCGCCTCGCTGGCGGCGCCGGGGCGCGGTTGAGCGCAGCCCGCGCAGGGCGCGACAGACAACCCGAAGCGGGGCCGGTTCATCCGGCCCCGTTTTTTTTTTGCGCGAAGGGCTGCAAGAAAGAATGGATTTTCTGCGCGGCGGGACGTGGCGGCATGCGTTGCCGCATCGCGGCCGCACCGATCGAGCGTGTCGCAGCGGTTCGGCGGCAGCGCGCGGGCGCGTCGAAAACCGCTTGAAAACAGCATCGCCGCGCATCGTCGCCGGTTCGGCGCCGGCCTCGCCGACGCGCGCGGAAACCGCTTTCGCGCGGCGCGCGCCCGGCCAGCCGCCAGCCCTGGCCTTACCCCGGCTTCGCCCGCCCATTACAATGGCCGTCTTTCTGCCCAAAACAGGTCTCCGGCGCGCCATGGCCCTGCATCCCTACGATCTCTTCGACGTCCGTTCCCTGCTCAGCGAAGAGGAGCGCGCCGTACAGGACACCGTGGCCCGCTTCACCGACGAGCGCGTGATCCCGATCATCGGCGACGCCTTCGACCAGGGCCGCTTCCCCAAGGAACTGGTTCCGGAAATCGCCGAACTCGGCCTGCTGGGTTCCTCGCTGCCGGAGCAATACGGTTGCGCCGGCCTCAACGCCGTCAGCTACGGCCTGATCTGCCAGGAACTCGAGCGCGGCGACAGCGGCATCCGCAGCTTCGTCAGCGTGCAGTCCTCGCTGTGCATGTACCCGATCTACGCCTACGGCAGCGAAGAGCAGCGCATGCGCTGGCTGCCGGGCATGGCCAAGGGCGAGATCATCGGCTGCTTCGGCCTGACCGAGCCGCACGGCGGTTCCGATCCGGCCAACATGAAGACCAACGCCAAGCGCGACGGCGGCGACTGGATCCTCAACGGCTCCAAGATGTGGATCACCAACGGCAACCTCGCCGACATCGCCATCGTCTGGGCGCAGACCGAGGACGGCATCCAGGGCTTCGTGGTCGAGAAGGGCATGCCCGGTTTCGCCGCCCAGGAGATCAAGCACAAGATGAGCCTGCGCGCGTCGGTGACCTCGTCGCTGTTCTTCGACAACGTACGCGTGCCCGACGCCAACCGTCTGCCGAACGTCAAGGGCCTCAAGGGTCCGCTGGGCTGCCTGACCCAGGCCCGCTACGGCATCACCTGGGGCCCGATCGGCGCCGCCATCGCTTGCCTCGACGAAGTGCTGGGCTACACCAAGGAACGCATCCTGTTCAACCGTCCGGTCGCGGCGACCCAGTCGGCGCAGATCAAGATGGCCGAGATGGCCCGCCGCATCACCCTGGCGCAGTTGCTGGTGGTGCAGCTCGGCCGGCTCAAGGACGCCGGCAACATGCAGCCGACCCAGGTCAGCCTGGCGAAGTGGAACAACTGCCGCATGGCCATCGATATCGCGCGCGAGTGCCGCGACCTGCTCGGCGGCGCCGGCATCACCACTGAGCACGGCGCGATCCGCCATGCGCTGAACCTGGAATCGGTCATTACCTACGAGGGCACCGAGACGGTGCACCAGCTGGTGGTCGGCCGCGAATTGACCGGCATCAACGCGTTCTGATCCCGCGCTCCCGCCTGCGGGAGCCCGATGTGTTTCCTTCTCCCTCCTGCGGGAGAAGGTGGCCCGAAGGGCCGGATGAGGGCGCGCGCGGCAACTGCGTTGCCCTCGCCGCAACCCCTGTCCCGCAAGCGGGGCGGGGGCTTTCCAAGCCAAGCCAGAGCATTCCGGGGAACCGATCCATGATGACGATCGCCGACATCGAACTGGAAACCCCGCGCCTGCTCCTGCGCCCGCCGCGGCTGGAGGATTTCGACGCCTGGGCGCAGTTCATGGGCGCCGGCGACTACCTGCAGTACATCGGCGGCCCGCAGCCGCGGCCGGTGGCCTGGCGCGGGCTGATGTCGGTGATCGGCTCCTGGGCTGCGCTCGGCTACGGCTTCTTCTCGGTGTTCGAAAAGTCCTCGGGCCGCTGGATCGGCCGGCTCGGCCCGTGGCAGCCGGACGGCTGGCCGGGCACCGAGGTCGGCTGGGGCATCGTCGAGAGCGCGGGCGGGCAGGGCTATGCCAGCGAAGGCGCGGCCGCGAGCATCGACTGGGCGTTCGACCATCTGGGCTGGAGCGAGGTGATCCACACCATCGACGCCGGCAACCTCGCGTCCAAGGGCGTGGCGCGCAAGCTCGGCTCGCGTTACCTGCGCCAGGACCGCCTGCCCGAACCCTTCCACGAGAAGGAAGTGGAAGTGTGGGGCCAGAGTCGCGAGGAATGGCGCGCGCGGCGCAAGGCCGGGGCCGCGCAGGCATGATCACCGTCCACGGCTTCTCGCCCTCGGGCAACTGCCACAAGCTGCGCCTGCTGCTGGAGCAGCTCGGCGAGCGCTATCGCTGGGTCGAAGTCGACAGCAGCCGCGGCGAGACCCGCACCGCGCAGTTCCTCGCGCTCAATCCCAACGGCAAGGTGCCGGTGGTGGATTTCGGCGACGGGCGCACGCTCAGCGAATCCAACGCGATCCTCTACTACCTGGCCGACGGCAGCGAATTCCTGCCGGCCGACCTGTGGCAGCGCGCGCAGGCGCTGAGCTGGATGAACTTCGAGCAGTACAGCCACGAGCCGAGCATCGCCGTGGCCCGCTTCATCGCCGGCTGGACGCCGCTGGATTCGCCGCGCCGCGCCGACCTGCCGGCGCTGCGCGAGCGCGGCCACCAGGCGCTGGCGGTGATGGAGCGCCACTTGCAGGATCGCGCCTGGTTCACCGGCGAGCGCTACGGCATCGCCGACATCGCCTTGTTCGCCTACACCGACGTCGCCGCGCACGGCGGCATCGCGCTGGACGGCTATCCCGCGATCGTGTCGTGGCTGGCGCGGGTGCGCGCCACGCCGCGCTTCGTGGCCTTGCCCGAACCCGACGCGCAGGCCGCGCAGCGGATCGCCGAAAGCAACCGTTCCCTCTGAATTCCCCCTAGTCGAGCCGGCCCGGACAGGGCGGCGGAGTCCCCGATGTCAGCGCAACCGCAGTCTTCGATCTTCAGCCAGATGCCGAACTTCAACCCGGTCGCGAGCCCGATCCCGGCGCGCATGAAGGGCCTCAACCGGGCCGAGATCTGCGACGTCAATTTCGTCGAGTTCGTGAAGGCCTGGAACGGCCGCGGCGACGCGCGCCCGGCGCCGGAAGAGGCGATCCTCGACGGCAGCGCGCTGGACGCGCGCGGCTTTCGCGAGCTGTTCGAATCGCAGCTGATCAGTCGCCATCTCGACCTGATGGCGCGGGTGCTGCGGGTGCAGAACAAGGTCTTCTACACCATCGGTTCCAGCGGCCACGAAGGCAATGCGATGGTCGCGCGCGCGGCGCGCCACACCGATCCGGCGTTCCTGCACTACCGCAGCGGCGGCTTCATGGCCGAACGCTTCCGCAAGCTGCCGGGCATGGACCCGGTGATGGATTCGGCGCTGTCCTTTGCCGCCAGCGCCGAGGATCCGGCGTCCGGCGGCCGCCACAAGGTGTGGGGCAGCAAGCCGTTGTGGGTGCTGCCGCAGACCTCGACCATCGCCTCGCACCTGCCCAAGGCGCTGGGCACCGCCGTGGCGATCGAGACCGCGCGCCGCCTCGGCCATGCGCTGCCGATCCCCGACGACAGCATCGCCATCTGCTCCTTCGGCGACGCCTCGGCCAACCACGCCACCGCCCAGACCGCGTTCAACGCCGCCGCCTGGACCGCGTACCAGAAGCTGCCGGCGCCGGTGCTGTTCGTGTGCGAAGACAACGGCATCGGCATCTCGGTGAAGACCCCGGGCGGCTGGATCGGCAACCGTTTCCGCAACATGGACGGGCTGGATTATTTCGCCGCCGACGGCCTCGACCTTGCCAGCGGCTACGCCGACGTGCAGCGCGCGGTCGAGCATTGCCGCAACAGCCGCCGTCCGACCTTCCTGCACCTGCGCACCACCCGCATCATGGGCCACGCCGGCACCGACTTCGAGATCGAATGGCGCCCGGTCGAGGAACTGTGCGCGGTCGAAGCCAGCGACCCGCTGCTGCGCTCGGCGGCGATCGCGCTGGAGTCGGGGTTGATGTCGAAGGACGAGGTGCTCGCGCTGTACGAGGCCACGCGCGCGCGCTGCTTCGCCGCGGCCGAGGACGCCGACCGCCGGCCCAAGATCGAGACCCTCGAACACGTGATCGCGCCGCTGGCGCCGTACACGCCCGACGCGGTCCAGGCCGAAGCGCAGCGCGCCGATTACGCCGAGCGCCGCCTGCAGGCCTTCGGCAGCGAAGCCAAGCTGCCCGAGGCGCAGCCGCCGCGGCACCTGGCGATCCAGATCAACAACGCGCTGCACGACCTGTTCGCCAAGTACCCCGAAACCCTGCTGTTCGGCGAGGACGTGGCGCAGAAGGGCGGCGTCTACACCGTCACCAAGGGCCTGCAGAAGGCGTTCGGCCCGCGCCGGGTGTTCAACACCCTGCTCGACGAAACCATGATCCTCGGCCTGGCGCAGGGCTTCGCCAACGTCGGCCTGCTGCCGATTCCCGAGATCCAGTACTTGGCGTATTTCCACAACGCCTGCGACCAGATCCGCGGCGAGGCGGCGTCGCTGCAGTTCTTCAGCAACAACCAGTATCGCAACCCGATGGTGGTGCGCATCGCCGGCCTGGGTTACCAGCGCGGCTTCGGCGGCCACTTCCACAACGACAACTCGATCACCGCCTTGCGCGACATTCCCGGCCTGGTGGTCGGCTGTCCCTCGCGCGGCGACGACGCGGCGACCATGCTGCGCACGCTGACCGCGCTGGCCAAGGTCGACGGCCGCGTGGCCGTGTTCCTGGAGCCGATCGCGTTGTACATGACCAAGGACCTGTACGAAGCCGGCGACGGCAAATGGCTGACGACGTATCCGTCGCCGGACCAGGCCATGACGCTGGGCGAGGGCAGGGTGTATGCGCCCGAAGACGGCAGCGAAGGCGACGACCTGGTGATCTTCACCTACGGCAACGGCGTTCCGATGAGCCTGCGCGCCGCGCGCCGGATCGAGCAGGCGCGCGGCTGGAAGGCGCGCGTGGTCGATCTGCGCTGGCTGGTGCCGCTCAACGACGCCTACATCGCCGAGCAGGCGCGCGGCGCCAAGCGCGTGATCGTGGTCGACGAAGGCCGCCGCAGCGCCGGCGTGGGCGAGGGCGTGATCACCGCGCTGGCCGAGGCCGGCTTCGGCGGCGTGCCGCTGCAGCGCGTGGTCGGCGTGGACACCTACACCCCGCTGGCCGGCGCGGCGTTCCTGGTGATCCCGGGCGACGACGACATCGTCCGCGCCGCCGACGCGCTGGCGCAGGGCTGACGCCGATGTGCGGACTGGCCGGACTGCTGCGTCCGCGCAACGATCTCGACCAGGAGCACCTGTGCGCGCTCGCCGCTTCGATGGGCGAGGCGCTGCACCACCGCGGCCCCGACGACGGCGGCGTCTGGGCGGATCCGCAGGCCGGCATCGCGCTCGCCCATCGCCGGCTGAGCATTCTCGACCTGTCGCCGCTGGGCCATCAGCCGATGGCCTCGGCCGACGGGCGCTACGTGATCGCCTACAACGGCGAGATCTACAACTTCGCCGAACTGCGCGAACAACTGCTCGGCCTGGGCCACGGCTTCCGCGGCCATTCCGACACCGAGGTGCTGCTGGCGGCGGTGTCGCAGTGGGGCGTGGAAGCGGCGATCGCGCGCTGCAACGGCATGTTCGCCATCGCCTTGTGGGACCGCGAGCGCGCCGAGCTGTGGCTGGCGCGCGACCGGGTCGGCAAGAAGCCGCTGTACTACGGCTGGGCCGGCGACACCCTGGTGTTCGGCTCCGAACTCAAGGCGTTGTGGCGGCATCCGCAGTTCGACAACGGCGTCGACCGCGACGCGCTGGCGCTGCTGCTGCGTTACGACTACGTGCCTTCGCCGTACTGCATCCACGCCGACACCTGGAAGCTGGCGCCGGGCGCGCTGCTGCGCCTGGACGCGGCCGCCATCGCCCGCGGCCCGGGCGCCCACGATCCGGCGCGCGACCAGCAACGCTACTGGAACGCCGCCGAGCGCATGCGTGCGGCGATCGCCGATCCGTTCGACGGCGACATCGACGCCGCCGAGGACCGCCTCGACGAACTGCTGCGCGAGGCGGTCGGCCTGCGCATGGTCGCCGACGTGCCGGTCGGCGTGTTCCTGTCCGGCGGCACCGATTCGTCGGTGGTGACCTCGCTGATGCAGGCGCTCAGCGCCAAGCCGGTGCAGAGCTTCACCATCGGCTTCGAAGGCTCGCACCACGACGAGGCGCCGCTCGCGCTGGAAGTGGCGCGGCACCTGGGCACCGCGCACACCGAGCTCTACGTCAGCGGCGGCGACGCGCTGGCGGTAGTGCCGCGGCTGCCGGCGATGTTCGACGAACCCTTCGCCGACGCCTCGCAGGTGCCGACCGCGCTGGTGTGCAAGCTCGCCCGCGACCTGGTCACGGTGGCGCTGTCGGGCGACGGCGGCGACGAACTGTTCTTCGGCTACAAGCGCTACGAGCGCGCCTTGCGCAACCTGAGCCTGCTGCACCGGGTGCCGGCACCGCTGCGGCGCTGGCTGGCCGGACGCGCGCAGGACCACGGCGAAGCCTCGCGCGCCGGCGGCTTCGCCGCGTTCGCCGCCGAGATGGGCGCGCGCGGGATCGGCGATGTCTACCGCAACCGGATCGTGCGCTGGCGCTTTCCGCAGGCGGCGGTGCCCGGCGCGCAACTGCCGCCGACGCTGTACGACCTGGCCGAACCGCTCGACGGCCGCGGCACCGCGGCCGACGCGATGATGCTGGCCGATTACAGCGTCTACCTGCCCGACGATCTGCTGTGCAAGGTCGACCGCGCCAGCATGGCGGTCGGGCTGGAGGCGCGCGCGCCGTTGCTGGACACGCGCGTGGCCGAGTTCGCGTGGTCGCTGCCGCTGCACTACAAACGCGGCGACGACGGCGGCAGCAAGCATCTGCTCAAGCGGGTGCTGCGGCGCTATCTGCCCGATGCGATGGTCGACCGCGGCAAGCGCGGCTTCGGCGCGCCGGTCTCGCAATGGTTGCGCGGCGACCTGCGCGAGTGGGCCGAGGCATTGCTCGCCCCGGACCGGCTGCGCGCGCAGGGTTACTTCGACGCCGACCTCGTCCACGGCCTGTGGCGCGCCTTCGTCGACGGCGAGAAGCGCTGGCACACGCATCTGTGGAACGTGTTGATGTTCCAGGCCTGGCACGAGCACTGGCGCCAGCAGCGCGACGGCGCCGGCGAGGCGCTGGCGCGTTCCAGCAGCGGCGACGGCGGGCTCTGAGGCCTGCCCGGGCGCGCCGCGCGCCCGTCCGCGACCGGCGGCGCCGCCCCGGCTGTGATCGCCGCCCCGACGTGGTTAAACTCCCGTCACGGTTGGCCTTAGGGGGAGCCAAAGGCCGGACGTCCCAGTAAATCCGCGCGCCCCGGGTCGCTTCCGCCCGCCGGGCGCGGTCGCGTTAGGAAAACCGACCCATGCGTTTGTCCGTGTCGCCCCTGCTTCTCGCGCTCGCCGCGCTGGCCCTGCCCGCGCTGGCCGCGCCGCCGCGCAACAACGCGCCGGTCGTCGCCAGCGCCGCCGAACTGGCGGTGTACGTGCCGCCGTCGATGCTGACGTCGAACACCTACCTGCCGCGCATCAACATGTGGGTGGAGCCGGGCAAGGCCCTGGGCGACGCGCTGGATGAGGTCGGGCGCCGCTATTTCCCGGCCCTGCACGTGGTTCCGGCGGGCAAGGACGAGCGCTACGGCCTGCTGCTGGACCTGGCGCCGAAGTGGTCGACCGAAGGCGGCAAGCTGACCCTGACCGTTGCGTACGACGTCTACGGCGCCGACGGCAAGAAGCTCAACAGCGGCGCCGCCGAGCAGAGCACCGCGCTGAAGTACGGCAATTTCGGCGCCAGCGCCCAGGTCGTGACCCGGCAAGCGGTGCAGCAGGTGATGGCGCAGGTGCAGGGCGCGTTGCAGCCCGACCCGGTCAAGTTCCCGGCCACCGGCGCGACCGCGAAGATCGACCTGACCGCGTTGGTCGACCGCAGCAAGCCGCTGCGCACCGGCACCGCGTTCTTCGTCAACAAGGACGGCCAGCTGCTGACCGCCGCGCACGTGGCGCGCAACTGCGTGGCGATGGAAGCGCACCAGGACGGCGCGACTTTCCCGGTCAAGGCGCGCGCGGCCAGCGACCTGCTCGACGTCGCCGTGCTCGATTCGGGCAAGCCGCGCGCCGCGGCGCTGGCGTTGCGCCAGGGTCAGGCGATCGAGCTGGGCGAGTCGATCACCAGCGTCGGCTATCCGCTCAAGGGCGTGCTCGGCGACTCGCCGAACGTCACCCGCGGCAACGTCAGCGCCAGCCGCGGGCCGCGCGGTTCGATGGGCATGTTCCAGTTTTCCGCGCCGATCCAGCCCGGCAACAGCGGCGGACCGATCGTGTCCGACAACGGCGAACTGCTCGGCGTGGCGGTCAGCACGCTCAACGCCGAGAGCATGGCCAAGCTCGGGCTGATTCCGCAGAACGTCAACTTCGCCCTCGACGGGCGCTACGTGGCGATGTTCCTGCAACGCGAGAAGGTGCCGTTCGAGACCTTGCGCGCGCAGGGCGCGGGCAGCATGCAGACGGC